>JAUWQY010000004.1 GCA_030610855.1 Dehalococcoidia bacterium
GTATTCCTGAAGCAAGGTATCTTTTACCGGATGTAGCACAAGTTCCTCCAGGTCTATTATTTTACCGCAGCTACGGCAAAGAAGATGATGGTGATGCCCTTTATCAGTAATATGATAGCGGACACGCCCTTCGCCAAAGTCAGTTTCCGTAACTAAATCTAATTTCTTCAGTAGCTCCAGAGTACGATAGACAGTGGATATATTGGCATAGGGATAGCGACTATGTAACTGCTCGTAGATTTCTTCAGCGCTGATGTGCTCGTCGGCACTATGAAGTGCCTCAATGACCAGCATGCGCTGGGGAGTTAAGCGATGTCCCTTTTCTAGAAGAGTTTCGTGGCAGCTCATTGCCGGAGGGCATTATAACAAGAAAACAAAATTATTGCAACAAGTTGCTAATGCGATTATTTTCTCATCTTGCTTTCCAGCGATATGGTGACCGGCCCATCATTGTGGATTTCCACCAGCATATGCTCCTGAAAAAGCCCTGTTTCCACCTTGAGCCCTGTGGAGCGAACTTGCTCCACAAAAAACTCATATAATTCCTCAGCCAGGTCCGGTGGGGCCGCCTCGGTGAAGCTGGGTCGCCTCCCTTTGCGTGAATCAGCTAGAAGAGTAAATTGGCTTATTATTAAAATATCTCCCCTTGTTTCCAGCGCTGAGAGGGCAAACTTGCTTTCCTCGTCGGCAAAAATACGCAGGTTAACCACTTTGTTTGCCAGGTAACCAGCGTCTTCCTTCGAATCACCTTGAGCACCGCCGAGAAAAACCACCAGTCCCTGGCCAATCTTGCCTACTATCTTGTCATTCACGCCCACTGAGGCCCTGGAAACCCGCTGCACTAATGCTTTCATCTCGATTTAGCTTATATAATTATGCCACCTTCTCAAATTTATTTCCGCTTGTGCCCAAGATTTTTCAATACTTCTTCTCTGGAAGATACCAACCTACCAATTCACATCCAATTTTACATTGTGTATAATCAAACTACTAGACGAATACCCCAGACAAGGTAATTTGAGGAGAGTGAAATGAGGGAGCGAATCGTTGGTTTAACAGACGCTATAAGACAGGTCTTGAAGAAGCACGACCACCCAATGTGGTGGAAAGATATTTGCGATGAAATAAAGTATAGTGGTATGGTGAGCATTACTCCAGAGCAAGAAGAACAAACCTACGATCAACCCAACTTTCACCACTCGGTTAGAAAGAGACTATCAGAGCTTGTAAGGAGAGGAGAGACTATTAGAGTCAGCAGAGGTGTGTATCAAAGACGCTCTTCTATCTGAAGGGGATTATTCTGGGGACATAATACCTAATTTGTAGTAGGCCTAATTGCTATGGTGTCCTGGAATTTGTGCGCAGCGGGAATATTTACTGCTGCGTTAACTCGGGGAGAGAGGGGCAGAGTAGGGTATTAGCTTTACCTCACTCATCCCTAGGTCAAAAAGCATCTTGAGATTTAGTTGAGTGGTGGGATATCATTTTAAGTAAATACGGAGATGGTAAGGCATAGGACAAAGAAATGCCCTAACTGTGGTCAAAGGACTATAGTAGACGACAAATGGTCGTCGTGCCAATGGTGTCATTGGCCCTTGTTTGTTAAACACCCACCGGAGATGGAAGAAAGAAAGTTCGCCCTTTGGCCTTTAACATGGAGATGGGCAGTTATTTGTGTAGTAGTAGTAACAATCATCATTTATGGGTTAGCTCTATTCCACTATAGTGGTTGGAAGTTGCCAGACTTGCAGCAGTTAATTCTGGGACAATGGCGTTTATTGTTGTTGTGGCTATTTATATGGTTAATTATAGCGTTGGTTTCCCTTTGTCTCTTTTATTTAGTTGCTAGAGTTACTTCGAATCGACCAGAGTTACTATTTGGTGCTTTGGTAACAATAGGAATATTGTTATTAATTGCGGCACAAAAAGGGAATCCAATTTCTCAATACATATACGAGTGGATTGACGAAAGGTGGCATACTGACATGCTTTCAGCATCTATTACTGCTTTGGCTCTCGCTTTGACCTTTGGTGCAATACTTGTAAGTATTGGTAGAACAAGGAAATAGAACAGAGCGGGAGACATAGCCTAATTTATTGAGCTCTCACTTTGTCATTGCGAGGAGCATAGCCTTGACAATATCGTCATTATTCTCCAGAAAAGGTTGCACGTTCATTGCTTTCCCCAATGCCTGCTCGAGACTGAGAGGATGTAGTGAGGGCGGCATCTCATTCCGTGGCATCTCATTCCGTGGGTTGTGCTTTTTGTGGTCATATCTGCCTTTTTCTCATAATGCAATGAACCGTGCCGTATAAGTCACCAACTAATACTTCAGGGCTTTCGTGCTCAATATCTTCCTTAAGTCCAAGTTTACTTGTCCAGTGGCCATTAACTAATTGTCGGGAAACATGTGTCCATAAACCAGCTTTCTCATAAAGTGCAACTTTCTCGAAGCCTTCTTCTAAAGAGGTACTATCGCAAATCTCATAACTCATTCCAGCAAACACGTCCACCAGACTTTTCACAAACGAACTGCGGTTTGTTGTAGGCCACCAATAACCTGGTACGTTGGACCACCATCTTGCAGTATCGCCAGCAGCCCACGCGATGCAGTTATACTCTTTTGAAGGGCCACTAGTTACCTTGTAGCTGGTATTTCCCATATTTGGGAACCGATTATCAATCCACACTGGATCACCATCTATAACCCTGTTTTTTACCCCATTCTACCCATGCTTTTGCCATTTCCTTCAATTTCCCCTGGCTCTCTGGTGGAACTGGATCCACTCCTGTGATGGAATTTAATGCCCAGAACCAGTGCTCTGGCTCACGTTCTAGCTCCTTAAGAAGAAACGGGACTACATCAGGCCCCATTCCAATAATCCGCTGGTATGACGGATGCATAGCTATTTCCGATACATCTGCGCCACATGGACGTTCCTGCTTCCACTGTTGAGCTAGATCATAAAATTCGCTCTCAACCGTGGTATAAGCTGGCTCCTCAACCCTTACTGGTTCTCTATAAGAAACTTTCACCGTGGAGTATAAATCTATACATCCTGAGCCCCAGATTTCTCTAGTATCCCCAATTGTAGGAGTTGTATGAGTTATAGGAGTTATAGGAGTTATAAGGGTTAATAGAAAGGGGGGAACATATTCCTCTGTTGCTGATGCATCTATTCTATAATATGTGGTTCCGGCAACTATCACAGTCTTGTTTCCAATTACAAGTACCTCAGGTACGGACTCATATTTGAAAGGAAGCGTTGTTTCTATTCTCTGTTTGGTAACCATGAATTTCCTCCTGCCGAAGGGATTAAGGTTTAGTAAAGGCTTCAGTCGGTTCAAAAATTATTTCAAATCCAGTTTCTACCCCATAGACGGGTTGCCCATTTTTGTACATAACCTCTTCTGTTTGGGGGTCAAGAGCTTTATTAAACTGCGTCGGATGAATTCTAATTCGAACCCGTGTACCATCTTCGAGCTGATATATATTCCAATCTTCCCTCGTAGTCTCAAAATCAACAATTAGGCCCTTTATCTTTTGCCCTAAGCTCGCTTTATTTGGGTCAGGATGAGGTATCATTCTAACCCTTCGAGGTTCAACTTTATCTGCCATAGTAACCTTCCCTCCGTTTCTCTATTAGCCAAAACACCAAGGTTGACAACTATAAAATACAAGCCTATTTATACACAAAATGGCATATTTTTCAAGTTTTGTAATTATTTGTGGCTAACTGTGGAGTTACCACTATTAACCTTTAACATTATACTATTAACGTTATTATTTTTTGATTTTTCCTCGATTTTAGCTACGCCCCTCTCAAAAAAGTTGCCCGATGTTGCCCGGATTATTCTGGGGACATAATACCTGATTTGTAGTAGACCTAATTGGTATGGTCTCCCTGGAATTCATGACAATTGCTTTGAAGCTTGGAGGGATATAGTTAATCAGGAGGATGTGGATTATCTTCGCTCTCTGTCTGGTTGTATCAACCTAGAATATTATCTGCTTTAGTCCGTCCAAAGACTCCGTGATATAATCCATATTGTGGTTGCTAGCATGGAGGATAGAAAGGATGTCTGAATTTAAGGAAGAAGGTTTCCTAAGCACTGCAATGTTAGAATACTCACAACAATGTCGTAAGCAGTATGCTGAGTGGTTTACACTGTGCGAGTCCATCAACAAGTTTTCTATAGCTATTACATCTAAAACTGCCTATCACTCAGACAATCGCCAAGAATGCTTGGCTGCTGCTCTTTTCCTCAGGGCACTGAGTATTTTCGAGGGAACAATTATCCTGATTGAACGGGGTATGCTCAATGAAGCCAAAATCTTGCTTCGGACACTCATGGAGGCGTTGTTTGCTCTCCGTGCTATAACCATGCACGCAGAGGTGGCTGAGGAATTCTACCAAAGTCATTTGATAGCCAAGCGAAGGGCACTATGCAAATTTAGGAAATCAAGTCTGAACTTAGCAGGCTCTCAGGACAGAGACTTAACTGAGCGTATTAAAGAATTGGATAGGCTAATTGATACGAAGAGAATAGACACGACCACAGAATATCTTGCCAAAAAGGCGGGATTGTACGATTTCTACACTACTGCTTACACAGTACTGAGCTGGACTGTTCATTCAAACATTTTAGATATAGCTGGTTCACACATGGCTGGTCAGTCTGATAGCCACATCGCCTCAATTCATCTCAGCGTTCAAATAGAAGAGGTTGAAAAATGGTTCATGGCGGCATGTGAGTGCATGGTAATTGCAATGCAGTCGGTCAATGACATGTTTAAAGCGGGTGTTGAGAATGAGATTGCGGATTACGAGAGGCGCTACAAGAACCTATTTGCTTCTCATCGCAAGGATTATTCTGGGGACATAACACCTAATTTGTAGTAGGCCTAATTGGTATGGTGTTCCTGGAACTTGCTGGGGGTTATTCAAGAGTATGGGAGAGATTATGACTGCATTTTGAAGCTGGCAGGGTAATTTTACCAGTCATTTAGAGCATAGTATTTCTATTTACTTCCATGACCTATCCAACCACATCCCTTCGATTTCTCCACTTTCCGCATCAACCGCAAAAGACCCTAGCCTTCTAATAGCGCGATGGGAATGATCATACGCAAAGCTTACTTTCCATTTTCCCTCAGTTTTTAGTGCGTATGTAAGCTGTAACTCGGAATAATCCATAACACCCAGGATATATAGAACTTTCTCAGCTATTCTTTTTAATTCTTCTGCTTGTACACTCATAGTCTCAAACCCCCTCAAGGAAGAGTTTATTGTCTATCTTACCACAAAATTCATTTTCCGCATATATATTCCCAATTGAACAGCAGTGTATCTCACTTGCATCGCTCAATGCTAGAATGGCGATAGCTTGAGGCGAGCCTTGTAAAATGCTATTGTATTAGGTAGTTTCCTATCGGGGGAGTGTCGGAATTGGCAGACGAGCATGACTTAGGATCATGTGCTGAAAGGCGTGGGGGTTCGAGTCCCCCCTTCCCCACCATTCCACGTTTTGAGTGTTTGTGTGAAACGCCGGGGCTGCACAATCCCGAGGATTGTGCAGACAGCGAAAGTCAATCTCCTGCTCTTCATCCTGAGGCTAACTGGAACTGAACAAATGCAGGCTGCCTGGTCTCGGATGTACGCCTAGGAGTTCATTCAAATCAAAGAAACTGAAACAAAGGATAAACTGGTCCTAAGATGAATTTACATCGCTCGCCAAGACGGTTTCACTCTCGCATTCCTGAGAGAGATTGCGTGCCCATAGACTGGGATACTTGCTGGCTACAGTGTCTTGGTAAACTGTAAAACTTTCATCTTCAGCAATGTCTTATTCATATGGGCTGAGTCACCAGTAAAGCAGTCCTTGAGGTAAATCAGTCATATCATATAGAATACGGGGACAGCTATGTCTTCAGAAATTTACAGAAAATTCATCTGGTCTGGTGCCATCCTGATAGCCATCATATTGATAGGCACAGTGGGTTACTGGTTCATTGGTAGCAGACAATACTCATTTGTGGATACTCTCTACATGACAGTCATCACTATTTCAACAATTGGCTTTGGAGAAATCATTAATCTATCTGGCAATGTTGCAGGAAGGATATTTACGATATTCATTGCCTTTTCTGGAGTCGGTGTCCTGTTATACGTTGTTGCCAATCTTACCGCTCTCGTGGCGGAAGGGGAGCTAACGCAATCATTTAGGAGGAGAAGAATGGAGAAAGTAGCCGGTAACTCTAGAGATCCTTACATTGTATGCGGCCTCGGCTCGGTGGGCTTCTATATAGTAAGTGAGCTTTATGCTACCAAAAGACCCCATGTAATAGTAGACGCCAACAGAAAGAACATAGAGAAAAGTCTGGAATCGCCCCAACGTGAGGTCTTCATAGAGGGGGATGCTACTGACAGCGTCACCCTTTCAAAAGCCGGTATCGAGAAAGCCAAGGGACTATTCGCCGTAACTGGAGATGATAACCAGAATCTAGTAGTGAGTCTAACCGCGAAGCAGCTTAACCTCAACCTGAGAGTGGTGGCCCGGTGTAATGAAATCTGAAACAGCGAAAAGCTGAAGAAGGCTAGCACCGATGCCGTAGTTTCACCTACTGCCATTGGCGGACTGAGAATGGCTTCCGAAATGGTAAGACCAACGGTAGTATCGTTTTTAGACACAATGCTGCGGGATAAAGAGAAAAGTCTGCCGGTTGAAGAATTATCTGTGCCCGACTTGTTTGTTGGCAAACCTATATTGGCGTTGAATCTGAAGAGATACACCCATGCCCTGCTACTTGCCATCAAGACAAGAGAGGACTGGGTTTATGACCCATCAGAAAATTATGTCATTGCGCCTGAGAGTACTTTAGTCTTCATGACTACGCCCGAAAGGAAGAGGTGAATTAGCCGGATTTCTTAAAGACCAATATAATGATATGGCAACGAGGTGATTTCGGTGATAATAAGATTTCTGGGGACACATAATGCGGAGTCCAAAAACACGAGGCTCGTGTCCTTCCTCATTGATGATGTCCTCGCTGTAGATGCAGGGAGCCTGGTTTCAGAACTGACCTTCCCCGAGCAGAGGAAGATAAAGGCGATATTGCTTTCTCACGGTCATTACGATCATATCAGGGCCGTCCCCGCTTTTGCCTTCAGCAATTCTGACCGCACTACCAAAGTCATCGCCACTCCGAAGACCCTTGAAATTCTCTCGTCTCACCTAATTGATGGCGTAGTCTACCCCAAATTCACCAGCGAGGCTTCATTCTTGCGAAAGGCGACACTTCAATTAGTCCCGGTGGAACTTTTTAATCGGCAGAACATAGAAGGCTATGAGGTCATGGCAGTGCCTATGCGACATCCTCTTAACGGCGTGGGCTTCGAAATAACTTCTGGAGATGGAAAGACCTTATTCTATACAGGCGATACGGGTCCCGGGCTTTCTTCTGTGTGGGGCAACATATCTCCGCAATTGATAATAGCTGATGTAACTTGGCCTAATAGTCTCGCCAATGCAGCTAAAGATGCAGGTCACCTTTGTCCGGAGATGCTCAAGGAGGAATTGATTGAGCTCCGTCGAGTAAATGGTTATCTGCCAAAGGTGGCTGTAATTCACGTCAGCCCCGAACATGAGCCCGAGATAGAGAGAGAAGTCAGAGAAGTAGCCAAATTGCTGGGGACCTCGATTGATATTGCCCACGAGGGTGACGAGCTTATCCTGTAGTAGAAATATGCAGCTATCCGTACGCCATAGGCTGTTTAAGAATAAAAGGGCGAACCCTTTAGTCAAGCGGCTATTTCTCTTAATCCTGGGACTCTGTCCAGTAACCAAAGGCCGATCCAAGCTTGTCCTGCAATTTTCTGGTCTTAATGAAAGCTTCAAAAAAGCTCTTGCAGTCATCAAGCATTGTCTGGGCATACACTATGGCTTTGGGCAAGTCCTCATCGGGTGTACTGGATACTCTACCATGACCGGGGTAAAGCTGCTTAATCTTCAGATTACTCAAACGCCGGACCGAATTCACATAGTCGCTGACGTTACCGCCCACAGCTATCTCGGACAGAGTGCCTCCAGCAAACACTGTATCGCCAGTGAAGAGCAATCCCGCTCTTGGCTCATATAGGCAGATGCAACCCGAGGTGTGCCCCGGCGTATGTATTACCTGAAGTTCATAATTTCCAAGGTCAATTATAGAGCCGTCCTCCAGCCAGACATCTACCCAGAAGGGTTTACTGGGTTGGTCGCGGTTAAGGAAGGTGACAAATTCATCCTGTAACTCCAGTTTATTGGCCGCTAAACGGTGTGCTGCTACTACAGCAGTTCGGTGGAAGATGGCGGTAGCACCAATATGGTCGTAATGTTCGTGTGTTAATATAATCAGATTTACGTCCCTTACACGCAGGCCTAATTCAGTAAGCCGACGCTTTAAAACGGGGAATTTGCCGGCAAGCCCGGTATCAATAAGAACATTCTTGGTATCGCCCTTGACAAGATAGACATGACTTCCGGGCTTTTCGCCACGAAGTTGGTAGATTCCCGGCGCCAGCTCAATTACTTTGGATGGCTCTGATTGCACTTCAATCTTAGTCTGCACCCGAGGGCTAAGTGGCTTCTCTTTCACGGTGAGACTCCTTCAGGGGATAATCGTTTATCCATGTCTCTTAGTCTCTGACACAAAGTGTGCATGAGACTGAGGGCGAATTCTGGCTGTTGTCGCACCATAAACAGGAATCTAGCCCTATCTATGACAATTAACTCGGTGTCGTCCTCAACAGCCGAGGTTGTAGCTGACCGTGGGGAGTCATCCACCAGAGCCATCTCACCGAAAAAATCACCGGGCTTCAGAACGACCAACGCGATCTGTTGAGTTTCGTTCTGCCGAACCGAGAGCAGTACCCTCCCGCTATGGATGAGATACATTTCACTGCCGGTACTTCCTTCTTCAAAGATGACCTCGGATTTCCGGTATCTTTGCCGGAATTTGGGTAATTCTGCAGTCTCGTCTACTCTGTTCTCTGCCATAGTTATATCCTGTTTCACACTATGAGAAAGGTTACTTCTGCTGCGCTAGGCCCCTTTCGCTCCCAAGATAAAACCCTCTTGACATTCCGATTGTACTATAGCATTATAAGCATTATACAGTGTAACACGGTACTTCCGTCTACTGGTACTAATAAACCGCCCAATGCTAGTAGAATTATCGCGTTAGTAGCCAAAAAGTCAAAATTAGCCGAGAGAAATTACATGTTGTGTATCACGACAAGTAATGCATTGCAGATGAACAATAGATACCATCAAAAGCCTATGTTGCTGGTAAAACACTCTCGGCACTTACAGGAGACCTACCATGCGTAAAAAGCTGCTGCCAATACTTGTTCTGTCTATTCTAGTGGCCTTAACTTTAGTCGGCTGTGCCGGAGGATCGCCATGTCCTTCGACGCTTACTATACTTTCGATAACCGAGGGGGATGTATCCGTAATGAAGGCAGGTACGGACAGTTGGGTAGAAGCGCAGATCGGGATGTCTCTAGAAATCGGAGATACCATAAAGACCGGCGATGATTCCGGCGCCGAAATTACTTTTTTTGATGGCAGCACTATGGAACTGGAAGCGGGCACCGAGATCGAGATTCTTTCACTCGATCTTTCCTGTGACACTGGCGTCACAACCATCACTCTGACGCAGACAATAGGGACTACCATAAGCCGCGTGACAAAGCTTCTCGACCCAGCATCTAGCTACGAAGTCGAAACACCAACTGGTGTGGCGGGGGTGAGGGGTAGTACCATGATAGTTACCGTCGAATACGTCACACCCCAGATAGTTAATACCCTGATAATTAATCAGGAAGGGGTCGTATATGCCATTGGGCAGGGCGTGGAACTGCAGATCCCTGAGGGACAACAATGCATTATTGAATCCGGTCAGCCACCTGAGCTCATACCATTGAACGATCCACCACTGGCAGAAGACGATGCCGCTATTACCAATGAGGATAACCCAGTAACTGTTTCTGCTCCGGGAGTCTTGGACAATGATTCCGACCCCAATGTTGGTGATACCTTAACTGTAACCTCAGTGGATACCAGCGGGACTGTAGGTGCAGTCACCGCTTGGGATGCGGATGGCTCCTTCACCTATGACCCTAATGGACAATTCGAGTATCTGCAGGCTGGCGGCTCAACCACCGATAATTTCACCTACACGGTATCCGATGGCAATGGCGGTAGCGATACTGCCACTGTGACCATTACCATTAATGGTGTCAACGATGTGCCTACGGACATCAGCTTGGACAACAGCAGCGTAGCTGAGAACCAGCCTTCCGGCACGGCGGTGGGCAACTTCTCAACCATCGACCCAGACACTGGTGACACCTTTACCTACAGTCTGGTGAGCGGCGAGGGTGCTGATGACATCGCCTCGTTCACCATCGCCGACAGTCAGCTGCGGACCGTTGCCAGCTTCGACTATGAGACCAGGAATTCCTACTCAATCCGTGTCCGGACTACCGACTCAGGTACGCTCTACTATGAAGAGGCTTTCAACATCACTGTCACCAACGTCAACGACCCACCGGTGGCAGTAGCCGATAATGCTACCACACCAGAGGATACCCCGGTCACCATCGATGTCCTGAATAACGACTCCGATATCGACGGTGATACACTGACTGTGGACTCAGTGACTCAAGGGATTAATGGCTCAGTCACCAATAATGGTGGCAATGTCACCTACACCCCAGCCCCTGGCTTCAATGGTACCGATAGCTTCACCTACACCATCAGCGATGGTAACGGCGGTACCGATACAGCTACCGTCACAGTTACAATCACAGGAACTCTTGCCAGGATTAATGTTCAAATAGATACGGGGGCGACGGCTTCAATATTTATTTGGGATGATACCATTGATGGGTGGGCTACAGACGAGGATACTCAAAAGCTGGTAGATGGGACTAATCACGTAACATCTGATACCATTACTGTTGCTGAAGGACACTATTATTATGTCTGGGTAGAGGCAGCAGACGTCATATACTATGTAAAGCACTGTCCTAAGGATTGGATCATCACATCTGCTCCTGAAGGTGGTGCTGAGGCTGCCTATGGATATACGACCGCAGACTCTCTCGACTCACTTCATTTTACTAGTAGCACATAGAAGGCGTTAGCTGGGTTGCTGGACTATTATTAATACCTTTCCCGGCTTGGTTGTACCAAGCTAAGAGCAATATATTATAATGGCGAGGCCGTCTTAAAAGTCCGCGACGAGCAACAAATACCTAGAGGCGAATCAAGATTACAGTTAATCCGTTATCCAAGCGTAGAAGAACCAGACGCCAACGCAAGCGCCTTCATCATACGTTAGTAATCATATGGGTGGGCTGCCTCTTTACGCTTGTGGCTTTACTGGTTCAACCATTGTATGGCATCAATCTGTGGTTTTCGGACCAGCTTTTCACCTCTGAACCCCCTTCTCCTAATATCGTTATCGCTGGTATCGATGACGATACCCTCGACACTTATGGACGGTGGGCAGAGTGGCCACGCACTCTCCATGCTCAAGCTATCGATAACCTGAGCCAAGCTGGAGCCAAGGTAATCGGCTTTGATGTCATCTTCGCCGATAGTTCATCCGATGATGAGATGCTGGCAACAGCAATGGTCAAGGCGGACAATGTTGTCCTGGCCGCCGTTGGCACTCAACGTGTCTCCCAGGCCAGAGCTGAGATTACCTATGATAATTTCCTGCTGCCGATAGCTTCTCTAGAACAGGCCGTCAGTAATATTGGACATGCCAATGTGGTTCCCGATGGCGATGGCACAGTGAGGCGACTACCGCTGCTTGTTAAGTCAAGCTCAGGACAAGTCTATCCCGCATTGGCCCTGGCTGTACTTCACAGGCTATTCTCCATGCCTCTACCGCAAGAATATCTGCTCGAAAATGGCACCGTTAACTTGTTGGCTCGTGATATTCCAGTTGATACCTCATATTATCTACGTATCAACTTTTCCGCCGATAATGAAAGACGGCCGTACGTCTCCTACGGTGATGTTATCAGCGGCGACTTTAACCCGTCGATAGTCAATAACAAGATAGTATTGATCGGGATGACCGCTACCGGTGAGCCCGACGCCTGGGCAATCCCCACCTCAGTCAGCAAGATTCCCGGAGTTTTTATACACGCTGCTGCCATGGATACCATTCTCACAGAGCGTTTCTTGATAAAGCCTGGCATAATCATCACGCTAATGATTATGCTGCTGCTGGTTAGCATCACTGCCTTTGCCTTGCCCCGGTGTGGGACCTGGTACTGGAGGGATGTAGCTAAGGGAGTGGGGATAACAGGAGGCTTATTTGTTGCTTCCCTGGTAGCCGGCTTCTTTGCTTTCGACAGAGGATATAGCCTAGATCTGCTTTATCCCCTGTTGCTACTACCGGTAGTTTATGTCGGTAACGTTCTTTACATGGTCGTTAGTGAGCAGTCGGATAAAAAGTTTGTCAAGGAGCTTTTTGGTCGATATATTTCACCCCAAGTAGCCAAGGAGATACTTAGCCGAGCTGATGCTGGAGAACTTCGCCTCGGTGGTGAGCAAAGGGAGGTAAGTGTGCTCTTTGCTGATATCCGTAACTATACGCCGATAAGTGAGCAGTTGTCTCCTGAAGCTATAGTGGAAATGCTAAATACTTACTTATCAGTTGTGACCGATTCAGTAGTACAGCATGATGGTATAGTTAACAAGTTTTGGGGCGATAGTATCATAGCAGTATGGAACGCGCCGCAATCTCGGCCAGAGCATGCATTGCTGGCAGTCAAGGCAGCGTGGGAAGCACAGCAGAAAGCTGCTGAACTACAGAAAAGCGATAACCGGCCACTCCCAGTGCAATTTGGTATTGGCATTAACACTGGTATAGCCTTAGCCGGCAATATAGGCTCGGTTGGACGCTCCGAATATACCGTCATCGGAGATTCCGTTAACATTGCTTCACGCATTTGTAGTAGCGCCCCCGGCGGTGAAGTCTGGATTGGTGCTGAGACTTATAATCAAACAAAAGATTATATAGAAACCGAGGAACTCGAGCCACAGAAACTTAAGGGGAAAGCAGCACCCATTATAGTATATCGAGTAACTGCATGGCGCCCTATAACCCCTCAGAACAAAAGTAGGCCCTCGCCCTCCTAATGTCTACCTTTGCCTTTAAGGAGAGTCTCCTGGATAAGCCTCTCTAGGTTATCAGGCACAACAGGCTTGATTAGATAATCAGCAGCACCCAGTTTCATCGCCTCAACTGCCAGCTCTGCTGAGAGATAGGCCGTCATAACGATGGACTTAATGTACGGCTTTGACTCCTTCACCTCTCTTAGTACCTGAAGCCCGGTTTTTCCAGGCAGTCTCACATCTATGACCAGAATATCGAAGTCCTGCTTCTCTATCAGTTCCAGCGCTTCTTCACCCGTCCCGGCCGTTACCACCTGGTAAGTGTCCTTGAGGTACTCCCCTAGCGACTCCCTTAGAATTGCCTCGTCATCTACAATTAGAACGATCTTCTCCTCAGTAGGATACTCTCCTAGGCTTTGCGCTATGAGTTGGACCAAATACTTCTGTATAGAAGTATCCTCGGATACGCCTTTCACCTTCAGCTTTTTGTAAACCCCTTCTGGTATTCTCGCATGAAGCTGTTTTGTGGTTTCCGGCTTCAGGTTCAGTATCGCAGTCAATTCGATCTCCACTTAATCTCTGGATATACTTCCTAGAAGGTCAAGGCAAAGGCGAGGTCAAAAGTTCTTGCTATTGTACGCAGTGGCCCACCACCTACCGCAGATTCCGAATTCACAGCCCTTAGGGCAATATGGACGAGGTGAGCGTGCAACTCGACATTCTCAACCCTGCTGTCCTTTGCCTGCACGCGTTTGCACACCGTCTTGCAGAGCAACCACCTCTCCTCAATGCCGCCCTCAGCAAATCTGACAGTAGCTGCTGAATATTCTTCTCCTTTCTGTCAAGCTTGTTGAGGCTGGCTTCTGCCTCTGTAAGTTCCTCATCGCTGTCAGCCTGACAAGCGAACGAGTTTAACGATTATTAGGAATGCGACAGCCACCGACAGTGAAATCAAGACGAGTGACATCGTCTTTGGGTGAGCACACGTAAGGAAAAGGGACCGGGAAGTCAGAGCGGATTATCCGGTCCCTTCTAGCCCTAAAGTACCTTGATCCTGTAAATCAGCGCGCTTTCTCTATCTATCCATCTGCCCGTCACTTATCGGCCTTATCACTGGTTTCGCCGCTGCCAGAGCCGGTCTTGGTCCAGCGGGCCAGAAGCTCAGCGGCCGCCTTGCGACCACCGAGTCCAAAGGCAATGCCAACTGCTATAGCGGCTGCGCCCAGAATCAGCCCAAAGCCCAGCAAGATGAGATCGTCGGCAAAACCCATCGCACGTATTCCCAGCACGACACTCAACACAATAATGAGGACCTTGACCAGGGAAATGATGGATTCTGTTCTGCCACCCGCCCGCAGAATATTCGCTACAAAGCTGGCAACAAAGATGCCGAACCCGATAATGACGACCCCCAGAATAATCAGCCCCAGGAACTGGGTCAAGCCGGCGACTAGCTCATTCACGACAGGAAAATCGAGCAACGTTGCCGCCATCATTACGGCAAAGAGCATTATGAACACCATCACAATGTAGCCAACCACATTGGAAGGAGAGCCGGATCCTTCAACAGGCTCTTTCGCTAGACCTAACTTGACCGGCAAGTCGTCAAAGCGAATTCCGATTAGCAATCTCGTAACCAGCTTGGCCACGAGACGGCCAATGAAATAGAAGATGGCAAGGACCACTACAGCGCCCATAATGTGCGGAATGGCGGCAAAGATTCTTTCGAATATAACCACGATTGAGTCGAAAAGACCTTCTACGCCCAGAACTTGCAGTATGGCCAGTATGAACAATATCCATACGATCCAGAAAACTGCTGCGCCCGCGCCTTCAGCCACCGGATACTGACTTCCATCCCCGGGAGCTCCACCCTTACCCAGTCTCCTGTCGATACCGCTGGCTCGCATGACCCTCTGGGTGCCTGACCTGAGGACTCTTGCCAAAAACCAGGCCAGGAGCAACAGGACCAGTACGGCGATGACCTTGGGTAAGAAAGCTATGAGAATTCCAAAGAAACTCTGGAACGGCTCTATTATATTAGCCCAATCCATATCTCAGCACCTCCTCTTTAACAAATTGGGTTCCGCTTTTTCTGCTGCACCTTTGTAGGTGCCGGTTCAGCCTCTTCAGAATCTTAGCTCATGGCACATCACCTCCCCACTGTCCAGCGTCTTCTCGATACTCCTTCACAATCTCATCCACATTCGACCAAAACTCACGGATTCGCTGCCAGGGTCTGAACTCCATCTCAACCTCTGCCAGCATTGATCAACAAAAGACACGATATGAGCTCACTTCCCTATTCTGAACACTTTTGTGCCGCAAGCGGGACAGACACCCTCTGTTGCCGGCCTCTTGTTCTTCATTGTGATCAACCTGGGGTTTCTTATGTCCACCTTTTTTCTGCACTTCACACAATAAGCTGTTGCCATTATAGCATCCTTTCTTGCTTCTACTTATATTATTGCCATGAGATCCAATCCTGTCAATACCTTTCGGGGATTATCCTCCTGATTCTCTGCAAACCGGGCGACTACCGCTTCAATGTCGATTAACGGCATACACCGCTCATCGTTCCTCAAAAAGGGGACTAGTACAGGGAGCCTGGCATGAGCAGGGCGAAGACTCCTCGCGCCTCCAAAAGCCTTCAGCGTGAGAGATGGACCGAGCTCACGGCTCAGAATGACAGGAGTCAAATGGCCTGGTAAGGAGGTTTGTAGCTTACCTTCAAACGCTAGGCTGAGTCGGCCCGCGCTAATAAACTCTTCAGGCACTGCCCGGTCGGCACCGTACAGGGACAAGCGCTTATGAACCTGCTTCGCTTCGTGCTACAATTACAGGCAGAATGATGGCCGCATCGTTGTCTGGCACACGAAACGGCAGGTGAGCTATGTCGCTTAGTTCAGATATCAAGGAGTATGCCCTCGCCCTTGGCTATGACCGAGTGGGGTTCACCACAGCCGAGAGATTCACTCTCTACGAGGAAGAAATACTGAAACGAGAGGACATGTATAGCTGGGCTACAGGTCCTGGCTGGGGTTTATTGCAGGGGGTCGATCCCAAGACTATTCTACAGGAAGCAGAGTCAGTGATTGTCACCGTCTTCGATTATTTCAGGCATTCATATCCCCTGGACATGGTAGGCAAAGTGGGGCGGGCCTATCAATCTCTGGGCGGCGCACCTCCCATTCCTGTTCACCGGGCGCGTTACCGATTGCTCAGAGAGTTCCTCGAGAAGCAGGGGGCTAAGGTGGGCAAAGCCACCTTCGACTTGCCTGCGCGGCTGGCGGGTGCCCGCGCCGGAGTCACCAGCTATGGCAAGAACACATTTGCCTTTGCCGAAGGAATTGGTTCCTTCGTCGTCATCGCCACCCTTGTGATAGACAAGGAACTGGAATACGATGAGCCGACCTTTGAGGTTAAATGCCCTGAGAAGTGCAACTTGTGCCTTGAGGCGTGCCCTACCGGAGCTCTTTATGAGCCACTCAAAATGAACCCACGGCATTGCATCGCCTACAACTCCTATAATGCACCAGGATCATGGTTTGGCGGTACTCAAGCAGTGTTACCGCCGGAAATCAGAGACCACATGGGCACATGGGTCTATGGTTGCGATGTCTGCCAACAGGTCTGCCCCCGCAATCAGCCAAGGCTCAAGGCGAAACTGCCACCGAATCCGTACCTGGAGCACATAGCCGCCGATTTCCAGTTGGGCAAACTGGTGAATATGTCCGATGAACATTTCAGGCGGCTATTCGTACTGCTGAACTATGTTGACAACAAGCGTTATCTCCAGAGAAATGCCGCAGTCGCTCTGGGCAATGAAGCAGATCCCGAGTCTCTACCCGTGCTGGCTCAAGCAATGCAGTGCCCAGATGAACCGCTTCGCGGGCATGCTGCCTGGGCACTCGGCAAGATCGGGGGTGCTAAGGCCTCGAGAATCCTGGAGTCAAACCTGGCCCAAGAGCCCTCGCAATACGTGCACAGCGAGATCAGAGCAGCGCTCACAAGATAGCCCCGGCGATATCGTGGAGGCAGCAGAGAGAGCCGCTCTACTCGCTCCATACTCCACCCGGACTTCAGCACACCTTCGTACCTATCACGAGCCTGTATTCTGCCCGCACATTCATGAACCGATGTAGAACCCTTCAGGATCGAATAGCCTCAACAAAGTCAACTCGTCTGTGGCTATCGGCTCGGCCTTCGTCAAAGTCCGTGCCACCTCCAATTCCCAGCCGACCCTCTCCCTTATGTTGGCTATGGCTTCTTCTGCTGTCTGTTCGGGACGGGCCGGAATGTAGGCCGTCAGGGCAAACGTCTCTCCCCCGCCGAGCTTCTCGAAGACCCCGACATCCGTAACTACCGTCGTTACTCTATTCCCGGGAAACGTGATGTAGGGCACCTTTTCCACCAGCCTCTGCTTCCCTGAGTTGACTACTACTACCGTCTCTCTGTTACCACTAGCGATATCGTTGGCTCCTCCGGAGCCGACAAGATACGCCAGACCCGGTATTTTCGTAGAGTTGACATTTCCACGTCTATCTATCTGCCCTGCTGCCAAAACCCCCAGGCACTGGTTTGAAGAGCCACCGACGAAGACTCCGAGCAGAGTTTCGATGTTGTTCAGTATTTTGCAGGTCGGCATGTTGTGCTGACTGAATATGAACGGATCCGAGGCTCTGGGCAGGTAACCGTACATGCCTATCTCGGCCATCAAATCGACGTCACAGCCCCTTCCCTTAAGCCTGTATGCTGTCAGCCACGCCGCCAGGTTTGACAGTCCCACACCGGCCAGTATCGTCTTGTATCCTCCGGCAATGAATTTGCACTCTATGACCTGCGAAGCAGCAATCACCATCTTCTCTGCTGAGTTCGGTTCCCTCTCAGAATCCAACTTCTTTATCCCGGCCAATGCCATATCTTTCCACGACTCCGAATGAGCCTTCCCCTTAAGGTAAAGAAGCCTCTCGCTACCGAGTTGCGATAGGTACTCATGGTGGTCTCTGCAACCCAGAATCCAGCCCTCTATCCACTTCGAGAATTTCTCGGCATCCCTTGAAGCTTCCGTGACATCAATGATGAACTCGTAGTCCTCGAAATAGTGCTCGAAGTCAGGCAATCCGCAGTTTGTCATTCCGATGGGATGGGCCCCATAGGGCACTTCACAAACGGCCCTGACCATGTAAGCAGGAATGCGGACAAGGTGAGAGTGTCTGCGTATGTACTCAGTAGAAACGACCTTCTCCACACTGACGATAACTCCTTGTTTAGCTCCCCAAGCCCCAAAGACATCAGCCCCCAGGGGGTATGTCATGATCGTGTTTCCACAGCGGTCCGCACAAACGCCATGAACCAGTGCCATATCAGGCCTGAGCGCCTTCATAAGCCCTATCTTCTCGCCAGGGGCGAACGGGTCATCGACGACCGCAAATGACTCCTTATTCTCTTCTTCCATAGAGCTTCCCATAATTGACCGGGTAGGGATTACGCTCCATCCCATCGCTCCCGCCAGCAGTCTCTGGGGGATGGTGAGCATCGTCCAGTTCTCGAACTCCACTTCACCCGAGAGGTATGCCTTGTGAGCCAGAGGATTCGGTCCTGGCGATGGATATGTGTCGCCGATGAAACTGGCTATGATCTTCCTTGCCAGCCTTCCATGAATGAGAGATATCATGGTGGCTGTGATGCCATTGTTTATGATGGTGAACTCCGGATCCTGACCCCAGAACTCCCTCACAAGCTGGTAGAACAGAGCTCCGCCTCTTCCGCCGAAATTGAGGGACATCCCTTTCCTGATATGCTCTCTTATAGCTTCACCAAGGGAGCAAACCTTGTCCTCTCCTTCAACCAGGGGAAGTCGAAACTTCGAGTCTATGAAAGCTCTCAAATCTTCTGCGTTCACTAGCATCCTTTTGTGTCGACCCATTCCGTCAAAGCATCTGCCGACCTACTCCTCAACCGAAACACGAGTGTTTGAGTAACATCCAGTCTTCGTGCTCTGACTGGCACGGATTAGCAGGCTCATTATAGAGTCTCCGGCTATCGATAGGCAACGGTTAGCTATGCATTGTTCCCAATCCCAGAAGCAACCCCTGAAGTCCTGTCAGCTCCGCCAGATGATGCCATGGTCTCCTTTGCCAAGACCACGGAAACAGCCCGTCCGATAAGTTGAAACTTGTCTGCGCGTCGACGTTGCCAGGCAATGAGTTCGTCTCCAGTTCTGTGTAGCCTGTGGGGAAGCACAGTTAACAGATTGTCTGAACTGCTAGAATAGAAACATGGCTGTGAAACTAATAGCCAGGAAAGGCTCCACTTTCCATGATTTCCCCTACTCCCATCCAGAGCGGAAGTGCTTCCATTGCTGGATCATCAATGTCACTCCCTCGGGCCCAAAACAATGTCTTCATGATTGTATCTACTGCTATGCCAAGGAAGCGATATACTCTAACTACTGCGAGGATACTCTGGTCTATAGCAACCTGCCCGAGTTAGTGGAAAGGGATCTCAGAAAGCTGACCCTGTGCCCGCCCATTCTGCTGTCCGCTATCTCTGACCCCTGTCAGGACATACCTGCATTGAAGAAAGAGGTCACAAGACTGGTACAGCTTCTTATGGATTACGGCGTCTCGTTCTTCGTCACCACTAAGGGCGACCCCTCATTTCTCCTGGAAGTGCCCCGCTTCGCTCAGTACAAGCCGAAGTTCATATCTATAACCATTGAGGGCACCTCAGAGGTGCTCGAGCTTCTGTCACCAGGAGCACCTCCATTCGATGCCAGGGTAGCCGCTGTCGGCAAGTTATCCGACATCGGCATAGACACTGTCATTCGTTTCGACCCTGTATTCGTCCATTTGTTGTACGCCCTTTACGGCGGTTCCTGGCTTGACAGAATAGCAGCATTGCTTGATATCTTCGCATCCGTTGGAGCCAAGCACATAATTGCCAGCACTGGAAGACTAAACCAGACGCGTCCTTCGTTGACCGACCATGAAGGGAGGAGTACATGGCAACGAGTATACAGAGCTATCCGCAGTCAGTCGCCACTAGCAGCCGAGAGGTTCGAGCAGGACTATGTCTACGAGGCGCACTGGGCGGGTCGAGGCTATCGCCTGCGCAGCGATCTGAGGCTACGCTTCCACCATGAAGTGAGGAAACTGGTCGAAGCCAGGGGAATGACCTACGCTTCCTGTCAGGAAGTCGCCGCTGCGGAAAGCGATTCCCGGGGCATTCCGCACTGCGAGGGGCTGCCACTGCCGTTTGCACAAAAGCAAGCCAATGGTAGATTCAAGCCGATTCCGGGTTGCACTGCTAACTGTCATGTCTCTTGCAGGGAGTTATCCAACCCGAATTGCGGCCAGGCTGCATTGATAAGCCCCGCGCCACTGCGTCTCAGACAGCTATGCTTCGCACCTAGACAATCCTTTTCGGCGGACCGATGATGAACTGATTATAGCTTGATTCGTCTGTTATTCCTGGGAGGTATGTAGAATTCGAAGAGCAAATCTATAGTCCTTTTGCTGAGGTCTGCTTCATGCTCTCTCAGTAATGTCTGTGTGGCGTGAACTCGCTGAGCAATAGTGTCCAACTCTCTTCTGTTTAGCTCAGCTTTTTCCGCAAGCCCTAGTATATGCTCCAGGTCATGAACTCGCTGGCTAAGCACTTCCTGTTCCTCTTCTATCATATCCACCTGTGCATTGCTTGACCTTTCGTATCCTGTGACCTGCCTCATTGCCTGGCGGATGGTCTTCTTCCGTCTATCCAGGCTGGCTATCTGCCTTTTGATGATCGATCGCCTCTCTTTGTTCTTTTTCAGTTGCCTTGCCAGACTTCCGAGTTCCCACTCCTGTCTGTCTATGTCACTAAGCTCGGCAGAGAGGCTAGCTAATCTACCGCGGTACTTCTCTTTGAGAAGCAACTGCAACTTCGCCAACCGATCAAGCCGTCTTCGTAAGAACGCTATGTCACTATGCGCTTCCTGAATCCTGGCTGAGAATCCGTCCTGCTCGGCGAGAACCGACCCCTGTTTTATTGTCCCTTCAATCGCTTCCATGCTCTGATTCCCGGAAACCTACAGCGTCATTATAGTATCTCCGGGCACGCATAAGCAATGGCGGCGCTTGACATTCCGGAGACAAAGCCTAGTGATTTATCAGCTCCACTACGGTGACGCCATAGTCTCCTTCGCCATAATCACCGAGGCGATAGGATTTTACCAGAGGATGCTTGGCCAGAAAGTCATGTACTGCGCAACGTAATCTTCCCGTTCCCTTGCCGTGCACAATACGCACGCAGGACAGGCCAGCCATAAAGGCATCGCTCAGATATTGGTCAAGCCGGCACACTGCTTCATCAACGGTAAGACGGCGCAGACGTATTTCTCTATCTACTGCTTTCATCGCCCCTGGTGAACTCCAGACGAACGATCGCCCTGCTATCCTCAGTGACCCTGACTCTATCGTCAATGCGCCAGCCTACTACCCAGATGATCTGCTGAGGGGAACACACTATCGGGATATGACTTCGCCACACACGAGGTATCTTGGCATCAACCATGAAATCCTGGAGCTTCTTATCCATACTCATGCCCAGGGGCCGAAATCTATCCCCGCGCCGCCGCGCCCGAACAAAGAGCTCGCTCCCTGTTCTCTGTAAATCCAAATCGGCGACACATCTGCCTTGATGAATCCCATCTCTTGTGCTCGGGACACCTTGTAACGGCAGGGAGTGTGATTGCTCGCAGATTATGCTGGCTCTCACTCTCCATCCAGGCATAATGCTCTCCCCGGGTACTTGTAATGGAAACTCGCCCCGCAATGGGGGAAAGGGGCATGATGACGCAGGCTGATACTGTTTTGTCCCGTTCGCGGTAACGGGCAGGAGCTTTGCAATGACCAGCTCATCATATTCCCCATGGCAGATGAGTCCCCGGGGCAGAGATAGCCTCTTCCCCACCGGTTTGCCCAGCAGGTCACGCATGGCTTCAATGTGACCCACCTCGACATCTCTAGTATCCCCGATTAGCCTGGCCACAGCGGCTCGCAGTAGTCGCCTTTGTAGAGCTATGGGCAAGTTAGCAGTCTGCTTCCTATCAAGATGAATGGCATCATTCCCCTGGCTAGCCACCTCATTCCACAACCCGGAAGTGTGCTGTTCAATGAAAGCACTGTCTTCCCTAGCGATATCGGCCAGACGAAGCAGGGCCTGGTCAACGCTCGGATTATATTGTCGCAGCACAGGTAACAAGTGGAGGCGTAGGCGATTTCGAAAGAAGGAAAGCGAGAGATTGGAGGAATCAACACGCGGGTTCAGTCGCTGCCTCTGGCAGTAAGCCGTTGTTTCCTCTCTCGTAACATCCAGAAGCGGTCTGATGACCTGAAGGTCGCTTCGCATCGCTCCCGATGACACTCCCCGCCAGACATGCAGAATGGGTAGGCAAGGAATCAGGCCGCACAACCCGCTGATTCCTGTTCCTCGCAATATATGCATCAAAATGGTTTCCACCTGGTCATCCCTTGTATGACCTATGGCTATTCGGTTGGCTCCAACATCTGTAGCTACCCTGGCAAGAAACCCATAGCGTAGTTCACGGGCGGCCTCCTCAAGGGAGCAGCCTCTTTCGGTCCTGTGGACAGCTACGTCCTGCCTATCAATGGTGATGGGAATGCCCAGTGACCCAGCCAGGTCGAACGCGTATTTGGCATCAATTTCGGATTCAGCTCCCCGAAGTTGATGATTGAGATGAGCTGCATGAAGACTAATCCCTGATACGTTCTGCCGTTTTGCCAGGATGTGAAGCAAACATACTGAATCAGCGCCGCCTGATACTGCGACAACTACTTTGTCCCCGGGCAAAATCAGGCTATGCCGCTGAATAGAATCAATGACCTTCGTCTCTGTCTCGGTCTTACTCATCAGGATTGCCCCGTCGGCCTGCTCTTCGCAGTTGACACTAATATGAAGTATCGTTGAACGTCAGCAGGCGGGTTCCGTAATCGTTGAACTCAAGAATGCTTACCCCGCCAAGGTCTACCCTGAATTTAGTGAAGCAGTCCGGAGGCAGATCCAGAGCTTTGAGAATGATGGCTAAGGTCACGAAGAAATGGCTTACTACTACCACCGCAATCTGGTCGTTGTGCCCGTGACTGGCTTCATGCCTTCTCACCAGACCTTCAATAACCTTCCATGCCCTCTGCTGCAATTCGACAAGGGTTTCTCCATCGGGCGATTCCCTCGCCCCCCTCTGTTGCCACCACTGCATCAAGAACTGGCTGAACGTAGTGCTCAGATTGGGAAGAGACATACCTTCCAGTTCACCCACTCCGATCTCTCTGAGCTCCTGGTCGACTTCCACAGGCAATCGGTGATGCTTGGCTATGGCTTCAGCTGTAGCTATAGCTCTCTGCATAGGACTAGCGTGTATGGCAATGACGTTCTCCTTCTTAAGGAAAGCTCCCAGCTTCCTCGCCTGCTCAAATCCGGTCTCATTCAGTCCGATGTCGCTATCACCTCCCTGCACACGTCTCTCCTTGTTCCAGCTAGTTTCGCCATGCCTGACCAAGATAAGCCTCAAGAAGCCTCCTTAGATTGCTTCGTCACGACAGGTTGGAAATCGCGAAGACAGATGTAATGATGAGTCATTTTCGCCCCGTCACTGCGGGTGGGATGGAACAGACTCACGATGAGGGAACTCTCTTCTCCCTCGTCAGGATAACCTTAGCTATTTTCATTCCGCGCATTTCAGTGACAACGAACTTCAGATTCTGGAATTTGAACTGCTCCCCCTGCTTCGGTATCCGGCCGAGGCGGCTCAGAATGAAGCCGGCCACTGTCTCGTAATCACCGCTCGGCAAATCCAGCCCCAGTTCCTCATTAGCATCGTCGACCCTATATCCTCCCTCCAATTCGAAGGTACTGTCGCCAGTCACTATGAAGTCCTTTTCATCACCCGTCAGTTCATCATGAATATCGCCAACGATCTCCTCAGTCAGTTGTCCCAGGGTAACCATTCCGGCCATGCCACCAAACTCGTCCACGACGATTGCTGCATGATGACCACCGTCTCGCATCTCAGCCAGGAGTTCGCCCAGGCGTTTGCCTTCAGGCACGAAATAGGCAGACCGCACCAAATCGTCGATGACGTCTTCTCTGCTGGCCGTCTCATCGGTCAGCTTCATCAGCACATCCTTGGCATGCAATATACCTACCACATTGTCGGTGTTTTCCTTATACACGGGAAACCGGCTGTAGTGTTCTTCGCCATAGACATTCAGGAAGTCACCTAGCTTCGTTCCTTGTGCCACCCACGTGATTTCCGTTCTGGGGACCATTATCTTGCTCACCGGCCGGTCGGTGAATTCAAACACCTTATGCAGTATCTTTGCTTCATCTTCATCTACGACACCCTCGCTTTCGCCGACATTTATGGCAGAACGTATCTCATCCTCACTGACCAGTTTCTTATCCTCATCGGACACATTAACCATCCTGGCAACACTGAACCCGATTCGATCCAGTGCCAGGACAAAGGGATAAAAGCACAATTCTGTTATCCTTAGCGGGTTAACGTACGCCAGAGATAGCCGCTGAGCATGATGCATGGCCAGGGTTTTGGGGATAACCTCTCCAAAGACCAGAACCAGAGCTGTCACTCCGAGGGTGGCTATGATCGGTCCTCTCACGGGGCCGAAAGTGGCCACAGCCATGATCGTCCCCAATGTGGCGGCAGCTACATTTGCCAGATTATTGCCTAGCAACACCGTAGCCAGAACCCTCTCGGGCTTTTCAGCGACTTTCGCCAGCTTTCCTGCTCCCTTAACGCCACTCTCCACCAGATATCTCAGGCGGAGCTTGGGCAGAGCGATAAAAGCTGCCTCAGCGCTGGAGAAAAAAGCTGACAGAGCCAAGCAAACCAGAAAGGCTGCTAGAAGCCAACTATCGGCGGTCTCCACTTCTTACCGCCCCCTAGGTCCCCTCTCCAACCAGATTAACCATCCTATAACAATCAGTTGCGGCTGAAACACACTCTGCAAAAGCTATGATAGCATCGGCTCACAGACCTGTCAAAGCGAACTCCGTTATGTTGTTCCACAACCTATTCGTTCTCATCGTTCGACTGAACTCACGCAGAAGTCCTGTAGAAGGACAATAGAACTCAGTGCTGGCCCCTCTATGCCGTTGCGGCAACTACGGTACTCTCAGATAGGGCTCCAGTACTTCGGGAACCAGCACCGTGCCATCCGCTTGCTGGTAGTTCTCAAGCACTGCGATAAGTACTCGCGGCAGAGCCAGTCCTGACCCATTGAGCGTGTGAACAAACTGTGTTTTGGCACCGACCCCAGGACGATAGCGGATGTCTGCTCTCCTCGCCTGAAAGTCACCACAATTGCTGCACGAACTGACCTCCAGCCATTCAGCACAGCCGGGAGCCCACATCTCGATATCATATGTTTTGCAGGCAGCAAAGCCGAGCTCCCCACTGCACAACTGAGTCACCCGGTAAGGTATGGCTAGCTTACGGCCTATGGATTCGGCATCAGCTACCAGTCTCTCTAGCTCCTGATCGGAGCTTTCCGCATCAGTAAACTTGTAGAGCTCTACCTTATCAAACTGGTGTCCCCGCTTAATGCCCCTCGTGTCCGTCCCGGCAGACATCTTTTCCCGACGAAAGCAGGGAGTATAGGCAACATAACTCAGGGGCAAGCTGTCTGCGCTCAGTATTTCGCCGCGGTGCAGATTGGTCAACGGTACCTCCGCTGTTGGTATGAACCAAAAATCATCCTCCGCATCATGATACAGATTCTCGGCGAACTTCGGTAGATGTCCTGAGCTCTCCATACACTCTCGCTTCACCATCGAAGGAAGATAGATCTCCTTATAGCCATGCTCATTCACATGTACATCGAGCATGAACGAGATAAGCGCTCGCTGAAGACGTGCGCCCAGCCCTTTGAGGACATAGAACCTGGTTCCTGAGAGCTTCACGCCCCGCTGAAAATCTAATATGCCGAGCTTTTCCCCCAATTCCCAGTGAGGCAATGGCTTGAATGGTAGTTCCTTTGGCTTGCCCCAGGCACGCACTACGACATTATCACTCTCGCTCTTCCCTTCAGGCACGCTAGGGTGCGGTATGTTGGGCAATTCCAGCAACAAGCAATCGACGCTAGCTTTAGTTTCTTTCGTTTGCTGTTGCAGGGACGATATCTGTTCTCCCAGTTGCCGCATCTGCGCTATGAATTGAGGCGATCTTTCCTTGCTCTTGGCCAGTTGTTTGCTTGCCTCGTTATGCTTGGCGCGGAGCTCCTCGGTCCGACGGAGCAAGTTACGATAACGCGCGTCAATCTCAAGGATCTCATCCAGAACGAAGGCATCACCTCTCTTCTCCAATCCCTGGCGAACTAGTTCAGGATTCTCACGGATAAGCCTGATATCAATCATCGGTTCCTTCTCCCCGATCAAGACTCCGACTTCGTCTTCAACTGGGGGAAAAGTATCACTTCCCGAATAGACTGCTGACCGGCAAGAAGCATCACCAAGCGGTCAATGCCCATTCCCAGACCGCCGGTGGGCGGCATGCCATATTCCAGAGCCTGAAGAAAATCCTCATCGGCGACTTCTGCTTCTTCATCAACAGCTTGTTCCTTCAGTTGCTGGCGAAATCTCTCCCTTTGCTCCAGGGGGTCATTGAGCTCGGTAAAGGCATTAGCAACCTCCATGCCACCCACGAAGCCCTCAAATCGCTCCGTCAACTGGTCATTGCCTCGCTTCTTCTTGGCCAGAGGCGACATATCCACAGGGTAGTCCAGAAGAAAAGTCGGCTGGGTGAGCTTCGGTTCAACAAAAGTCGACAGTAGCTCGTCTATTAGCCTACCCCTCCCCCTGCCGGGTTCGACTTCCATTCCCAAATCTGCCATCCGCGACCTGAGAGAAGCAGCATCGGGGTAGTCTTCAAAATCAATGCCGCAATAACCCTCTATTGCCTCACGCAGGCTCAGCTTCTGCCACGGGAGACTGAAATCAACGGTTGTGCCGCGGCAAGAGAGTTGAGTACTACCCAGAACCTCCTGTGTCGTATTGACGAACATTTCTTCGACCAATTTCATCATATCATTGTAATCGCTATAAGCTTGATAGCATTCAAGTAAGGTGAACTCCGGGTTATGTTTGACGGAAACACCTTCATTGCGGAAGACCCGTCCCATCTCATAGACTTTGTCAAAGCCGCCTATCACCAATCTCTTGAGGTGGAGCTCCAGGGCAATCCGCAGATAGAGGTCTTCATCAAGGGCATGATGATGAGTGACAAAGGGGCGTGCCAGCGCTCCGCCGGCATGGGACTGAAGCACCGGGGTTTCTACCTCCATGAATCCCTGCTTATCGAGGAAGCATCTTATTACGGTAAGAATCCTGCTGCGCAAAGTGAAAATGCTCCTACTATCTTCGTTGGAGATGAGGTCAAGATACCTCTGCCGGTACCGCTTTTCTACGTCGGCCAGCCCATGCCATTTCTCCGGCAGGGGGCGAAGTGACTTGGATAGCATGGCGAAATCGGATACCTCCAGGGTAAGCTCTCCGGCTTTCGTTCGGAAGAGCCTGCCCTCGACCCCCACGATGTCGCCAATGTCAATATCCTGAAGGAATTCGTATCTTTCCCGGCCCAGAATGTCGAAGCGCAAAGAGAGCTGCATCTTCCCGGAGCCATCGTTAATGTCAACAAACGCCATCTTACCCATGGATCGCCTGGCCATAACCCGACCAGCCAGGGATGTGTTCTGATCAGCGGCCTGTTGTTCCTCAGAAAGAGCTATTGCTTCTCGAATAGTGTGGCTGCGCCGACAGGAATGAGGATAAGGGTCTATGCCCCGAGCCCTAATTCTGCTCAGACTATCCACCCGCTGTTCAGCTATGCGTTCTAATCTTGACGTCATCAGAAACCAGACTTACTCCTCGTCAGCGTTTCCGCTTTCATTGCCGATCTCCAGAATCTCCTTTGCTTGCTCTGCCAGACACTCGGGCACCATGATTCTTACCTCACCTATTCCGTCCACCATGAGCCCGTAGACCAGACCGGCGCTCTCGTAGCTCAGGAGAACTGGTATGCCTTCGCTCTCCAGCCGTCCCTTGATTATCTGGGCCTCGATTTGCCTGGCAACACGCACAGTAACCAGTTGCTTTTCTGAAGACATACCCCTCACCTCCACCTATTTTAGCAGAAACCCATTGAGCATTGATAAAAGGGCCAACATTATATAGAATTTGCACTGTTGCCCGAAAGGCTCCGTCATAAATCCAAATTCTGAAGGAGGGAAGGTGATTTGAATGCGCTTGGAAGACATCTGCTACTAGAACTCAAAAACTGTAATCAGGAGGTGCTCGATGACGTAGATTTCCTCAAGGATTGTCTCAATGAAGCCGCTGTCCAGAGTGGCGCCACCGTGGTGGGCGAGTCCTTTTATCATTTCTCCCCTTGCGGAGTGAGCGGAGTAGTCAATATCTCCGAATCGCATATTGCCATTCACACCTGGCCGGAGTTTCAGTATGCTGCCGTAGACGTCTTCACATGTGGGTGCAGTGTAGACCCTGAAAAGGCTGCCAGATTGATAACAGAAAGGCTGGGGGCGCAAAGCCATTCCCTGATTGAGCTTCGCAGGGGGCTTATGGAGGATAGCCAGGCCAGGTGCGCAAAATGAAGGATAGTGACCCCGATAATAGACATAAATGGTTTCGCGACCATCTGACCCCTAACCTCACTGCGCTGCATGGCATCAGGGAGAGGATATACTCAGGGCGAACTAGGTTTCAATCCGTAGAGATCATTAACACGGACAGCTTCGGTGTCTGTCTCGTCCTCGACGGCAAGATTCAATCCAGCGAGGCGGACGAGTTCGTCTACCATGAAGCGCTGGTGCACCCCGCTATGCTCACCCATCGCAAGCCGGAAAAGGTCTTCATCGCCGGCGGAGGTGAGGGCGCCACGTTGAGAGAAGTCCTGGCGCATAAGACGGTAAAGAACGCTGTCATGGTGGATATCGATGAAGAAGTTGTGAATATCTGTCGCCGCTTCTTGCCTTCCTGGCACCAGCATGCCTTCGATGACCCCAGAACAGAGCTTCATTTCGTCGACGCCAGACAATACCTGGAGCAATGCAGCGACAGGTTCGATGTCATCATCATTGACCTGGTTGACCCTCTAGAGGAGGGGCCGGCACGCTTGCTATACACTAGAGAATTCTACCAAGCGGTCAGGCAGAAGCTAGAGCCCGATGGCATTATGTCAGTGCAGGCCGAATCTGCTGAATGGACGAACTTAGATAATTTCGCCGCCATTGCCAATACCTTGAGCAGCGTCTTCTCCATAGCCCGCCCCTATCAAGTTCACGTGCCTTCCTTTCTGGGCTTATGGGGCTTTGTCTCCGCTTCTCAAAGCCTTGACCCTCGTGAATTGACTCCCGTGCAAATCGATACCAGAATTTCAACAAGAATATCAAAAGACCTGAGATCTTACGACGGACTCACCCATCAGGCTGTGTTCACTATCCCCAAGCATATTCGCCAGCAGTTAGCTGTCAGCAAAAGAATCATCACCGATAAAGAACCGATATCCGCCTACTGAGCTGCCGGCACAAGTTGTCTCCCTGCCTCATCTACCACCCTTATCGCTCATTTTCCTGACATCACCCGAAAGGTGACTGTTCACCCTAATATCATCTTCAGGCCGTCTCTCTTGGCCATCCCACGCCCCCTCTCTTCTGTCGCTCTGCGCCCCGCCGTGTAGGGCCCGGGAGCGCACCTCCTCTCAAGGTAGACTCTGCGTAGCGATCTGACAGCATGTCCGGTACTGCTTCGGCATCATCCGACGGTGTCAGAGTAGCCCGCGGCTTCTGTTACACATCTCTGCAATCACGGCATATTGAACAGGAAAGCTCAGCAGACTTGCGAATTGAGGGGGGGCTGGGTTTCAAACCCAGCCCCCCCTGACGAAATCTTTCCTGCTAGAAGAGTGAGGCTATGATCATTTCTGCAGTATCGTAAAGCCGCCCGTCAGCGTGCCACTCTGCCCGTCAGGATTAGTAACTGTAACATCGCGAGGGCCGATCGCTGCCAGGTTATGCACCCTTATTTGCACCCTGAGTTCGTCAGGACTGATAAAGGTCACCCCCCGGACAATAACCCATTCCCCGAAATCTGCGATCGCTCCATTCTGGAAGTTTGCGCCGAAGATTGTCACCGTTAGCCGATCTCCTCGTCTGGCACTGTCCGGATCCACACTGTCAACCACGGGAGCGGGTTCAGCCACCACTTCCTCGAAGCTGGCGGTGACGAAGTAGTTGCCGCTCATAATGATCGTGGTCGAGGCGGCCTCAACGTCGGCGATGGTGCCGGTGTCACCCGTCCAGTTCACAAACCGATAGCCCGTATCAGGTGTGGCCACGAGGTCAACCACCGTTCCCTCGTCGTAAGTAGAGGTCCCTTCGCCGGGAGTGGTTACCGAACCACCTGCGGTGCTGGAGATGGTGAGTTCATACTGCTCAGGCGGCGGGGGCGGTTCAATCTCTGCAACTTCTCTTACCGCCAGGTCAGCCCGAACCAATCCATATCCCTGATGATCTGAGGGAAGCCCCAAATCCTCGGCTGTTCCTTGAAGGATTGCCCTTATCTGAACATTGGTCAAACTAGGATCAGCTGCCCAGACCAGAGCTGCAGCGCCAGCCACATGGGGAGAGGCCATGGACGTGCCGGACGAGGCACCATATCCCGGGGTATTCGGATCGTAGAGGCTCACCACGGTCCCGTCAACTCCGAGCTTATTCTCGACGAGCCATTGTCCATCCTCCTGGCTCAGGCTGATAGCAGGGATGTTACTCGAATTACCATCTCCCAGAGTCCCGTCGAACTTTCCCGGCTCGTTGTTGTAGATGACCGCTGCTACCCCACCACTGTTCTGCACGTTCATCACCTTATCGTAGAAGCTAATTTCGCCTCGCTCTACCAGGACCGCCTTACCGGACCAGGAAGGATTCGTTGTAGTAGCGAGACCTCCGTCGACCAACTCACCGGTAACGCCCGATGCATCAGTCCGGACCGCATGCTCAATGTAATTGGCCTGGTAAGACATCCCTTCTACCGTCAAGGAGTTCTCATCCGTCCAGGGGATGGTACTGAGGACGTCCGCGCCCAGTGCTATCAGCTCCACTGCCGGGCCTGTGCTTGAGAAGCTTGCCCGCGCATCACTGATATCCGATGCCGCCACGGCAATTACTGAGTCGTACTTCGCCGGATAGCCAACCGTATCTCCCGTACCATCCTCGTTGCCCTCATTGCCAGCCGAAGATACCACGAGATGGCCGGCAGTGTATGCATTGTCGCAGGCATCCTTGAGAGTCTGCGAATATGTGCTGCTCCCCAGGCTCATGTTCAGTACCGGGATGCCGTTATTTACCGCCCACTCGATGCCGGCCACTACCGTAGTGATCGTACCGCTGCCGGTGTCGTCCAGGACTTTCACGGCGTAGAGCGCCACCAGCGGGGCAACGCCGACAACGCCCAGATCATTATCCAGGGCAGCGATGGTGCCCGCCACATGAGTGCCGTGCCCATAAACATCGTCGTAATTATCATCCTCACGCAGCCGATTCTGAGGTGGGCCCGTAGAGACCATGTAGAATCTCCAGCCGCCAACCACGTTGAGGTCTGGATGAGCAATGCTTATGCCCGTATCAAGCACGGCAACGCCAATACCAGACCCTCTCGACGCTGTCCAAGTGGCGAAGGGATGGGTCTCATCGCCAAACACCCGGTCGATTCCCCAGGACACTACCTGGTCAAGAGCGTAAACAGGACCATCTAGCTCTGTATAGCTAACTCTGGGGTTTCGAGCCAAGGCATCAGCAGCTCGAGGAGTCATTCGCGCAGCAAGAACATTTACTAGAGTAAATCGCCTGTAAACATCACCGCCAACACCACGCACGAGGGCCTGCTCCGACCGACCAGGAGCCCCGTGAAATCCAACAAGGACATTTATTCTCTCCGGTGGCGCCGCGGCTAGACCTGCCGACCCGAGCAAACCAGCGATTAGCGCCAGCATGAGCCCAGCAACAAACAATGTCTTAACCTTCATAGTTCACCTCCTGTCTTGCAGTAGTTTGGTTTTTCCGAAATCTCTATCATGCGCTGTATCCTGCTTCACCTCCTGCCTTGCGGCAGCTTAGCTCCGCATTCTCCACATATATTGTATCATTACTGTCCCGAAGCGCTGTCAAGTGCTTGTGCCGCCTGACCACACATCAACTTATCAGCCTATCAGCCTGCCACCGATAGGCTTGAATCTTGCCTGGAAAAACCTGAGCCGTTCGGTCTCGTAAACCATTTTCAAGCCGGAGATTCTCTTCCGCATTTTGTGAAGCTTGATGATAGCTTGGGCCACAAAATCCATATCGGTATGAGTATAGCCGCGGCGGGGGATGGCCAATCTCACCAACTCCAGGCTTGGCTTCCTTTCCTCGCCGGTCACTGGATCTCTTCCCGACGAGACGATTCCTCTCTCCATCCCCCTGATGCCTGACTCCAGATATAGGGCGGCGCTGAGGGCCTGAGACGGATATCGCTCTTGCGGAATGTGGGCAAGAAATCTTCTAGCATCCAAGAATACCGCGTGGCCGCCAACCGGCACAACAATCGGAACCCTGGCCTGGAGAAGCAGGTACCCCAAGTATTCAACCTGATTGACTCTGGCGGCAACATGTCGGTCCTGTACCATCTCATAGATTCCGCGGGCCATCGCCTCCATATCCCGGCCGGCCAGGCCTCCGTAGGTGTGAAGGCCCTCGAAAACTACTACCATTGCCCTAGCTTCGACAAACAGCTTCTTGTCATTGCAGGCCAGAAATCCTCCTATATTCACCAGGGCGTCCTTCTTGCCGGACACAGTTCCGCCGTCAGTGTAGGAGCAAATCTCTCTGGCAATCTGTCTTACTGACTTCCTCTCATAACCGGTTTCTCTCCGCTGGATGAAGTAGGCATTCTCCACCAATCTGGTGCCGTCAAGCATAATCGGGATTTCATATTTGCCACAAAGCGCTCTAACGGCTGTCAGGTTCTCCATGGAAAAAGGCTGGCCGCCCGCCATGTTAACATTAGCCTCCAGCGACATATAGGGGATTTTCTCGGGACCCACTGCCTGTATCAGTGCTTCCAGTTTCTTCAGATCAACGTTGCCTTTAAAAGGATGCCAGGATTGTGGGTCATGGGCCTCGTCAATGCTGACATCAACCCAGGTAGCTCCGGCCAGCTCCTGATGCACCCTGCGGGTGGTGAAGTACATATTGTTGGGCACAAAATCACCGGGGTTGACCAGGATCTGTGACATTATGTGTTCGGCTGCCCTGCCCTGGTGGGTCGGGACAAGGTACTTGTAGCCGTAAATCTCGCGCACAGCTTTCTCCAGATTATAGAAGTTCTTGCTGCCCGCATAAGCCTCGTCGCCCAACATCATGCCTGCCCACTGGTTGTCGGACATGGCATTGGTTCCGCTATCGGTAAGAAGATCAATGTAAACCTGGTCTTCTTTGAGCAGAAAGGTGTTGTAGCCGGCTTTCTTAATCGCCTCTTCTCTCTTCTGCCTATTATCGGCAATGTCCATCTGCTCTTTGGATAGAAGTTCAACGACCTTGATTCTGTACGGTGGCGGGATGATTTGAAATCTCTCTTGCTTCACACTCTCATTCATGTCCCCAATTTAACACACTGGATGGCTGGCAACAACCCCCTGCGCTGAATCATCCGAAAGCTGAGCACCAGAAAGCAACCTGAGGCAGCCTACCTGAGCTTGAATACGCGTCAACCGAAGCGGAGTATCGCTACCAAGTCCCGGAAGCTTACGGGATACATGAAGTGAAAACGAGATGTCAGGAAGTCGACCCGATGAGCAAAGCACTACCTCATACGGTTACTTCTCCACGATATAACAACCTGAAGGTGAGTTAGCTGCTTGAGTGCCCGGCAACACGCGCATCCCACCTCATATGAGCGGTGTATGCTCCAGATCCAATGACTCAGCCACCGCCTTATTCGTCAGTTTCCTCAGGAAGGTGTTCACTCCCTTCCTCAGGTTAGCCCCTCACCTCTGAGAAGTCGAACTCTACTTGATCAGGCTTGACAGTGGTGTGTATTCCAGCTCGAGGCTCTTGGCAACACCTTCGTTGGTGACATGCCCATCGTAAACATTCACACCCTTGGCGAGACACTCATCGGACATGACCGCGTTACGTAGACCCTGGTTGGCCAGCTTCAGAGCATAAGGCAGGGTAGCATTGGACAAGGCAATAGCTGAGGTGCGAGGATACATGCCTGGCATATTGGTAACGCAGTAATGGAGCACACCTTCCTCAATGTAGACTGGGTCGGCATGGGTCGTCGGGCGGCTGGTCTCGACGCAGCCTCCCTGGTCGATCGCAATATCAACAATTACTGAACCAGGTTTCATTGTTTTGACCATCTCTTTGGTTACCATGATTGGCGCTCTGGTCCCGGCTACCAAGACAGCGCCGATGAGGATATCAGCTTCTTTCACGACGCTGGCAATGTTATACGGGTTTGAAGCCAGGGTCTCAAACCGGCCGTGCATAGTTTCTTCAAGGTATCTCAGCCGGGCCAGGTTTCTGGTAACCATTATGACACGGGCTCCGAGGCCGACAGCCATCTGAGCTGCGTTGGTGCCAACAACCCCACCACCCAGAATGACGACCGTAGCTGGCGGCACACCAGGTACACCTCCGATCAACCGACCGCTACCCTTATGTTTCCTGCCAAGGTAGTGAGCTCCTGCCAGGGTACCCACCCTGCCTGCAACGGCGCTCATTGGGTCGAGCAAGGGAGTGGTGCCATCACGTAGCTGTACCGTCTCAAAGGCAATGGCGGTTACTCCGCCCTTCATCACGGCCAAGGTCAGCTCCCTCTCCGGAGCCAGATGGAGATAGGTAAACACTATCAGGCCCTTCCTGAAGTATTTAAACTCACTGGGTATGGGTTCCTTGACATGATAAATCATTTCTGCCTGTTTCCATACCTCATCGGCCGTTTTTACAACAGTAGCCCCAACCTTGGCGTAGTCCTGGTCTTCGAAGCCGCTTCCCAGGCCAGCTTTGGTTTCGACCAACACCTGGTGTCCCGCTTGAATAAGTGTGCCTGCAGCCGTTGGCGGGGCACTCACTCTGTACTCTTCGACTCTTATTTCCTTAGGAACACCAATAATCATGCGCTTCCTCCTATTCTGACGTACGTACTCCAAACATTGTGGGCTGGCAGAGTTTTATGTAACCTTGCCAAAGGCCAGAGCACCAACAGGACAAACGGTAACACACTCACTGCAGTCCTGACAACCGGCTCTTCCCATGGGCTCATCCCCGAAGGTGGTGACCATCCTGCGGAACCCGCGGTGAGCAAAACCAATCGTCCCTCTGCCCAGTTTCTCCTGGCATACCCAAACGCATTTGCCGCAGAGTACGCATTTGTTGGGATCGTAGGTGAACAAAGGACTACTCGAATCGATGGGCAATTCAGACAGGATTTTGCTGTACCTCTTCGTCTTCAGCTTCACGCTGAGATGCTTGGCCGCAACTTGAAGTTCACAAGACCCGTTCCTCAGACAACGGGCACAACCCACAGGATGGCTGGCCAAGAGCAATTCCAAAGCAGTGCGCGCCAGCCTTAATGCCTTTGCCCCTCTGGTATTAACCACCATACCTTCTGCCACGGGCGTGGCACACGCTGGGACCACAGCATCCCTGCCTTCGACCTCCACAAAACAGAGACGGCAGGAGGCAAAGGGCTCCCTCTTCTCCCGAATGGCGCAGAGGTTGGGGATGTAGATGCCGTTATCCAGAGCTGCCCACAGGACCTTTTCACCCGGGGCAGCTCCTATCTTCTTGCCGTCAATCGTTAGAGAAACGCTTCTGACTCTTGCCAGTATCCTCACCTCTGCTTTCTCCACTGAGGGAGAGAAAATCCCGGGGCGGTAGCATTTTCCTTAACTTGCCTATTGCCCTCTAGAAGAGTCCCTGCACTTTGCCGGTCTTGGTATCAACATCTACCCTTCTGAAGGCCGGGTTGGAACTCGTGCCAGGCATCAAGCTGATTGTCCCGGCGCACGGGCAAAGGAATTTAGCCCCGGAGTAAATCAACACATCGCGGATGGGCAGGGTCCATCCCTTGGGAACGCCCTTAAGCTCGGGATTGTGGGACAGGCTCAGGTGCGTCTTCACCATCATGGTGGGGTACTCATCATATTTGGCGTCTGCCTCGAACGTCTTAGCCTTGGCCTCGGCATCGGCGGTCCATGACACTCCTTCGGCCCCATAGACTACCCTGGCGATCTTATCAACTCGCTCTCGTAGCTTCATTTCCATGGGGTAAAGGAACTTGAAGTCGTTCTTCTCCTCGCATGCTTCCATAACTGCATCGGCAAGCTCCAGGGCACCGTCACCACCTTTGAGCCAGTGCTCGCTGAGCGCACAACGTGCCCCGGCCGCCTCCGCTGCCTTGCGTACCATGGCGATCTCCGCCTTAGTGTCGGTCTGGAAGGCGTTGATACACACTACGGGGTTGATGCCTGCCGTCCTGACGGTATTGATATGGTGCAGCATATTGGGGATGCCCTTTTCCAGGAGTCCCAGATCCTCCTTAGTATAGGAGGCCGGTAAGGGCCGTCCAGCCACGACCGTCGGCCCACCGCCGTGCATCTTCAACGCCCTGATGGTGGCGGTCAGTACCGATACATGCGGCTTGAGACCGCTGAGCCGGCATTTCACATTCCAGAACTTCTCAAATCCTATATCAGCGGCAAACCCGCTCTCGGTAACATGATAATCAAACATCTTCAGTGCCATGCGGTCGCCGATGACGGAAGATTGACCGACAGCGATGTTGGCAAAGGGGCCGGCATGGACCAGACAGGGCTGATACTCCGCGGTGCACATGAGGGTGGGATTAATCGTGTTGCGCATCCAGGCAGTCATGGCGCCTCCTACCTCCAGATCGCCGGTGGTGACAGGATTACCTTCTCGGTCAAAGGCAACGGTGATTTCATCCATCCTTTTGCGAAGGTCCGCCAGGTCCGTGACAATAGAGAGCATAGCCATCAGCTCGGAGCTCACAGCGATGCCGAACCTGGACTGCATGGTGTAGCCATCCATGCGTCCGCCAAGGCCTATTACTATATTGCGGAGGCTCTGGGCACAGAAGTCTATTATCCAGCCCATCTCTACCCTTGTCGGGTCAACGTTCAGGCGGCGCATCCCTGTGCGCCTGGTCAGTTCCTCATCATTGTAGTTCCGCTCGTGCTGCATCCTGGAAGTAAGTGCCACCATGGCCAGATTGTGGGCATTCATTATGTCATTGATGTCGCCGGTAAGCCCCAAAGAGAATTCGGTCATGGGAATAAGCAGCGCATTGCCGCCCCCGGCAGCAGTACCCTTGATGTTCATGCTCGGGCCACCGGATGGCTGGCGTATACAACCCCCCACATTCTTGCCTCGCTTGCCAATGCCTTCTAAGAGACCCATACTGGTCGTAGTTTTCCCTTCTCCGAGCGGAGTAGGAGTTATAGCAGTCACTTCAACGAACTTGCCGTCAGGCTTGCCCTTCAGTCGCTTAATAATCTTCATGAAGTCGAGCTTGCACAGTCTTCCGTAAGGAATAATCTCATCCTTCTGCAAGTTCAGTTTTTCCCGCCACTCATCGGGCGTCGGCATGTTTTCTTCGGCAGCTTCCGAAATCTGCCAGTCCTTCAGTTTTGTCGCATCATAAGCCATGATAACCTCCTCTCTGATCTCTGCAATTCATTACTTTCGCGTGCGCTCAGCCCTGCGCTCGGCTGCCACTACTGTGTTGGCCATAAGCATGGTGATAGTCATGGGGCCAACCCCTCCCGGCACCGGTGTAATAGCGCTGGCTTTCTCTTTGACCGTCTCAAACTCTACATCCCCCCTCAGGTCGGGGACCTGCTTATTGGGGTCAGCCTTGCTGGGTTTCCATCCCACGCGGTTCACACCCACGTCGATGACAACTGCTCCTTCCTTTACCATGTCCGCCTTTATGACTTCCGGAGAACCCATCGCCGCCACCAGGATATCTGCCTGCCTGGTGATTTCGGCCATGTTCTTGGTCCCGGTGTGGACGACGGTCACAGTTGCGTTGGCACGCTTATTCTTCTGCACCAGCATGGCCATCAGAGGTTTGCCTACTATGTTGCTTCGGCCGCATATGACCACGTGCTTGCCATCAGGGGCGTTGCCGCTGCGGATCATCAATTCCACTGCCCCGTGCGGTGTGCAGGGCATGAAATACGGGTCTCCGATGAGCATCTTGCCCACGTTGACGGGATGGAAGCCATCCACGTCCTTAACCGGGTCGATGAGGTTCAGCACCTTGTTCCCATCGACGTGCTTTGGCAACGGTAGTTGAACCAGTATGCCATCGACGTGCTCTGCTTTGTTCATTTCCTTCACTCTGGAAATGAGTTCCTTCTCCGAGGCGTTCCCGGGCAGGACGATGGTCTCTGACCACACGCCTATCTCATCCGCCGCCTTTTCCTTGCCCGAAACATAGGATATGGACCCAGGGTCCTCCCCCACGCGGATCATGACCAGGCCCGGCGTTACGCCCCTGCTTTTGAGCTTGGATACGCGTTCCGTCAGCTCAGCCCGGATCTCCTTCGCTACCTCGGTTCCAGAGATTATCTTTGCCGTCATCTAAACCTCCTTTCTTAATTCTTGGATTATCGGCTCACCGATAACTGTCTATTTGCCGGCTCTAAGACGTGCCGCAATGTCCTTCAACTGGTCGATGACAACGGAGCTCGAATCGGTGACGGGAAAACTGCCAAGGCCAGCTTCTATGACGCTCTCGTCGTAGGGGATGAAACCAAGAAACTCAAAATCCTGCATGGCCGCCAGCAGAAAATCCCTGTCCCGTTCACTACGAATCTTGTTAGCCACCGCCCTGATTCTTTCCAAACCTATGTCTCTTGCCAGCTCTCTTATCCTGTACGCTGTTTCCACACTGCCCTTGCCCGGCTCTACCACCACTATCAGCTCATCCACCGCCTTTGCCGTCGCCCGCCCGAGATGCTCCACCCCGGCCTCCATATCCATTATCACTACTTCATCCCTCTTCAGGAGTAAGTGAGCAACCAGAGCTTCCAGCAAGGCATTTTCAGGACAGTAGCAACCGCTACCACCCTTTCTTAACCGTCCCATCACCATCAACCTGATTCCGTTATGCTCGACCCAGTACTTCTCGGGTATGTCATCAACCCTCGGATTCAGCTTGAAGTAAGGTGCTGCCTGACCGGGACGTGCCCCCGTCCTTTCTTCGATGAGGTCTCCCATCTCAGATATGGGAGTGATCTTCTCCGAGCCGGGAAAGCCGAGGGCCATCGCCAGAGTAGGATTGGGGTCGGCATCTATGGCCAGAACAGAATACCCGGATTCGCTCAATATAGTGGAAAGGAGGGCGACCAGCATCGTTTTGCCTACGCCTCCTTTGCCACTAACAGCGACTTTCATCCCCGGAAGGCAGATTTTAGCCTGTCTCAACAGCAGAAGTCAATTCGTGTTGGAAAGAACAGGGCATTCAGTACGGTGGCTTATCTCAAGAAGAGCATCCCGTCTTCGTACGGAGACGCTAACAGTGAAAACCATCCCGCGCCTGACACTTGGTGACGGGGCAGCCTCTTCGGTGTAGAAAGCGAAGAATGATTCAATGCTCTCACGGGGAGACTGAACTACTGAAAAGGTGTATAATACGGGGCGAATGAAGAGGGTAGACATCTATCGAGGCTGGTGCAAGAGATGTGGTATTTGCATCGCCTTCTGCCCCAAGCATGTCCTGGAAGCTGACAAAGACGGATTCCCCACCGTAAAAGACCTCGAGCAATGCTCGGGTTGCAAGCTGTGCGAAATCAGATGCCCGGATTTCGCTATAGTCGTGTCCAAAGATGAAGAAGGATAAGGAAAAGGAACAGAAACAGGAAGAGCAGAACCGGATTCTTCTGCAAGGTAATGAGGCATGCGTAAGGGGTGCCCTCATGGCCGGTTGCCGCTTCTACGCCGGTTATCCCATCACTCCAGCGACGGAAATCACCGAGGTTATGGCGCGGGAGTTGCCCAAGGTCGGAGGAGTCTTCATCCAGATGGAAGACGAAATCGCCAGCCTGGGTGCCGTTATCGGTGCCTCCCTCGCCGGTGCCAAGAGCATGACTGCCACAAGCGGACCCGGGTTTTCCTTGATGCAGGAACATATCGGCTATGCTTGCATGGCTGAGGTCCCCTGTGTTGTTGTCGATGTGATGCGTGCCGGACCGAGCACGGGTCTTCCTACTCAGCCGTCTCAGGGCGATGTCATGCAGGCCCGCTGGGGAACACATGGCGACCACTCTATCGTTGTTCTTTCCCCTTCTTCGGTATACGAGTTCTTTGAACTCACGATCCAGGCATTTAACCTATCGGAGAGATACCGCATGCCGACAATCCTGCTTGCTGATCAGATAGTGGCCCACATGAGAGAAGGAATAGTGCTACCGTCCAAAGAAGACATAGAGATCGAGGACAGACCTCAACCAACTGTTCCCCCCGAATGGCATATCCCCTATGGTGACCCCGGTACGGGCGTTCCGCCGATGCCTGCCTTCGGTGAAGGGTATCGCTACCACGTGACAGGTCTGCATCACGACCTGCGAGGGTATCCCACTACCCGAAAGGAAGAAGTTGAGTCCTTGATGCGGCGGCTTTTCTCCAAGATATCCAATGATCTCGAGCGTTTGCAGTGGTTTGACTCCTTCTACACGGAGGATGCCGTGATAACTGTAATAGCCTATGGCTGCGTAGCCCGTGCCGGGATGCAGGCCGTGAAGGAAGCCCGGGCAAAGGGTCTCAAGGTAGGGCTCCTTAAGCTTAAGGTTCTCTGGCCCTTCATGCGTCGCACGGTAACCACTATCCTCGACAGCTCCCAGAAGGTACTGGTTCCGGAGATGAATGTCGGCCATATTTCTCGTGAAGTGAAAAGGGTCAATCAAGGCAACTGCGAGATTCTGACCCTGAACAAGATAGATGGAACGCCCATAACCCCTGCTGAGATATTGGAGACACTTGAGGAGGTCTATCCGTGAGGGAAACGAGCCATCTTGTCCACAAATACCTTCGTCCCACCATGAGATTCCCTCATATCTGGTGTCCCGGCTGCGGCATCGGAATCTTCATGCACGCGCTGATTAGAATCATTGACCGCATCGGATACAGCAAAGACGATGTAGTTCTCGTCTCAGGCATCGGGTGTTCAGGCCGACTCCCCGTTTACGTTGACTTCAATACACTGCATACTACTCATGGCAGAGCTCTCACCTTTGCTACCGGGATAAAGCTAGCCAAACCTCGCCTCAAGGTAATCACGATAATGGGGGACGGTGACGGTGTGTCCATCGGGGGGAATCATCTCATCCACGCCGCAAGGCGGAATGTGGAGATTGCCAGCTTCATAATCAACAATCAGGTCTACGGTATGACCGGGGGCCAGTGCTCCCCCACGACTCCCTACGGGGCCAGGACCACATCTTCTCCGTACGGAAACCCCGAGGCTGCCTTCGACGTATCCCGGCTTGTAGAGGCTGCGGGGGCGACCTTTGTCGGCAGAACGACCGTCTATCATACCACCTTGCTGGATCGACTGATAGAAAAGGCTCTCACGAAGAATGGATTTGCCATGGTTGAGGTTATTGCTCAGTGTGTGACCTATGCCGGGCGCTGGTTGGGGCTGGCTTCCCCTGCTGAGATGATGGCATGGCAGCGGGACAACTCCGTAACGGTGGAAAAGGCGAAGGAGCTAAACGAAACTGAGCTGGCAGGAAAGACAATTATCGGCGTTCTAGCCGATCGAGAAAGGCCAACCTACAATGAAGAATGCACGAAGCTCCGCACGCAAGAACTCAAGGTATGAAATAAGAATCGCCGGTTCCGGGGGGCAGGGCATAGTTCTGGCCGGGATAATGCTGGCCGAGGCTGCTATTCTGGACGGCCGATATGTCGCCCAGAGTGAGAACTACGGCCCCGAAGCCAGGGGAGGCAACTCAATCTCGGAGGTGATTGTGAGCGATGAGGAGATTGATTATCCTCAGGCTGTAGAGCTGGATGTCCTTGTTGCCCTGACGCAGGAGGCATGCGTCCGCAACCTGCCCGCCATGAAAGAAGGCGGCCTTGTTATCGTGGACTCAAGCCTGGTGCGCTGGGTTCCCTGGGATAAGGTGGCGCGTCTGCCTTTCCAACAAATAGCCGCGAACACGGGTGAGCGAAGGGCCATCAATATGGCCGCTCTCGGCGCTGTAGCATCGCTCTGTTCCATCGTCTCTTCTGCCTCTTTGGTCAAGGTCATGGCCAAGAGACTCCCTGCATCGAAGGTGGAAGCGAACCGCCTGGCCTTTAACGAGGCTCTTCAGGCAACCGACAAACTGAAAGACAGCCTTACCTCTTTGAAACCTAAAGACCAGTTTGAAATCTAGGTTGGGCTGACATCTCTCCGCGCCAGCGGTGTTTTGAAAGACGGGGGTAGTTGGATTCTTCTCTCCGCACCATCACTGCTAGATAGGGATATTGCGTGGGCACTTCGCCTCTTGTCATTCTGAGGCAGTGAAGTGACCGAAGAATCGGAAAGACTCGTCGCTCCGACAAGTCGGGGCTCCGCGTGACGGAAGGCGAAGGCTCAGTTCGACCCTCGTTTCACTCACCATCACCCTATCCCTCTCTCGTCGAGGGAGAGGAATCCTAGAGACAGCCGAACCACTCCACCGGATAACACGTACTGCAGGAGCCACGGGAATCTTCAGAAAACCCGAGAAACCCCTTGACAGCACAGGGTGACGTAGTTATACACTTGAGGACACGCCCCGACACAGCAAGTGCAACAGGTCAGGAAATGGCAATCAACTGGCACAATCTTACCGCCGAAGAGGTCATAAGCAAACTCAACTCCTCACGTTCGGGGCTTGCTCAAGAAGAGGCAAGGAACCGACAACACGAGCACGGTCCTAACGAGTTGACGGAAAAGGGCAAGAGACCGGCAATTATGCTCTTTTTGCGCCAGTTCGCCAGTCCTCTTATCTACATACTGCTTGCTGCCGCGCTGATTGAGTTCTTTGTTATGCGGAAGCCCACCGATGCCTCGGTCATCCTGGCTGTGGTCTTCATCAATGCCGTAATCGGCTTTGTGCAGGAAGGCCGGGCTGAACAGGCTGTGGAAGCACTGAAGAGGCTGACCGTGCCCCAGGCCAGGGTGTTGAGAAATGGCACCACTGTTCCCTCTCCCGCAAGTCACCTGGTTCCCGGTGACATCGTCGTGCTGGAGGCAGGCGATAAGATTCCCGCCGATACCAGGCTGATTGAGGCAGCAAGTCTATCTGTGGACGAATCCATCCTCACCGGTGAATCGGTTCCGGTGGAGAAGTTTACCGGTGCAATTGAAGGCGAGGCAGTCGTAGCTGACATGGGCAATATGGCGCATATGGGCTGTGCTGTAGTTGCCGGGCGTGGGGTGGCTGTGGTCACGGCCACCGGTATGAACACTGAGATTGGCAAGATTAGTGCCCACGTGCAGGAAGTCAAGCCCCCGCCTACGCCGCTGCAACGTAACATCGCCACGTTGGGACGCTACATCGGTATCGTGGTGCTCGCCATCATCGCGGTACTGATAGCCATCGGAGTGGCGAAACAATACACATTTGAGGAGATGTTCACGTTCGCGGTTGCCGCTGCAGTTTCCGCGATTCCTGAAGGTCTGCCGGTAACGGTGACAGTAGTCCTCGCCCTGGGAATGAGGCGCATGGCGAAGAGGCATGCGCTTATCAGGAAGTTGCCAGCCGTGGAGACCATGGGCGCCGTCACCGTCATCTGCTCGGATAAAACGGGCACGTTAACCGAAAGCGAGATGACCTCACGGCAGATATACCTGCGGGGCAGAACAATAGAAATCACGGGAGTTGGCTATCGTCCGGAGGGTGAGTTCCTGGAAAACGGACAGAAACTTGAACCTGCAAAGGACGAAGACCTGCTTCTAGCCCTGAGAATCAGCGCCCTGTGCAATGACTCTGCCCTGAAATCAGATGGCGATAAGTATCAACTACTGGGTGACCCCACTGAGGGGGCTTTGCTGGTGGCCGCTCTTAAGGCAGGGCTGGACCAGAGAGCATTGCATGAAGAGCAGCCGCGACTGGCCGAACTGCCGTTCCTCAGCGAGAAGCGCTATATGGCTACGCTTCATCGCGCTCATAACGGGAAAGACCGCAAAGCAGTGGTGTACGTGAAGGGGGCCGTTGACAGGGTGCTGGCGATGTGCGGCAAAGTGCTTGAAAACGGGACCCCTCAGGAGATGACCCCTGAGAAAATGGCGCACATTGACAAAGAGAACCTTGAGATGGCAGCAAAGGCACTGCGCGTGATGGCTCTCGCCTATGCCGAATGTTCTCCCACCCCAGAACAGCTTTCCCATGAGCACCTTGACGGCAGTTTGACTCTCGTCGGTCTGGTGGGGATGATTGACCCGCCCCGTCAGGAAGCCAAGCAGGCGGTTGCCGACTGCAAGCGTGCCGGCATCAGAGTGGTGATGATAACCGGGGACCAGAAGGCCACGGCGGTCGCCATTGCCGAAGAACTGGGACTGCCGGCTGGCAAAGCGGTGACCGGTCTAGAGCTGGAGAAGATGAGTGATGAAAAGCTCAGTGTCGAAATAGAGAAAATCTCAGTCTTCGCCCGCGTCGAGCCGCTCCACAAGCTCAGGATAGTCAATGCCCTGAAGTCAAAGGGCTACACCGTCGCCATGACCGGGGACGGGGTCAATGATGGCCCGGCCCTGAGAAGCGCCGACATCGGCATAGCCATGGGTATCAAGGGTACGGATGTCGCCCGCGAAGCCTCCGATATCATACTCACCGACGATAACTTCGCCTCCATCGTCTCTGCCGTCGAAGAGGGAAGGGTCATCTTCGACAATATCCGCCGTTCCGTTTTCTATCTCCTGAGCACCAATGTGGGTGAGTTGCTCACCTGGACGCTGGCAATTCTGGCCGGCATTCCCCTGCCCATCGTCGCTGTTCAGATTCTATGGATAAACCTGGTTACCGATGGTGTCTACGTCATACCGTTAGGCCTGGAACCAAAGCACCGCAATGTACTGCAAGGACCCCCGCGTCGAGCAAAGTCAGGAATCGTTTATAGCGGAATGCTGGCAAGGATCGCTTTTGTTGCCCTGTTCATGGCACTGGGTACATTCTTTATCTTTGGATGGGAACTGCCTCGCGTTGGGCTGGATAAGGCCAGGACAATAGCTTTCTCCGTGCTGGTTGCCTTCCAGTGGTTCAATGCCCTGAACGCACGCTCCGACCGGCAGTCGATCTTCAAGCTGGGCTTTCTCAGCAATCCTCTCCTGCTCGGTGGAATAGGACTGGCCATTCTGCTCCAGGTGATGGTAATCTACGCGCCTCCGTTCCAGAGCCTGTTCTACACGGTGCCTTTGAACGTCAACGACTGGATAGTCATCGTTCTTGTGGCAGGAAGCGTTGTGGTGGCAGAAGAGGTGCGCAAGCTGGTGGCGCCGCGCATCTTCGATCGGGGCAAATAGGCCGGGCTCTGCCCCGACTGTGATACATAGCTCCCCCGAGGAACTGCGCCGGACAGGCACTGCCAAATTGACAAACCCCCGGAGACAAACTACCATACAGCCCGAGGGTGATTCCCTGTCGGGGAGGATCCGCGGAAAAGCCGATTCCCTAACACGCTAAGGGCCATTTCTCAATCCACACCACAACCAGGAGGCCAGCATTGAAAGCGGACAAACGAACGGAATTCGAGCGTATGTTCCACCCGGAAACGGTAGCCGTAATAGGAGCTTCCGATCATGATGGCTTCTCACAGGCCCTGATGAGCACAAAACTAAGAGACAGCCTGTTCCTGGTGAATCCGAAGTACAAGACGCTCCACGGCAAGAGGTGCTACGCCAGCATCCTGGACATCGAGGACGGAGCCGACTACGTTGTCATCGCAGTGCCGGCATTGAACGTCTCCGAAGTGTTAGCCGACTGCGTCACCAAAGGCGTCAAGACGGCCCACGTCTTTACTGCCGGTTTCAGTGAGACCGGGCTACACGAGAGGAAACTCCTGGAGGACGAGGTGAAGGAGATAGCGAGAGGTAGAATCAACCTGATTGGCCCTAACTGCATGGGAATACACTGCCCCAGGTCCGGCCTCGCATTCATCCCCGATGCCTCAACCGGGGAAGGGTCGGTGGGGGTGATCTCGCAGAGCGGCACCTTTGCCGAGCAGTTCCTCTCCATCGGAAAGCTGAGGAACATAAGGTTCAGCAAAGTTGTCAGCTACGGGAATGCCATAGACCTCGACTGTCCCGACTTCCTGGAATACCTGGCGCACGACCGCGAAACCGAGGTTATAGCCCTATATATGGAGGGGACAAAGAACGGTGACCGTCTCAAAGCGACGATCACCGAAGCCGCCGGACTGAAGCCGGTAGTGGCACTCAAAGGAGGGGTGACCTCGGATGGCCGGCGGGCGGCATCTTCCCACACAGGCTCACTGGCCGGTTCGCCTGAAATCTGGAGTTCACTCTTCCGGCAGGCCGGGGTAATCCAGGTAGAGAACTTCGACGAACTGCTGGATGCCACTCTGGCATTATCCTGTGCTCGCCTCCCTGCAGGGAAGGGCACCGCCATCATTACCAACTCCGGCGGTTTCAGTGTGCTCGAAACTGATCTATGTGCAAAGGCGGGATTGGAAGTCCCTCAATTCACCGAGAAAACGACATCTGAATTACGCAAGATGGTGCCTGTGGCGGGAACAAGCATAAACAATCCCCTGGATGCCTGGCCAATATACTATAACCTGCCCGGCAAGCCGGGAACGCTCGCTGACGCTATCAGAATCCTATCTCACGACAGGAATATCCACTCGATAGTGCTGCACTTCGACGAAGTCAGTTATCTGCGGCGCGTGCTGGGAGACGCAGTTGAAGACCTACTCAGGGACCTGATTAAGGTAATGGTCGAGGGATGTAGATATGCCCGCGATGCCATGGGCAAGACCGTAATGGTTTGCGTCGCACTCGATGCCTACTCAGAAGACGAAGAGGATAGAAGGTATCACCTGCTGGCCAAGAAGGCTTTCGAAGACGAGCGCTTTCCCGTATATCCCGCTCTTGGCGCCTCGATCAAGGCTCTGTTCAACCTTTACAGGTACAGTTCTCAGCGTCTTCACTCCTAATTCACCGCCAGCGCCACACATCAGTTGTCGACTCGGTTGCGCAATCTGCGGGACACCAGCTCCCCAGTCGGTCAGGTTTTCCCCGTGATTCACATGATTGGTTTGACACCGAGCAACCTGGGGTGCTAGAATTCCTTCCTCTCTATGGGGGTGATAAGATCTACGCTATTATTGAAATAGGCGGCAAGCAATACAAGGTAGCGCCAAAGCAAACAATAGAAGTTGAGCGCCTCGGTGTCCCTGAAGGCGATGTAGTTGAGGTGGACAGAGTATTGTTCATCGGCGGAGATGGCAACACGGTCGTAGGAAATCCTACTATCAAAGGAGCTCGGGTGATGGCCACTTCTTTGGGAGAAGCTAAGGGAGAAAAGATTATCGTGTTCAAATATAAACCGAAGGTTCGCTACCGAAACAAAAGGGGACATCGCCAGATACACACGAAAATACTGATCAATCAAATCATCGAGGGTTAAGGAGAACAAGCATGGCGCATAAGAAAGGCGGCGGCAGCACAAGGTGCGGGCGGGACAGTCAATCCAAGCGCTTGGGAGTGAAAAGGTACGGGGGAGAGCAAGTGCGCGCGGGCACTATCCTGGTTCGCCAGCGCGGGACTCGCATACTGCCGGGGAACAATGTCGGCCTGGGCAGAGATTTCACCCTCTTTGCCTTAATGGACGGCCATGTTAAATATGAGCCGGCAACCAGATACAAGAAGAAGGTGAGCATTCACGAATGAAGGCTAAGATTCATCCCAAGTATAATGAAAGCGCTAAGGTGACCTGCCTGTGCGGTAACACCTTCGTCACCGGTTCCGTTAGGCCGGAGACCAAGGTAGAAGTATGCAGTAAGTGCCACCCCTTTTACACAGGCGAGCAAAGGATAGTCGACTCCAGGGGAAGGGTGGAGCGATTTAAGCAACGATATAAGATGAAGTGACAGGGGGTGCCTGACCGCAGGCAGCATTTGCTTCTGAGCTTACCCCAGGAAGCCGGAGATCTACTCACCACCGCTACTTCGCGAGACAAACTTAACGTTTTCCGCCGTTTCTGTCATAATGCGACCGAGGATTCTCTGCAACGAGACGAGATCATAGCCTATGGGCAGCAAGGAGATTGAGGAACCGATGGCAAAACCCTTCCATTACGGTGGCCAGGCGGTCATTGAAGGCGTGATGATACGGGGCAAGCGGGGCGTAGCCATATCTGTACGTCAGCCCGATGGAAAACTGAATGTACTGAAGCAGCCCCTGGCCAGCATATATAAAGGACGCCTGAAAGAGATGCCCTTCACAAGAGGACTCATCGTACTGGGTGAAACCATGGTTCTGGGCACCCAGGCATTGCTCCATTCCGCTCAGATCGCCGCAATGGAGGAAGGAGAGGAAAAGATACCAGCACCGCTCTTGTGGGGAACCGTGGCCATAAGCGTTGCCTTTGCTGTAGCCCTCTTCTTTATGGTCCCGCTCTTCGTCACTCGCTACCTCATCGATCCCTACGTCAGTTCCGGCTTGCTGAGCGTTGTCCTTGAGGGACTTATCCGCATTGCCCTCTTCATCGTTTACCTCAGGCTGGTAGCATTCATACCTGATATTAAGCGAGTCTTTGCCTACCACGGAGCCGAGCACAAGGTAGTGAATGCCTACGAGGCAGGTAGCCCTCTGGAAGTGGAAACAGTCAGGAGCTACTCCACTGCCCATGCCCGCTGCGGCACCTCCTTCATGGTCATCGTCCTCATCATAGCTATCCTGGTCTTCGCCTTAATTGACGTCCTGCTCGGTCGGCCGACCCTCTGGATACGTCTCTTGTCCCGCATAGTCCTCATCCCGGTTATTGCTGCCATCGGCTACGAAATCGTGAAATTCGGGGCAGGCCACGCCAAGAACGCGATAGTCCATATCCTCCTCGCTCCAGGGCTGATGTTCCAGACTATGACGACAAGGGAACCTGATGATAGCCAGCTGGAGGCCGCTATATCGGCACTGAATGAAGTCATCGATATCGACAGAGCCGCCGATTCTGGCGACAAAGCAGAACAAAACGATGAAGAGGCTGCGGCCTCTATATGAAGGGCAGGCCTCCGGTCCTAAGGAACTGCTTAATGCGCCACGCCCTATCCTGTCTCTCCGATCGCGGTTTCCGCTCAATGCGTGTGGAAACAGCTTTAACAAGGCACAGACCCGGCCGGCCCTTCTCTGCAACGGACATGTGCGATCTGAAAGTCGCTGCCGAAGAGGCGCTATAGTATAATCTGAGATTCTGTCACAACCAGATTGTTACGGGAAAGGAGCGAATTCATGGAGATCATCGAAGCCGTGAAAAGGCGCAGGAGTATCAGGGGTTTCAAACCGGACCCTGTGGCCAAAGAGGTCCTGGAGGAACTACTGGAGATGGCGAGCCGTGCCCCCTCGGCCATGAACACTCAGCCGTGGGAGTTCACAGTGCTCACAGGGAGTGTTCTGGACAAGGTGAGACGGGCCAATGTTGAGCTGCTGAACTCCGGAGCGTCACCCAATCCCGAGCACGTGGTCGTGGGCTGGCCCAGGGAAAGCATATATCGCGAGCGCCAGGTTAACCTCGCCAAGCAGCTCTTCCAGGCTATGGGCATAGCGAGGGAGGACAAGGAGAAGAGGGCACAATGGATCGAGCGGGGATTTCGTTACTTCGATGCGCCGGCCGCTATCATCATCTCCACCGACCGCTCTCTGAGCGAAAGCGGGCCACTGCTCGATATCGGCGCTGTCATGCAGACTATCTGTCTTGCCGCGCTGCATTTCGGCCTTGGTACCTGCATCGAGGACCAGGGGGCAATGTATCCCGACGTATTGAGAAGATATGCCGGCATACCCGACTCCAAGCGGATAACCATGGCCATCGCTATCGGCTATCCTGACTGGGATTTTCCTGCCAACAAAGTAGAGAGTGAGAGGGAGCCTGTGAAGAACATCACTACCTGGCTCGGTTTTGACTAGACAGCTCTGTCAGTCGCTTCATCCTTCGGCCTTGTCCTGACAGGCAATCTCTTCGCTGAAACCCGAGGAGCTTTCTCGGTTTGTAAGCTTGCTGTCATCGGTTGGTGTCAGCGCTCGGGCTGAACCTCAGCAGGCGGAGTTCTCGGACACTGTATCAATCCACACGCCAATATGAGGGAGACAGCGGGGGTAGTGAGTCAATTCGAAATGGATAAGAATTCAGTTTGTGCAGAATTACTATGTAATGGTGTATTTGACCTGGGTGTTATTGAAGATGTATTGTTTGAAGAAGATATGGAATGGGCGAAACCACAATATTCCCGTAAGGAAGTCAACTGGGCTGGGGCATCCCTTCTCAGTGATGTTGAGTTAAAGGAAGCCGAATCTGACCATGCCATAGATATAGTGAATAACTTCCGAGTTGCACATGCATTCCCACTGAATACACTCCAAAATCGTTTGCGAACTCAGGCGAATAACATAGATGGAAATAGCATTGTAGCGCAGCGTCTCAAGAGATTGTCTTCTATTTACGCGAAGTTGGACCGATTCCCCCAAATGGAATTATGGGATATGCAGGATATCGGGGGTTGCCGTGCTGTTATCAATACCCTTGATGCTATTGAGCAGTTAGTAGAGACTTTCAAATCAAGTAGTATTAGGCATAAGCTCTCGCATGAGGACGATTATGTACAACAACCGAGAGATTCTGGTTATAGAAGCAGGCACTTGATTTATCGCTACACAAGCGATAGAAACGAAGTATACAATGGATTAAGGATTGAAATACAGATTCGTACCGCTCTCCAGCACGCTTGGGCTACAACAGTTGAGACAGTTGATGCTTTTACACAGCAGGCATTGAAGTCAAGTAGGGGCGAACCCGATTGGGGGCGATTCTTCCAGTTAATGGGTACCGAGATGGCATTCAGTGAAGGCACTCCAGCGGTAGTTGGCACCTCCACTAATAGGCAAGAATTGCGCCAAGAGTTAAGGAATTGTGCCAGTAAGCTACAAGTAATCACTAGTCTTAGAGGGTTCACAACTGCATTGCAGGTTACGCGGCGCGCATCAGCAAAAGCTAAAGACGCCGATTACTTCTTGCTTTCGCTGGACAATGTTGCGGAACGCCTGAGTGTTACTGGCTATAAGCGCAGAGAATTAGGACAAGCATCCCAAGCCTATGCTAGAAAGGAGAGGAAAATCCGAGACAAAAGGGGGAAAGATGCTGTTCTTGTGTCTGTTGATTCCATTCGCAATCTGCAGCGTGCATACCCGAATTATTTCGCTGATACGGTCATTTTTGTACAGGCACTACAAGAAGCATTACAGGGATAAATCGTTATTGGCAAATGGTTCAATTTGCCAGTCTTACAATCTCTTCGATCGTCCAAATGTGATTAGCTAGACCCGCTGCCCAGCCGGGGCAACGCTTGCCAGTGCGCACCGCCGGTGCAGTATAGCCAGAACTCTGGAAAAACTGCTCTGTTACTAGTACACTTAGCTGCTGTAGGGCGTTCAATTCTTTCTACTGGCTGACATGGATTTAGAGGCAGAAAAGGACTTAGTCAGGCAAGCGCAGAAAGACCCCGATGCCTTTGCCGGGCTTTACGATCACTATTATCCGAAGATATTCGGCTATGTTCTGAGACGAACCGCCAATCTTGAAGCTGCCCAGGACATCACTTCAGAGACGTTTTTCAAGGCATTGAGAAAGCTCTGGCAATTCCGCTGGCGTAACATCTCCTTCTCCGCATGGCTCTACAGAATCGCCAGCAACGAGACTAGCCAGTATTTCAGACAACCCGAACACAGGAAATCGGCATCGCTCGAGGAAATGCAGGAACAGGGTTTTGAACCCGTATCGCCCGACGACCCGGCAGGCGAACTGGCAGAAGCACAGGAAAAACTGCAACGACACCGTGATTATTGCCAGATTCAGGCAAAGGTCGCCCGGCTCCCTGCCAAATACCAGGAGGTCATCGCGCTAAGGTTTTTCGAGCAGAAACAGATGAAAGAAATCGCGGAAATCCTGGGCAAGAAAGAGGGAACGGTGAAATCCTTGCTCCACCGGGCTGTGGAGAAACTAAGAGAAGCGGAATAATGCAACCTTTCTTGCCCTTCTGCATTACAGTAATAGAGGGAGATGAAGTCGATGAAACAAGAAGACCTGATCAAGAGACTGGAAAACCTGGAAACTCCTGAAATCGAGCTTCCCTGTCACAAACAGGGATTAAGAATGGCTTTGCTTAACTCCGGGCGCTTCAAGAACAGGACGGTCCTGGATTGGGCAAAGATGCTGGCCCCTGCCAGTGCTGCCCTCGTTTTGATAGGGGTGGTCGGATTCTTCAATGTAATTCAGCCCCAATTACAGATAGCCCAGGCCAAGGAAATCGCCAGGAACGACCCCCAGGTTCAAGCGTTGCTGCAAGAATACGGGCTGGAGATTGCACAAGTTAAGCTGGAGAATGGCGAGGCATTTCTTTTGCTTGCTCCTCCACCTGCTTCTACATTATTGACTGACAACTCCACTCGTGCGGGACTGGGCTTTTTCAAATGGGCATCGCCTCCTCCTCAAGAGGGATTGAATGTTTCTGAAGACGAAGTGCCTGCTCCTTCTGGAGAGGGATTGTCTCCTGGGTATCTGCTCAAGGTCGACCTCCTGGAGAAAAAGGTGATTGGGTTCCGGGAAATGGAGGAGATCACCGCGCTTCGGGAGATAGACCTTGAAGGCATGGACTTCGCGGAGTTGGAACCACCGGAGGCTAAGGCTCCTGAGGAGGCCGATCCCGAGTAGGGGCAGTGTAGCCGCCCGTTCCGATGTCAACAGATCGATGAGAAAATCACAGAAGTTTGAAGGAGGTAAATGAAAATGAGGAACAAGATTGTCAAAACAGCTGCTTGCCTGGTTGTAATCGCGATCATGCTGATAACCCTGCAGCACGCGCTGCCCAACCAGGGACGTGTGGGAGCGAATCAAATCAGTAGATTCACCTCGTATGAGGAACTGAAGGGATTCGTGAGGGAGAGCACAAAAGATGGAGCACTCCCCAGGATGGCCTTCGACTCTTCGCTGCTGGGAGGGGCGGCCGAAAACGCGGCGCCTGCGCCCCCTGGCTCCGGTTACTCTGCCACCAATATTCAGGTTGCCGGGGTTGACGAGGCAGATATCGTCAAGACCGACGGGGAGTATATCTACCTCGTTTCCGAGAACAGGACTATCATCGTGAAGGCATATCCGCCTGAAGAGGCTCGAATCCTGTCTCAAATCGAGGTAGAGCGAACAGTTGTGGGAATCTTCATCAACGGAGATAGGCTCGTCGTGTTCGAGGGAGGAATGCCCTATTATTCTCTGCCCGGCGTAAGGGAGGCTGACATGATGGCTTACATGCCTTACATGTCACCGAGGACATCTATCAGAATATACGATGTCTCAGACAGGGAAAACCCCTTGTTGCAGAGGGAGTTCTCCGCCGATGGTGATTATGTCAGTTCCAGGATGATCGACGATTATGTTTATGTGGTGATAAATGAGCCCGTGTATGAGCAAGACGGTCAAGTGATCCTCCCCAAGATTCATGTCGACGATGAGGAGACGGAGATACCCGCCACAGATATCTACTACTGTGATGTCCACGACTACTACTATATGTACACAACTATTATGGCCATAAACACGCAGAACGATGACCAGGAGCCAACACGTGAAACAATCCTGCTTGGAGCCAGTAGCAACCTGTATGTCTCGCTGAATAACATCTACCTGACCTTCCCGGTGTGGGGAAGAGATGTGGGAGATCTCGCCAAGACCTCCATCCACCGGATTCATATAGAAGGTGACGAAATAGAGTATGTCGCCAGCGGCGAGGTCCGTGGTATGGTCCTGAATCAGTTCTCCATGGACGAGTATGATGACCACTTCAGGGTGGCAACTACAACCCGCGGGCTAACATCCCGGAATAACGTATACATTCTGAGTATGGCTCTGAACATTACCGGATCGCTGGAGGGCCTCGCTCCGGGGGAAACCATTTATTCAGCCAGGTTTATGGGCGAAAGAGGCTATCTGGTGACCTTCAAGCAGGTTGACCCGCTATTCGTGATAGACCTCGGTGACCCCCGTCACCCCAAGGAGCTCGGGTACTTAAAGGTAACTGGCTACTCAGACTACCTCCATCCCTACGACGAGGACCACCTCATAGGTATAGGTAAGGAAACAACGGACGCGGGGGAATTTGCCTGGTATCAAGGAGTCAAGATATCGCTCTTTGATGTCAGCGATGTCAACAAGCCAGAGGAGATAGACAAGGAAATAATAGGGCACAGGGGCACTGATTCACCTGTCTTGTGGGACCACAAGGCGTTTCTCTTTGATAAGTCGAGGAATCTGATGGTGATACCTGTTTCGGTTGCCCAGATAGACGAGGCGGAATATCCTGAGGCGGAATATCCTGAGGGAGTTCCCTCCTGGGCCTGGGGCGGAACCGTCTGGCAGGGCGCCTACGTATTCAACGTCACCCCGGAGGCAGGTCTCAGGCTTAAAGGGCGGATCACCCATCTTGAGGGTCTCACCGACCCCGAAGAAGATTACTACTACGACTGGTATCCCTTCTCGGTGAAGCGATCGCTCTACATCGGCGATGTTCTCTACACCATCTCGGATGCCAGGATAAAGATGAACAGCCTTGAGAACCTGGCTTACATCAACGAGGTGGAGCTTCCCTTCACCACCTGGCCGCCTTATGACTACCTCCCCGATGAACCCTGGGACGACGAACCGCCTGTGGACGACAAATCTGAGGGTGAAGAGCCCCTGCGTCCCTGAATCTGAACGGAGGAGAAAAATTGGACGGCTAGATACGAGGGTGTTTGGCAACGCAGCGCGAGGCTAATACCTCGCGCTGCAAGACTCGGAGGTGATCTAGATGAAGAAGAGATTGATATCAATACCAGTCATATTGGCGGCGGTGTCGCTGGTAATCGTATTGTTGTTGGCGCTGCTGCCAGGCTCTGTTCAACCGGCAGTAGCTGATACGCTTAAGTCGGACAAGCCGCGTATAACTTTGCCGGTTATCAGCGCGGCTGATGAGACGTTGCTGGTTGAAGGAAACCGCGCCTTCGCCTTCGAGCTTTACCGGGCGCTAAGGGAAAGCGATGGGAACTTCTTCTACTCTCCTTACAGCATCTCGGTAGCGCTGGCCATGACATACGCCGGCGCCCGTAGCGAGACGGCACAGCAGATGGCCGATACCCTCCATTTCCTTCTTGGGCAGGAGAAACTGCACCCGGCATTCAACTGGCTGGACGCAGAACTCGCCAAAAGGGGCCAAGGTGCCGAAGGGAAGGATGACGAAGGATTCAGACTTAACGTCGTCAACGCCATCTGGGGACAGAAGGATTACAAGTTCCTTTCAACCTTCCTCGACATCCTGGCCGAGAACTACGGTGCCGGGTTGAGAATACTTGACTTCATAACGGAGGCGGAAGCGTCGCGCCTTGCTATCAACCAGTGGGTCAGCAACCAGACCGAGAGCCGCATCAACGACCTTATCCCGCAGGGCGCGATCGATAAACTGACCCGCCTTGTGCTGACCAATGCCATCTACTTCAATGCCGCCTGGGAGCACCCCTTTGATGAACGCATGACGGCGGACGGCCCGTTCTACCTGCTTGACGGCGGACAGGTCACCGTGCCCATGATGAAGCAGACCGAATCGTTGGGCTATTTCCAGGGGCAAGGATTTCAAGCAGTGGAGCTAGGCTACGATGGCGGTGAACTCTCGATGGTTATCCTGTTGCCCGAACCGGGCCAGTTCGAGGCTTTTGAAGAAGAGCTGAACGCCCAGCGGGTGGAGGCCACCATAGGTGGTCTACAACCTATCCCGCTGGCCCTGACGATGCCCAGGTTTGAGTTTGATTCAGAATTCAGCCTGAAGGACACCCTCGCAGAGATGGGCATGCCGATCGCTTTCTCCGGTGCTGCCGATTTCTCGGGAATGACGGGCTCACCGGACCTCTGCATAAGTGAGGTGCTGCACAAGGCTTTTGTCTCGGTAGACGAGGCAGGCACAGAGGCGGCAGCGGCCACGGCAGTGGTCATGAAACTCACCGGAATGCCCATTCAGCCAGTCGAATTCACCGTAGACCGCCCCTTCGTCTTCCTCATTCGCGACATTGAGACGGGCGCCATTCTCTTCGTCGGTCGCGTCCTGAATCCCGCTCCATAGGCACAGAGCAGGTCGACTGCGCTTTTGCCAGGAATCCCCCTCACCCAAACCCTCTCCCGCGAGTGGAGAGGGTCCTAGACCTTGGGTGAACCATTACATCGCCCTCACTTCAATCCTCCCTCGCCGGAGGGAAGCCGAGGAGAAAGGACAAAACAGAGTCGACCTCATTTAGTGAAGCCACGAGACAGTCCTTATTGACATTTCGACCGTTGTATGTCATGATAGAAGCAAGACGAAAGATCCAAGTCGCAGCAGAATAGTCAGGAGGAAAGCCCTATGCCGAAAGAGTTGAAAGATGAAGGTCAGAGCCTCAAAGCGTTTATGTTGCTGCATCGGACCCGCGACCTGCTTTTCAGATGTCAGGATCGAGCAGTTGCAGAGTTCGGGCTTACTGCGGAGCAATACTCAGTGCTTTTAGCTATAGAATACCTCGATGATCCTGTAAGGGCAACTGACATAGGCCGCTGGATGGAACGTAAGGTGAACAGCATAAGTATGATAGTCGACCGCATGGTCAAGGCCGGTCTAGTGGAAAGGATAAGAGACTTGCCGGACCGCAGGGCAGTACGTGTCGTTTTCACCAGCAAGGGGAAGCGGGCTTTTGAGCTGGCGACTCCGGAAGTCTGGAAACTTATCGACGAAATGTTTTCGCCACTGCCCCATGAGGAGAAGCGTACTCTCATCAGACTGCTCGAGACGCTAAGAGAGAGAGCACTCAAGCATCTGAACCCGGGAACGGATGTTCGGGCAATAGCGACTTATGGGACTGACGACGCGTCCCGTCTCCTGAAACGGATGCGGAGGTACACTCCTCAGTAAGAAGGGGGCAACTCTGTTTCTTGTATAACCGTGCATCGTCAATCTGGTATTGGAAGGCCGGCTTCGGAACTACCCATTACCTCTTGCAGCGCCGAGCGGTAGCTTTCATACGTCCTGTCATCGAATAGCACGAACACCACTTCCTTAAGCGAAGTAGACTGCTCCTCGAGAAAAGAGACCACGGCGCTTACAGCTATCTTTGCCGCTTCATCCAAGGGGTAGCCATAGGCACCGGTGCTTATGGAAGGGAAAGAGATGCTGCCCAGTTTGTTACCGGTAGCTAATCGCAGGCACTCATAATAGGCGCTCTTCAGAAGCTCGGGTTCGTTTCTGCTGCCGCCATGCCAGACGGGGCCGACAGTATGTATCACATAGCCTGCATTGAGATTTCCTCCGCCGCTGATTACCGCTTTGCCCGTGGGCAACCGCCCCTTTTGGGCAACGATTTTCCTGCACTCCTCCAGTATTGCCGGTCCCCCGGCCCGGTGTATCGCCCCATCTACCCCTCCCCCTCCCATCAAACCGGGGTTGGCAGCGTTAACAATGGCCTCGGTAGCCTGGTCGGTGATATCCCCGCGGACGATAGACACTTTCGTTTCGTTGATCGTTACCTCCATCTTTCCTCCCGGCCTCAGTGAGGCTGCTTGCTTTCGGTTTCCCGTTCAGTCTTGGGGATTCTGAAAGCCTTTCACCCCAGATTTCTGTAGTTGCCCCTGATTTATCAGGCTTCAGATGCGTCAACACCGTCCTGATCTTGATAAGAAAAGGTAACACAGCGGATCCGCTGAGGCAAACCACGGCGGCCATCGGACCGTGGAGGTAGAGCCGTAGGCGAGGCAAGAGGTTTGACGCAGATGCTCAGTGTAAGGTAAATTTACCCGTGATGAAAGCTGTTATTCTGGCGGGCGGGGAAGCGACCAGGCTACGTCCCCTTACCTGTAACACCCCGAAGATAATGGTTCCCGTCTTGAATCGCCCTTTCCTCGAACACCTCGTGGCCTATCTCAAAACACACGATATTGTTGACATAGTTCTCGCGGTAGGAAAGCTACCCGAGCAGGTCGCGAGCTATTTTGGCGATGGCAGCAAGTTCGGCGTCAGGATAGCTTACTCGACGGAGGATTTCCCCATGGGAACGGCAGGAGCGGTGAAAAATGCGGAAAAACTCGTGGACGATCCCTTCTTCGTCTTCAACGGAGACATTTTCACCGATATCGATTTGAGCGCCATGATGCGACTGCATCGCCAACGCAAGGCTATAGCCAGCCTGGCTCTGACGCCTGTGGATGATCCCACCACTTATGGAGTGGTGGAGACGGATAGCGAGGGCAGAGTTAAACGTTTTACGGAGAAGCCAAGCCCGGACAAGGTGACTACCAACATGATTAATGCCGGTATCTACATCCTGGAACCCGATATTCTGACTCATATCACTCCCAACACATTCTCCATGTTTGAGCGTGATGTTTTCCCTCCGCTTCTGGACAGCGGGCATGCCATATATAGCTATCCTTCCAGCGATTACTGGATTGATATGGGTACCCCTGATAAGTATCTGAGATTACAGCACGATTTGCTCCGCCGCCATCCGGGCCCTGAAGGCGCCGAATTTGAAGGCGAGAGCTTTGCCCACTCTTCGGCGCGAATTGAGGGGCCGGTCTTAATCGGCGAAGCCTGCTCCATCGACAGGAATTCCATGATAAGGGGACCGGCCATCCTGGGGGCGGGGTGTCGTGTAGGGGAAGATGCTGTGATAGAAGGGGCAATATTGTGGCTTGACTGCGAAATCGGGAGGGGCGCCAGGCTGAGGAACTGCCTGGTTGCCTCCCGCTGTCATATCGGTGAGGAAAGCGAAGTTCTGGATGGCTGCGTCCTGGGAGACGATGTACTGATCGGGAAAGCAAACAAACTGTCTAACGGAATCAAGATCTGGCCCGGCAAATCCATCGAGCCTGGTGCGATTTCGTTCTGAGTAGAGGGAGCCAACCCTGTTCTTCTATCCACCTCCGGGGCATTCTCCCTCAAGAGGAGCACGAGAAAACATGGTTTCTTCCTGGCTTTTCAGGTCGGTCGGCAAGCCCCACTCAGCCCTGGCAACAGATTTGTTCACCTGTCCCTGATGCGGATGAGATCGTGTGAAGATCTCGAAAAGTCAGAAAAAACCGTTGACAATTCCTTTGGACAGGTGGTACAATAGTAACATAGGATTGGCAGCCATAGGATTGACATGGGGTTGGTGGTCAAGTGTGTGCGTCAGAGGGTTGTGATAGTTCCCACGAGGCTCAGCCGAGCACATATAGATATGCGATCTCGGCTCTTTTTTTCTGTCACAGTGAAATCAACGCTCCCTTTCGCAACCCACGGCTGTTAGAAATGTAGTTTGCCCAGTTTATTGGGCTCGGCCCTCTGTCATTGCGAGGCAGCCGAAGGCAGCCAAAGTAATCTCGTGGAGGGGTATGAGATTGCCGCGCCCCGACAAGTCGGGGCTCGCATGACAGTGGGAAACAGCTTGATGAATCAAGCAACTACGAAAATTCGGAGGTGAAATATGAAGCTGACACTGAGTTCGAGGAGACACCATTACCTGGCAAGACTTAGCATCTTTTTGATTACGGTAGCCTTAATTGCAGGGATGGTGGGCTGTGAACCGAGTTGTAGTTGTACTCCTCCTCTTCAGTACGATCTCACCATCTACAGCACAACTGGAGGATCGGTGACCACACCTGGCGAGGGGGGTTTTACCTACGATGCTGGCACGGCGGTTGACCTGGTGGCCGAGGCGGATGAGTGTCACGAGTTCGTCAACTGGACCGGCGACACTGTCGCCGACCCCGACTCTGCCACAACCACCATCACCATGGATGAAGCTAAGACTGTGACCGCCAACTTTGCCCTGCTGAGCTACGACCTTACAGTAGACAGCACAGATGATGGCGAGGTAACCACTCCTGGTGAGGGCACTTTTACCTATGACTGCGGCACGGTGGTTGACCTGGTGGCTGAAGCTGAGATGGGCTACAGCTTTGTCGAATGGTCTGGCGACGTAGGTACCATTGCTGACATCGATGCAGCCGAGACCACCATCACGATGAGCGGCAACTATTCTATCACCGCTAACTTCGGCCCGTTCGCCGGAGGGAGTGGAACAGCCGAGGATCCCTATCAGCTTGCGGATTGGTACCACCTTGATAATCTCCGTAATTTCCTAAGCAGCTACTTCATCCTCACAGACGACCTCGATTTTGGCTCTATCGGCTATACGGAGCTGGCGAGTGAGACAGGCAACGAGGGAGAAGGCTGGGAGCCAATTGGAAATTTGACTGACCCATTTGCGGGTAGTTTCAACGGCCAGGGGTACGAGATAAGTGACCTGTTTATCGACCGCCCTGACGAAGATAATGTTGGGCTTTTCGGTATTCTCGATGTAGCAGGGGTCATCGAGAATGCCGGCGTGATAAACGGCAATGTGACTGGTTACAATAATGCTGGTGGTCTGGTGGGAAGGAATGACGGCACCATATTGAACAACACCTATTACACGGGCAATGTGACTGGCAACGGCAATGTTGGCGGTCTGGTGGGATACAATTTCTTTGGCACTGCCAACGACGCCTATTCCAGCGGCATCGTGACTGGCCAAGACAATGTTGGCGGTCTGTTCGGATGGGACAGGGGCACTACGAGCGACTCCTATTCCACCAGCAGCGTGACTGGCCAAAACAATGTTGGCGGTCTGGTGGGAAAGAATAGCGGCACTGCGAGCAACTCCTATTCCACCGGCAGTGTGACTGGTGATGATAATGTTGGCGGTCTGGTGGGAAGGAATGACGGCACTGTAAGTAACTCCTATTCCACCGGCGGTGTGACCGGCACTAGTAATGTTGGCGGTCTGCTGGGACGGAATACCGCCACTGTGAGCAACTCCTTCTGGGACACCGAGACCAGTGGACAAGCTACTTCAGATGGAGGGACGGGCAAGACTACGGCGGAAATGCAGGATATCGCTACCTTCTCAGGAGCAGGCTGGAACATAATCGCAGTCGCCAATCCTAGCACGCGCAACCTTTCCTACATCTGGAATATCGTTGACGACGAGACCTATCCTTTCCTGAGCTGGCAGCCTGTTTAACGCAACTAGCACTCATACGTAGGGTCGGGGACAGGCCCCGCCCCTACTTCTTAGCTCTGAGCGGCGAAGGATTCTTCGCGGATCTTGTCCTGCGTTGCAGGACCATTCCCGTTCGCTTCGTTCAGGATCAGGATACCAAGAAGAATGGGGCAGATTCTCCGACCTTGCGAAGAGTGGCAAGCCCCTAGATATTGAATAGAAAGGTAACTATGTCTCCGTCCTGAATGATGTAGTTCCTGCCTTCCGTCCTCAGCAGACCTTTTCTACGGGCTTCCGCCACGCTTCCGCAGCTTTCCAGGTCGCTATAGCCGACGACTTCAGCCCGGATAAACCCCCTCTCCATATCGGAGTGGACCTTTCCTGCCGCTCTTGGTGCGGGGGTGCCGCCAGGGATCGTCCAGGCCCTCAGCTCAGCAGAAACCGTGGTAAAGAAAGAGACCAATCCCAGCAGACTATAGGAAAGGTCGATAACCCGGTCAAGCGCGGCCGCGCTCAGTCCCATGGCTGCACGGAATTCCCTGGCCTCGGCGTCACCGAGTTGCGCTAGCTCCATCTCCAGTTTGCCGCAGAAAGCTGCCACGGCAAACTCAGGGTAGAGGGTATTCAACTCACGTTCCAGTTGCGAAGCCTCTGATATCTGCTCCTCTCCCATATTAAGGACTACCAGCATGGGCTTGGCGGTAAGGAACTGATAATCGGACAGCATTTTGCGTTCTTCTGCGGCCAGGCCCTGTTGTCTTATCGGTATTTCTTTCTCCAACTCCGTCTTAACCTTCTGCAGCAGAAGCTGCTCCTTTGAATACGATTCTCGCTCGGTCGCCTTAGCTCCCTTCAGACTCGTCTCCAACTTGTCGAGTCTTCTCTCGATAATAGCCAGATCGGAAACGGCGAGCTCCAAATCCAGTGAAGCTATGTCTCGTTTCGGGTCAATAGTGCCTTCAGGATGGGGAACCTTCTCATCTGTGAAAGCCCGCACTACCTGAAGCAAGGCATCGGCAGTGGTCAGATAGCTCAGGAATTCTCCGCCGAGGCCTTCCCGGCCAAAGGTTTTAAGCGAGCCAGCGATGTCTGTGTAACTCACCTCTGCGGGGACGGTCTTCTTGGGTCGGAATATGCCTTCCAGTACAGGCAGTCGGAAATCGGGCACCTTGGCCACGCCCGCATTGGGAGCCAGCGTCGGGGAATATGCGGCAACTTCAGCCCTGCCTCTGGTCAGGGCATTGAAGATGGTCGTCTTGCCGCTCCCGGGCATCCCGATAATGGCGATCTTCATGACCATATCCTACCATATTTCGCGCTCAGGTCCTGCCGATGAAAACCGGCCCTGTGATACAATGCGAGGCAAATGCTCTACATTCTTCACGGTCAAGACGGGTTCTCCCTTAATCAAGCTCTGGAGAAAATCAAAGCCGGCCTGGGAGAAAGGGAGATGATAGCGGCTACCACCACCAGCTTAGATGGCCGGAATCTCACATTGATTGAACTCAGAAACAGTTGCGACACCGTTCCCTTTCTATCCTCGCATCGCCTGGTCATAGTCGATGGCTTGCTGGCACGCTTTGAGCCAAAACAAAGTAGGCCACGATCCGGCAGACGTGTTACGAAATCCGGAGGCGGGCTGGGCGAGTGGGAAGACTTCGCTGATTACACCAGGCACATGCCGGCAACCGCTGTGCTGGTCCTGGTTGACGGGGAGGTGAAGGGACACAATCCTATGTTAAAGCAGCTCTCGCCCCTGGGTGAAGTGAGAGTTTTCCCCCTGTTGCGCGACAGGAACCTGAAGGCCTGGATACAGCAACGGGTGAAGGAAGAGGGCGGCCGCATCACTTCCCGTGCCGTGGATTTGCTCGCTGAGCTCATAGGTGGAGACTTGTGGGCGATGAGCGGTGAAATTCAGAAACTACTTCTTTATTGCCAGGAGCGACCTATCAGTGAAGATGATGTCGGACAACTGACAAGTCATGTCCAGGAGGCTAGCATCTTTGCCCTGGTGGACGCGGTGGCTGAAGGGCGAACCGAGTTAGCTCAGCGGACGCTTCACCGGCTATATCGTGACGGTATGGCACCGACGCATATCCTGGTCATGATTACCAGGCAATTCCGCCTCATAGCCCAGGCCAAAGACCTGGAGCCGGGACTATCCCGCCTTCAGATTCAGGATAGGTTAGGGCTGAAATCAAGCTATCCCCTGGACAAAACGCTTCGTCAGGCCAGATTGTACGATCTCGAGGGCGTAAAACGGGCTTACGGCAAGCTCCTGGAAACAGACTTAGCCATCAAAACCGGTAAATATAGCGATAAACTGGCCCTGGAGCTCCTGGTAACAGAACTCGCCTGCCCCGATTCGTGACCGATGGTCCTGAGTCCTGCCTGTCATCCTGAGTCCTTACTCTGAGACCCTACTACGTCATTCCTAGCGGACCGCGGCAATCTCTATCTCAGATAGCTATCAGCCAGATTGCTTCGGGGCTTCGCCTCTCCCAGCGACAACTGCAAGACTACTGCGGCGGGGCTTCCCTGAGCAGTGCCTGTAGCTTTTCGTGTTCGCCCTCAAGCATGCGGTAGCAGTGTTTTTCCTCGGGGAACGTCCCGGTCCTCACATCTTCGCTGAATGCGCGGAAGGCTTTCTCAATAGTCAGGCCCAGCTCGGCATACTTCTTGACAAACTTGGGAGTGAACGCCTCGAAGTAGCCCAGCATGTCGCCCACGATTAGCAGTTGACCGTCCGTGTGCACGCCGGCGCCGATGCCCAGCACCGGTATCCTGAGCATATCGGTGATGATTTTCCCCACCTCGGGAGGGACCGCCTCCACCAGCAGTGCGAAGCCGCCCGCCTTCTCGATGGCCAGGGCGTCCTTAGTCAGCTCCATTGCCGCCTCTGCGGTGCGCCCCTGCGCCCTGAAGCCCCCCAATTGACCGGAGCTCTGCGGGGTGAGGCCAATGTGTCCCATCACGGACATTCCGCCTTCGACTATTCCCTCAATCTGCTTGACGACCCGACGGCCCCCTTCCAGCTTAATGGCATCCACGCTCGCCTCTTTGAAGAAGCGGCCGGCGTTTTCGATGGCGCTCTCCCTCGAGACCTGGTAGGAAAGAAACGGCATATCGCCGATGACAAAGGTGTTGGGAGCCCCTCGCCTGACTATCTGGGAATGTTGAATCATCTGGTCCATGGTCATGGGCACCGTTCCGGGCAGGCCGTGCACCACCATAGCCGCGCTGTCACCTACCAGCACCATGTCCATGCCAGCCTTTTCACAAAAACTGGCCATGGGAAAATCGTATGCGGTGAGGAAGGTGATCTTCTCACCCTTCTTTTTCATCTCCATGAAGTCGAGGACGGTTTTCTTAGGCATCTGTTTCTCAGCCTCCTTCGTCATTTCGGCAATGGCACCCTGAGGTCTTCCACACCCTGCTTTGATACCTTGAGCCCGGGATGGACCTCTTCGATAAGCTCAATGATGTTCTTGGTGGAGCGGATCTTGTCTCTTGCCAGTTCTGCCAGCCCGTCTTCAGACGTGCCCCACGGCATGTACATCGCCAATCCCGGCCCGGGCTCCATCTTGAAGTAGCAGGGCGAGGTCACCCGGGCTATCTCCGGCGTTTCATAGATCCGGTTGTAGCCCCCCATGGAAGCCCAGAGCTGGATGTGAATATCCAGCGGCATGTTCACCGCGCTCCGGATAGAGGCAAGCTGGGGAAGGGTGAGGTCAGCCACCGGGTTGCAGCTTCCTGCCCCCAGTGATTCCAGCAGCTTCACCCCCGCGGCGTTGGCGTGCCCGGCGAATATAGAGACTTTGAAGATGATATCCTGCGACAGGTCGCCGTTCTGCTTCATGGTGTTGAGCAGAGACAGCACGCCCTCGTCCCAGACGAGAAAACCACGGAAGCCAATGTCAATGCACCGCTCGACATCCATCAGGTAATGCTTGACCGTGTCCATGCCCCTCATCCTCAGCCCGGAAATCGCCCCCTCCGGGGTGGCAACTTGCCGGCCGGTATACCAGGTAGGCCTGGGTCCGGGAGTCATGATTACCTCCACCTGGTTATCATGGGCTATTCGGGCGAATTCCTTGAGCTGTTCTCTGGTCAGCATGCAGGCCCCCCGCACCACCGAAATCGAGCGGTGAAACGGCACGCCCTGCTTCCTGGCCTCGTCAATGGCGGCCAACAGGACTTTAGGCGTCTCTATCCCGGAGATCTCCACTCGGTAGTGAGCGCCATCGGGGAATGTTTTCACAGAGGTAGGCAGATCGTAGCTATCTCTGCTGGGGAAGCCGGCCCTTTCCATGGCCTGTGCAATCTTATCCATAGTTCTCCATCCCAAGATCTGAGCTAGCAAGTGAGGTACTAGCCTAGCTTCCTCGAACTCCGGGCCTATACTATATCACACCCCCTGCACTGTCAAGCGTTTCTTACCCTCACCTTGGTCCTCTCCCGTCGAGGGAGAGGAGATTGCCGCTTTTTCGAAAGCCCCCTTTTCTGCTATAATTCTGAACCGCGCAATGGGTTACTATCTGGGCGTAGATATCGGCTCTGTCAATGCTAAGCTGGCACTCATAGATGAGAATGGCAGGGTCGTTCAGCTTGACACCGAGAAGATAAGCTCCGGCCCCAGAGCCGCAGTCAGTTCCGTTATCGCCCGACTGGGCGAGAGGCTCAGTCTTGATGATGTCATCGCTGCCGGCGTATCCGGTTCCGGCAGAGCGCTTATCCCCAAAGAGCTCGGCTGGACGCAATACAGCAGCTCGTTGGCGATCATTTCAGGGCTGCTCCACCATCATCCGGACGTTAAGACGATCATACAAATCGGCGGCCAGAGCACCCTGGTGATAGAGCTGGAAGATGGCGTGAGAAAGCCCTGGAGGGTGGAATCCAATCCGCTTTGCGCTGCCGGAACAGGAAGGTTTCTCGAGCAACAGGCATACAGGCTCGGCATCAGCATGGACGACTTCGCCAGCCTGGCACTGAAGTGCCAGGGCACTCCACCCAGGATAGCCGCCCGCTGCAGCGTCTTTGCCAAGACCGACCTCATCCACCTCCAGCAAAAGGGGGCCCCGCTGGACGCCATGCTTTATGCACTGTGCGAAAGCGTGGCCCGGATGGTTACTTCTCTGAAGAAAGGAACTTTCCAAGAGCCGGTCTATTTTGTCGGCGGCGTTGCCGCCAATCCTGCTGTGGCCAAATCCCTAAGTGACATGATTTCAGCCAGGAACGAACATCCCGTTGAGGTGATCATCCCCGAAGACTATCTTCATATGGAGTCCCTGGGTTCGGCATTGCTTTCCGTAGGAAAAACCTCCCAGGGCGTTATGCTGCCGGCAACGGACGTAAAGCAGAGCTATTTCGAGATGCCCGGGCTGGAGATTGTCGCCACCCGGGATAGCGAGGACGGCCGTAGGATAGAAGAGCAACGCATTGGCTACCTCGGGGTTGACGTGGGCTCCACCAGCACCAAGGCTGTGATTATGGACGAATCAGGCACACGACTGCTGGCGAAGAACTACCTGATGACCGCGGGGAGGCCGATTGAGGCTGTCAGGCAGCTCTTCAGGAACTTGCTCAGAGACGGCGCAGACAAGGTCAAGATAGCCGGCGTCGGCGTTACCGGCTCGGGCAGATATCTGGTGGGCGGCTTCATCGGGGCAGACCTGATTAAGAACGAAATAACAGCACAGACCAGGGCTGCCGCCGATATGGACCCTGAAGCGGACATCATAGAGATTGGCGGGCAGGACTCCAAGCTGGTCATCAAGAGAAATGGCGTCGTCGTGGACTACCACATGAACAAAGCCTGTGCCGCAGGAACGGGAAGCTTCATTGATGAGCTGGCCGAGATGCTTGGCATCTCCGTGACCAACGGCGAGTTTGCCGACCTGGCATTTGCTGCTCCACATACGATTGACCTGGGAACCAGGTGTGCTGCCTTCATGAGCCAGGCGGTGGCCTCGGCACAGCAGGAAGGTGTGCCCCTCGAGATAATCACCGCCAGCCTTGCTAGCTCCATAGCCAAGAACTATATCTCCAAGGTGGTGGAGCACAGAAAACTGGGCGATAAAGTTATCCTGACCGGAGCGGTCTTCTACAACAAGGCCGTAGTCTCCGCCTTTCACCAGCAACTGGAAGGAAAAACGCTGACCGTGGCGGAACACAAGGAGGTCAGCGGCGCCATAGGCGCAGCCCTCCTGGCCAAAGAGGCCATAGCCGGCCAGAAGTCGAAGTTTCATGGCTTTCAGGAGGCTGTAGATAGGGAGTGTAAGCTTACTACGTTCGTGTGCAAGGGGTGCGACAACAACTGCACTATCACCCGCATGGAGATGCCCGGCGCAGAATCCAGTTACTACGGCAGCCGGTGCGATAAGTACGATGCCATAGCCAGCCATGCCAGGAGAGAGACGTTCTTCGATAAGCGAGAACAACTGCTCTTTCGGGAATACAAGAAGGATTCCGGCACCGGACCGGCGGTCGGAATCCCCAGAGCGCTGCTGGTATACGACCTGGCTCCGCTCATCATCGGATTCCTCAACGCGCTCGACGCCAGGGTTGTCCTTTCCAGTCAGACGACCAACGAGATCATGGAGCAAGCCATCGAGTTAAGCTACACCGATAGTTGTTTCCCTGTCAAGCTTCTCCATGGGCATGCAGCAATGCTTAAGGATGCAGATTACATACTCTACCCCTGCGCTATTCGCCTGGGTAGCAAGGATGATGATGCAGACCAGAAATACTCGTGTCCTCTGGTCCAAGCCTCCCCGTTCATAATCCGCCAGGCAGTTGACCTGGGAGACCGCGTACTGATACCGATACTCGATTTCAGTCGGGGCAACGCCGATGTGATAAAGAACCTTGCCGATGTCGCTATCAAGATGGGGTTCAGCAGAAGGAAAGGCAAGGAAGCAGCCCTCGCCGCCCTAGAATCTCAGCGGAGATTCGAGACCGATCAGGCAGCGCTGGGCAAGGGATTATTGGAGCAACTACGCCAGAGCAGCCAGCTGGGCGTGGTTCTCTTCGCCAGGTCTTATATGTCTCAGGATGCCGGGGCAAATCTGGGCATAGCAGAAAAACTTGCCCAGCTCGGTGTCGTGCCAATACCGCTGGACTTCCTGCCCCTGGAGTCGGTCAATCCCAGGGACTACTCCGACCGCCCCTACTGGTTCTATGAGAGCAAGTTTATAGCCGGCGCTGCTATAACCGCCGCGGATCCTCAGCTTTATGGCTTGTGGCTGACAAACTTCGGATGCGGCCCCAATTCCTTCATCGTTCACGTCGTAGAAGATATCATGGGGGGCAAGCCCCTGGGGCAGCTGGAGATAGACGAGCATGCCGCTGAGGCAGGTATCGTTACCCGCCTCGAAGCCTTCGTCGACACAATCACGGGGTTCACTCATGCCGCCGAGCCGCGCAAAGTCCGACCTCAGGATATCTATCGATGCGCGTCTACGGTCATTGATACGAAGAAGACCTTTATCATACCCAGGATGGCACCGCACATCGAGCTTGTGGGTGCCCTTCTCGAGGGCAGCGGCATGAGGGCGATTGTCCTTCCCGAGGCAGACGAACGCAATCTACTCTATGCCGACCGGGTGACATCGGGCGTGGAGTGCTTACCCTATCGCGTAACCCTGGGCGACTTCATGAGATTCGGCTACGAGGATGGTGCCGACCTCAAGAACGTCGAGGCAGTCATGGCCGGGGCATACGGTCCCTGCCGCTTTGGAAAATATGCCCTGGAACAGCGGAGAATACTCAAGGAGGTGGGCATTGACATTCCCATTCGAACCACTGTGTCCAACAATGCCTATCGAGATACAGGCCTCAGCCCTCGTTTTGCCCGCCTGGCCTGGAAGGGGTGCGTCGCTATTGACTATCTGCAGAGGTTGCTCTGGCGCACCCGCCCCTATGAAAAGGGGCCGGGCTCGGCTGGCGAGCTGTTTGATGAATATGTCGGCAGAGTCGTAGGTCGCGTCCGCAAGAGAGAAAGTTTTGACGACGTCCTGCGCCAGGCAACTCCTGATTTCAAGGCTCTCATCGACCCTGAACTGCCCCGCAACCCGCTGGTGGGCATCAATGGCGAAATCTTCCTGCGCTCCAACAGATTCAGCAACCAGGACCTGGTCAGGGAGTGCGAAAAGGCAGGGCTGGAGGTCGTCGTTTCTCCCATGGGGGAATGGATGAAGTACATTTTCTACCGGCATGTTGAGGATGCTATCAGGGATCGAAAACTGCTGAAGGCGCTCATTAGCTACATAATAAAGCGTGTCTGGGAGCATGACGACCACACGGTAGCCAGGCATTTCGCCGACCTGGTCGGAGTTGATGGGAGAGAACCATCAACGGAGGAGTTACTGGCGCAGACAAGCCCCTGGCTTTCGCCAAAATGCGGCAGTGAGGCAGTGCTCAGCATAGGTGCGGGAATCGAATGGATAAAGAATCCTAGATTCGCCGGTGTAATATCGGTAATGCCCCATGGCTGTATGCCCGGTGGCATTGTGGCTGCCATGTCGGAGAAGTTCAGTGCCCTGTATCATAAGCCCTGGATCAACCTCACCTATGACGGCTTCGCGGAAAGTACCAACCTTACCAGGATCAACAACTTCGCCGAGGTAATCAGGTTTTGCAGACAGGAGCAAGACTCCTCTCCCCTGACGGGACACGATTAGGGTGAGGGTGAAGACTCCTTCCCGCTGGCGAGGGATAAGCATGTTGACAAGGCAGCAGGGATTTACTATCATGTAAGTTAGCCATCGACCCTCGGGCGGTGAGCTGGAGACCCAGGTAGCTGAAAGTTCCGCTTGGATCGGCGATGACCGAGACGGACAAGAGGAGGTCCTTTTGTGACCCTCTCGGTTAGGCCGAGAGGGTTTTCTTGTTTATGGTTATGTTGGGCGCTATAGACGTGAGCAGATGTTAAAGACAGGCTTTATTGGTGCTGGAACGACGGGCACTGCCCTGACCGTAAGGCTTTCTCAGAAGAAATGGCCTGTAGTGGCTGTGTTCAGTCGGACCTTGTCCTCGGCACAAAAACTGGCCCGGCTGGTGCCGGATTGCCAGATTTGCGACACAGCCCAGGAGCTAGTCGATATTGCTGATCTGGTCTTCATCACCACCCCCGATGATGTTATAGCCCAAGTATGCCATGAAGTTCAGTGGCGTGGAGGTCAGAGCGTGGTGCATTGCAGTGGGGCTCATTCGGTGGATATTCTGGAACCGGCAAGAGAGCGTGGAGCGGCTGTTGGTTCGTTTCACCCGTTGCAGACCTTTGCCAATGTTGACCAGGCTACACAGAATCTGCCAGGTTCCACTTTTGCCCTGGAAGCCGAAGAGCCGCTGTTATCGACACTGAAGCAGTTGACTATTCTCTTGCATGGCACCTGGGTGAAGCTTAAGCCAGGGGACAAGGTGCTGTATCACGCGGCAGCCGTTTTCGCCTGCAATTATGTGGTAACCCTGGTCAAGTTGGCTCTCGACCTGTGGCAGGATTTCGGAGTGTCGCCGAAGGAGGCGACCAGGGCATTGCTGCCCTTGCTACAAGGGACGGTAAACAATATCGGCAATATCGGGTTACCCGGGTGTCTTACCGGTCCTGTTGCTCGAGGGGATCTCGACACCATAGAGAGACACTTGGACGCCCTGCAGGCCAAAGACCCTTCTTTCCTCACTATCTATAAGGAACTGGGACTTCAGACCATTCCTATTGCCCTGACCAAAGGCAAGATCGACAAACAGAGGGCAGACGAGATGACGGCGCTGCTTGGTAACCGTGAGTTTTCCGCTCGTTGTCATTCTGAGCGAGCAGACCGACCGAACAATCTCACTCAGGGCACACTTCGGCAAGCGCCCAAAGGCCGCCAAGATTCTTCGCCCCGACAAATCGGGGCTCGGAATGACAGAAGGGGAGTCAGGACGACAGAAAAGGAGATAGGCAATGAGAACTATGCTGAAAAGTAAGATCCACCGGGCCGCAGTTACTCAGGTCGATTTAGATTACGAGGGCAGTATCACTATTGACAGGTGCCTCATGGAGGCCAGCAACATCTTACCCTTCGAACAGGTGGACGTGCTGAACATAAATAACGGAGCCAGGTTCAGCACCTATGCTATCGAAGGTGAGGCAAATTCGGGGATTATTGGTATCAATGGCGCTGCCGCCAGACTGGCGATAAGAGGAGACATGGTCATCATCGTTTCCTACTGCAGTGTTCCCGATGATGAAGCGGTTACCATGAAGCCGACCATAGTACGTGTCGATAGTCAGAACAGAATCCTCTCCCCAGCCTGTTCATAATTCTGAATCTGAGTAAAATGCGCCGATGAATTCGATAACCACAAAGAGCCTGGCTAAGAATGTAGTTGCCCAATTTGCTGGGCCGCCTCTTTTGTGATTGCGAGTCCCGATGCAATCGGGACGAAGCAATCTCGTGGAGGGGTATGAGATTGCCGCGCCCCGACAAGTCGGGGCTGGCGACGACACTGGAAAACTGCCTGATGAATCAAGCAACTACAAAGATCTGAAGGTGGCAGGAGGGAGACAATGCGGGTTACCATCACCGAGATAAGACAGATGAAGCATAGGAAAGAAAAGATACCTATGCTCACCGCTTATGATTACGTGACGGCCAGGATGGTTGATGAAGCGGGCGTGCCTCTGATACTGGTTGGAGATAGCCTGGGGATGGTGATGCTGGGCTACGAGTCAACCATCCCGGTGACCATGGATGATATGATCCACCATACCAAAGCTGTAGTCAGAGGTGCTAAGAAAGCCTTAATAATAGGCGACATGCCGTTCATGAGTTACCATATCAGCCTCTCCGACGCTTTATCCAATGCTGCAAGATTCATTCAGGAAGGAGGAGCACAGGCCGTCAAGATGGAGGGTGGCGAGGTCGTCGCTGAACAGGTCAGACGCCTTGTGGGCTGCGGCATCCCGGTCATGGGGCACATTGGACTTACTCCGCAGTCGATACATCAACTGGGAGGATTCAAGGCACAGGGCAAGGCGGTGAAGGAAGCCAAGAAGCTGCTCGATGATGCTCGTATATTGGAGGAAGCCGGCGCCTTTGCCATCGTTCTGGAATGCACTCCGGCGCCCCTTTCCGAGCTCATTACTCAAAGGCTGGCTATCCCCACGATTGGCATCGGCGCCGGGCCTGGTTGTGACGGTCAGGTTCAGGTAATCAGCGATATTCTGGGCCTCTACACCGACTTTGTACCCAAGCATGCCAAACAATACGCCAGGTTAGCCGGGGAAATCAGAAATGCTGTTGCCGATTACATGTCTGAAGTCAAGTCTCTCGCTTTCCCCACTGACGAACAGAGCTACACCATGGACGAAAGCGTCATCAAACAGCTACAGGCGGAAAGCGTCAACGATGTCGTTGCGAGCGAAGCCAAGCAATCCAAATGCAGGTAATAGAAACAATCGCCGAGCTGATGGCACTAAGGCAGCAGCTCAGCGACGCGGTGGGTTTTGTTCCCACGATGGGCTATCTTCATCAGGGGCACCTGGCTTTAGTGAAGCGTGCCAGAACGGAGAATTCCGCCGTTGTTGTTAGCATCTACGTCAATCCCGCTCAATTTGGTCTCAGGGAGGATTTTGCCGGCTATCCCCGAGAGCTTGATCGTGACTTTGAACTGCTCCAAAGGGAGAAGGCAGATATCATCTTCGTCCCCTCCGATGCCGAGATGTACCCGCCCGAATTTAGTAGCTGGATAGACGTACAGAAAGTAACCGAGCGGCTCGAAGGAGCATCTCGCCCGGGGCACTTCAGGGGCGTAGCCACCATAGTGGCCAAGCTATTCAACCTTGTCCAGCCGTCCAGGGCTTACTTTGGACAGAAAGATGCCCAGCAGGCCGTGGTCGTGAAACGCATGGTTGCTGACCTCGACATGGGCATAGAAATCGTAGTTGTGCCTACGGTCAGGGAGAGCGATGGTCTGGCTATGAGCAGCCGCAATGTTCACCTTAGCCCTGAAGGGCGCCGGGCAGCGACCGTATTGTTCAAAGCTCTCACACTGGCCCAGCAATTAGGTCGGGGTGGCGAAAAGGATGCCGAAGAAATCCGCCGCCAGATAACGTCGCTCATCCAGAAGGAGCCGCTGGCCGGGATTGACTATGTCAGCATTGCCGATGCCCGGACACTAGAAGAACTGAGCTTCATCGACCGCCCGGCACTGGCCTCCCTGGCCGTCACGATAGGCAGGACGAGGCTGATAGATAACATGCCCCTGGAATAGACGCCGTTGACCGATGCTGTCCCGGAAGCCGGGAATCTTAGACCCAACCGAAAAATCAGCGGGCCCAGGTTTGTGATCAATTTGACAACAGGAAAGCCCTGTTGTATAATGTCCGTTCTCCTGTTGGAGAATACCCTTGCACGTTAACAATTGAATAGGTTTTGTGTTCTGCCTGGAGTGGGTCAAGGGAGGAAGAGCATAGGGTGGATGCCTTGGCATCAGTAGCCGAAGAAGGGCGCGGCAAGACTGCGAAAAGCCTCAGTGAGCTGTCTAGCTAGCCTAGCTGGGGATTCCCGAATGGGGCAACCCGCCCCGATGAAATCGGGGCACTCCGATCATATCGGAGGGGGAACCGGGTGAACTGAAACATCTTAGTAGCCCGAGGAAGAGAGATCAACCGAGATTCCCCGAGTAGTGGCGAACGAAAGGGGAAGAGCCCAAACCGAGATAGCTCAGTGGACTTGGATCCTAAGCTATTTCGGGGTAGCAAGGCACAAGGGGCAGGCTCCAAGGTCTGCCGCAGAGTGACAAAACTGATCCTTAGTCGAATGCCTCTGGAAAGGGCAACCGCAGAAGGTGATAGTCCTGTAGGCGAAAAGGAGAAGTCTCTGCTTGTGTTCTTAAGTACCACGGGACACGAGGAATCCTGTGGGAAGCAGGGGGGACCACCCCCCAAGGCTAAATACTGCTGATGACCGATAGTGAACTAGTACCGTGAGGGAAAGGTGAAAAGCACCCCGGGAGGGGAGTGAAATAGAATCTGAAACCCTGTGCTTACAAGCAGTCAGAGGTTCGATTTATCGGACTGATGGCGTGCCTATTGGAGAATGAACCGACGAGTTGATCTATGCGGCTGGTTAAGCAACTCAGTTGCGGAGCCACAGCGAAAGCGAGTCTGAATAGGGCGAAGCTCAGTTTACTGAGCGGGTCGCATGGATCAGACCCGAAACCGGGTGATCTACCCATGGCCAGAGTGAAGCTCAAGTAAAATTGAGTGGAGGCTCGAACCTGTGAGTGTGGCAAAACTCTAGGATGAGCTGTGGGTAGTGCAGGTGAAATGCCAAACGAACTCGGAAATAGCTGGTTCTCCCCGAAATGCATTTAGGTGCAGCCTCAGGAAGTAATTCGCGGAGGTAGAGCTCTGGATGAGCCAGGGACCGTGAGGTTACCGAACTCAACCAAACTGCGAATGCCGCGGATGTGACCCTGGGAGTGAGACTGTGGGGGCTAAGCTCCATAGTCGAAAGGGAAACAGCCCAGACCATCAGCTAAGGTCCCTAAACGCAGGCTAAGTGGAAAAGGAAGTTGTGTCGCAGAAACAGCCAGGAGGTTGGCTCAGAAGCAGCCATCCTTTAAAGAGTGCGTAATAGCACACTGGTCGAGTGATACTGCGCCGATAATTTAACGGGGCTCAAGTCTGTTACCGAAGCTATGGTATCGCCTGAAAAGGCGATAGGTAGGGGAGCGTTGTCATGGCTGTGAAGCTGTGGTGTGAGCCATTGTGGAGCAATGACAAGTGAGAATGTCGGTATGAGTAGCGTAAAGGTATGTGAAAATCATACCCACCGTAAACCTAAGGTTTCCTATGCAACGTTTATCGGCGTAGGGTTAGTCAGGCCTAAGCTGAACCCTAATGGGGTAAGCGATGGACAGCAGGTTAATAGTCCTGCACCGCTTGGCTTTTGTTTTAAGGCAAAGGGGGGACACAGTAAGGTAGGTTGAGCATGCCTAATGGACATGGTGTGTTTCCAACTCAAGGTGCATCAGGGCAGGCAAATCCACTCTGATATTAAGCTGAGGGAAGGGAGAATTTGAGGGGCAACCCGACAAAACTCAACTGATCCTACACTGTCAAGAAAAGCCTCGTTGCTAAAAGGCTAAGCGCCTGTACCGCAAACCGCCACTGGTAGGTGGGGATAAATGTCCCAAGGTGTTCGAGATAACCCTCGTTAAGGAACTCGGCAATCTAACCCCGTAACTTAGGGAGAAGGGGGCCCCGACTTTGTCGGGGGACACAAAATTGGCCCAGGCGACTGTTTAACAAAAACACAGGTCTCTGCTAAAGCGAAAAAGCTGAAATATAGAGGCTGATACCTGCCCAGTGCCAGAAGGTTAAGGAGAGAGGTTATTCCGACTTGTCGGGAGAAGCTTTGAACTGAAGCCCTGGTGAACGGCGGCCGTAACTATAACGGTCCTAAGGTAGCGAAATCCCTTGTCGGGTAAGTTCCGACCTGCACGAAAGGTGTAACGACTTGGGCGCTGTCTCAACGAGGGACTCGGCGAAATTGAAGTACCCGTAAAGATGCGGGTTACCCGCGACAGGACAAAAAGACCCCGTGGAGCTTTACTATAGCTTGGCACTGAGTCTGGGCTCATCATGTGTAGGATAGGTGGGAGGCTTTGACGCCGGGGCGCTAGCCGCGGTGGAGCCGCTGTTGAAATACCACTCTTGATGAGTTTAGCCTCTAACCCTAGAGCAAGCTAGGGGACAGTGTCTGGTGGGTAGTTTGACTGGGGCGGTCGCCTCCTAAAAGGTAACGGAGGCGTCCAAAGGTCCCCTCAAGGTGGATGGAAACCACCTGTAGAGTGCATTGGCATAAGGGGGCTTGACTGTGAGACCTACAAGTCGAGCAGGGACGAAAGTCGGGCAAAGTGATCCCACGGTACCGTGTGGAAGGGCCGTGGCTTAACGGATAAAAGCTACCCCGGGGATAACAGGCTTATCTTGCCCAAGAGTTCATATCGACGGCAAGGGTTGGCACCTCGATGTCGGCTCGTCGCATCCTGGGGCTGAAGCAGGTCCCAAGGGTTGGGCTGTTCGCCCATTAAAGCGGCACGCGAGCTGGGTTCAGACC
>JAUWQY010000062.1 GCA_030610855.1 Dehalococcoidia bacterium
GCCAGATAGCTCTCACTATAGCTCTTTCTTTCGCACTTCTCCTTGCCGGTACAGCCTTATACTCAAGACTCGGTTGGAAGCTCGAGTGATTAATCAACCTCTATGAAATGAGAGTAAATAGTCCTGACTGATGTCACGAAACTGCAGGTTGTTGCCTTGATTCAGGTAACAAACACTCAGATTGTTGAGCTAACCCTCGTAAGCTCTCTAATGTAAGCTAAGCTTCCGGTCCCATCGCACGATAGTCATCTCTTCTTCGCCATAGAATTCATCCTTTTCTGTAGAGGCAGGAAATGAGACATTTCGGACATATTAGCTTTGTTTTCTCTTTTTCTAGGGTTAGAAACACTCGACAAATCCTCCATAATTATAGGTTCTCGTCTCCGCCGAACAAGCTCAGCCACTGATATTTTGCAGATTTGAGAGTAAGCTTCACCCCAACCAAAACGGGTCATTTTTTTCCAATAACAAACAAATATGAGGCAGGTGACGCGCCAGATTTTGCTATTGCTTCCTTGACCTTCTTTCCTTCTTCCGTCAGGCGCATTCGAGTTTGCAGATCTGGATGGTTCTCGATTCTCTTGATTCCATCGTCAATGTCCTTTATGGCTTCGTGAAATGTTGCCTGGTTCCTTGGATCTTCGCACTGATGTTTTTTCTCGCAGAACAGGCAATCGACGGGATGCGTAGAATCAAAAATCTCGATCTCGCTCAACTTCAAACCGTTGGCAATGTCGCTGATTTCCTGTGCTGTTAGTGTCTTATTATGAGTGATGCCGAGCAAGGAGTCGATTCGTGCCTCCCACTCATGCTCAAGTTCATCTGCCTTTTGTGCCTCTGTTTGCTCTCCATCGCAGTACACCTCCTGAAGTATGAAATTGCCACCCTTCTTGAGCACACGCTTCATCTCGGTCACAACCATATTTATACCTGCAAGATGATGCAGGGCATGGGATATGCAAACGGTGTCGAAAGACTCGTCTTCGAACCGTAGATTCTCGGCGTTCATCTGAAGAAACTGCACGGCCTTTCCTTCAAACCGTTTTTCGGCAGATTCCATATCTTCTCTTGATTCGCCTGAAGGACAATAGTCTATTCCGACAAAGGAATCGTACGCCTTCAGAGTCTTGATGAGAGTATCAATGAACCCCCCTCGTGCTGTGCCGACATCCAATACCTTACCTGCAGAAATCGACCCCAACTTCTCCGCTATTTTGCCTGCATCAGATGCTGCCAATCCCTTTGGCAAGTCTTCCATGTTTCATCTTCCTTTCTTTGCTGCTCTCTGGAGTGGTTTCATACACTAGGACAATCTGCCTCCATCCACGCAGATTGGGATTTTATCGTCGTCCCCACACAATCTGGGCAGGAAAATCGTTTCTGCTTCTATCCCGTAATGCTTGCTCCATTGCTTACTGAACTCATCAATAGCTTCCTCGGAAGTCTCCCTCTCCTTGCTTTTGTGTGCCTTATTGTTGCTTTCCCAAGCTGCTTGGGCTGGATTGGCAGCTTTCTCATAATTCCTGTAAACAGTATACTTAATATTCTCACCCCAAACCCAATTGTACCCCTAACCAGCCTCTAACAGAAGACCCTCATAGGATCGGAGTTGTTCTGCAGTATGAATGTCAGGAACACCATACCAATCAGGCCTACTTACAGATTAGGTATCATGTCCCCAGAATGTCACCGCATTTCAGTATTGCACAATGTAGCGAAATGTACAGCGAGGGGAACATGCCAGTTCGGCTGTTTATCGGGTGCGATTGTCATGTTGGTGAAGTCGCGCTACAATAGCAATAAGAAACTTGGGATAAGAAGGTCAATGTAATGGAGACTTGGCACTGGGTCTTGATCGGGGTCGTGGCACTGCTGGTAGCGGCGATCATTCCCTACCTGATTATGAAATACGCATGTCATAAGCCGATGCCTGGTGTCGCGTCGTATCTTTTCATGATTTTCATGTTTTGGACGTGGATATTCACGATATATGAGACGCCTAGAAAACGAAGGGAGAGGCTGAAGAAAGCTGGGGTTAAAGAGGGGCAGGTAATTGTTGACCTTGGCTGCGGTCCTGGTCGTTTCGTCTTTCTCGCCGCGAGGGTACTAGGGCCATAAGGCAAAGTGCACGCCTTAGATATTCATCCCTTACACACAGCAATTGTGGCAGCTAGGGCAACAATAGGAGGCCACAAGAACGTAAGCGTCATGCATGCAGATTGTTGTGCAACGCAGTTAGCGGATAAAGCAATAGACCTTATCTTTATAAACGATGCATTCCACGAGTTTGACAAAATTGGTTGTCTAAAGGAAGCAGCCAGGATTCTGAAAGCGGACGGCATTCTAGCCATAGATGAGCACGAAATGAAAGAGGCTAAATTCCTGGGTATTATTGAAAGTGCCAAGCTCTTCACACTTGTCGAGAAGGAGAAGAGGCTCTATAAGTTCAGACCGCTTAGAGAAGGTTAATAACTTCACCCATCTTTGCTGCCACGAAGGTAGCCTACTGGTCACTTCAGGGAATGAGGTTCCTGCGAGATTCTTCCTTGACATTTGCGATGCACAAAGGTCGATAATGTGCACTTTCCACCAGATTGAAGGGTAAGTAGAAGTGATTCCAGCTTTTTCGTAGTGGTTTCCCTTGCACTCCCACTGCCCAGGATGAGCAGGGGTCAACATCACGGCATCGTTGTCACGAATTGCCTATTATCCTTTTTGCAGATTATCTGTGTTACATTGCGACCGGACATCGCGGCCGTGGGCAGGCCACCCCCCGGCT
>JAUWQY010000070.1 GCA_030610855.1 Dehalococcoidia bacterium
CACTATCTGGAGCATTTGATTGCACCTCTGATAACTGCTGGTCTGGTGAGGAGCACAAGAGGAGCTCGAGGCGGTGTCCTGCTGGTTAAACCGCCCTCGCAGATCAAGCTCAGTGAGGTGATTCAAGCTCTGGAAGGCTCCATTGCACCGGTAGAGTGTGTCAGTGATCCGGGACTATGCCAACGCTCCGCTCTTTGTGCTAGCCGGGATGTCTGGAGTGAGTTGATGGAGGTGATGGTTCAGGTTCTGGATTCCACGACCTTGCAGGATCTAGCTGAGCGGCAAAGGACAAAGGGATGAGTTACAGGAAAAGCTGACGATAGAAACAGTACTCTGCCAGAGGGAGGGAATATGAGATTCAAGACGATAGCCATTCATGCCGGAGATATGCCGTATGCCACGACCGGCCTTATTTCTGTGTCCAAGAAGCCAGGCTCCCGAATCGCCTCCTTGAATACCCCCGAAAGGAGTAGGAGATGAACGAACTTCCGGAGATTGGCAAGCTCTCTCCTGAAATATTCAATGAACTGATATTCACGCGCCTAGGAGCCAAGAGCGAAAGCGTGATTGTGGGTCCACAGCACGGAGTTGATGTGGGGATAGTTGAAATCGGAGACAAAGCAGTAGCCCTGACTACAGACCCGGTATTCATTGTCCCTGAATATGGCTGGGAGAGAGCAGCCTGGTTTGCCCTTCACATTCTCGTCTCTGACGCTGTTACCAGCGGTCTCAAACCCAGATTCCTCTCCATTGACCTAAATCTTCCTATGGAGATGACCAAGCAGCAACTGCGGAAAGTGTGGGACACCGTACATCAGGAATGCCGGAGACTTGGAATCGCCATTGTTTGCGGTCATACGGGCAGATACGAGAATTGCCATTATCCTATGGTGGGTGGCGCCACCGTTCTCAGTGTAGGGGAGAAAGACGAATATGTTACCCCCAGGATGGCTAGAGCGGGGGACAAGATAATCATCACTAAGGGACCGGCGATAGAGGCAACAGGTATCTTTTCTGCCATGTTCCCCAAACTCATCGAGAAGGAATTTGGAGCAAGCTTCAGTGAGCGAGCACAACGGGTTTTCTATAAGATGTCGGTGGTTGAGGACGCCATGACTGCTGTAGGCGTGGGGGTGAGGGAGAAGGGAGTTACTGCCATGCATGATGCCACCGAATGTGGGATATGGGGTGGGCTATTTGAGCTCGCCCAAGCCTCAGGTTTGGGGGCATGGGTGGAGAAGGAACTGATAGTAGTCGATGAGTGTGTAACCGAAATATGTCGTCATTTCGGCATTGACCCTTATGCCTCTATTAGCGAGGGGACATTGATTATCGCTTGCCGTGAGGACAGGGCTCAAGATGTAGTACAGGCCTTGTCGCAGAAAGGAATTGCCTCCTCAATCGTAGGGGAGCTAACACACCCCGGGCACGGTATGATCCTGATGGAAGGAGGAAAGGAGAGGAAACTGGAACACCCTGTTGTCGATCCCTTTTGGAGAGCTTTCTATGATGCGCTTGCCCGATACGGCTCTCTGGAAGGAGGGTGGTGAGAGGTGGCGAACATCGGGGGCCATGCGTGCGCTAAGCAGGTGGGAGTTGAGAGCAGCTAGGCAGTATTCAGTCAAGGAGGGCGAATATGAGATTTGAGACTATAGCCATTCATGCCGGGGATAGACCGGATGCCACGACCGGAGCTATTTCTGTGCCTATTTACCAGACTGCGAATTTCGTGTTTGAGGATGCGGGCAAGACAAGAGGTTGGGATTACTCCCGCACGGCAAACCCGACGAGGAAAGTTCTAGAGGATACCATTGCCCAACTCGAAGGAGGGAAAGGAGGATTTGCCTTCGGCAGCGGGATGGCCGCTGAGACGACGCTTATGCATCTTCTGAGAACAGGCGACCATGTGATCTCGATGGATGATATCTACGGAGGAACCTATACTCTATTTCAGAGTGTGATGAGCACCTTTGAGCTGGAATTTACCCTGCTGAGAATGGACAACCGGCAGAGGATTGAGGAGGCAATAAAGCCCAATACCAGGATGTTGTGGCTGGAGACTCTGTCCAATCCGCTGCTAAACGTCATTGACCTCGAGATGGTGGTTGATATTGC
>JAUWQY010000076.1 GCA_030610855.1 Dehalococcoidia bacterium
TCCGTCCTTCCGAATCGATTATCAACCCTGCGACTCCAATTGAGTTGAGCAAAAGGCTTCCTCTCTCGGGCCCCATAACGAAAACCCCTGTGCTGAGAGCATCGGCACTTAAGGTATCTTCGGCGATAATGGTTGTGCTTATGGAATCTTTCGCAGGCTCACCGGTTTTCGGGTTAATAATGTGATGCACTCGCTCGGCTCCTATCAGGTAGTATCGTTCATAGTCGCCGGATGTAGCTATGGCCTTGTTCTGCAACTGGATGATTCCCAGCGATACCCCTTCAGCACCACGCGGATCCTGAATGCCTATCCTCCACGACTCTGTCCCTATGGCTCTTATGTCACCGCCGATATCTACCAGGGCATCCTCGATGCCTCTGCTCATCAGAACCTCACACGCACGGTCGACGGCATATCCCTTCGCTATACCGCCGAGGGTAACTGCCATTCCGTGCTCGTTGAACCTTGCTCTGTTGTTTTCCTCATCTATTATCAGGTTGCTGTAATCCACCAGGTCGAGCATTTCCGACAGTTCGTCACTCGTCGGAATCTTCCCCGACCCTTTGACCTCCTCCATCCAGAAATCGACCAGGGGTTTCACAGTAACGTCGAAATGACCGTCTGTTAAGATGCCATACTCCTTAGCTCTCTTCAGGATATAGATGACTTCGGGTGACAGCTCGACCCATTGCGTTCCGCTGTTGTTGAGCCCGTAAATCTGGCTATTGCGATCTGTCGCACTCATGAGTTTCTCGACTCGGTCAATCTCGAGGAAAGCCGCCCTGATTGCTTCCTCGCCCTGTTCTTTGTCATCGGCCAATACCTGGATAGTCACCGACGTATCCATTGCCAGATGGCGTCCTGTCACCCCACCCTCTTCTGCGGTTATTTGCGGGAAGACGATGCTGAGGGAACTCATCATCAAGGCAGATCCCACGATTACTGCAATGAAGCCCAACCCGATTTTCCCCAGAAGACGAAATCTGAGAAGTCTCGGGATGAGGAAGAGCCCACCCAGCAGTCCGATCTGGCTGGCCAGCATGCTGCCGGCCAAACCTATCAGCCCGAGTCCCTGC
>JAUWQY010000045.1 GCA_030610855.1 Dehalococcoidia bacterium
TCAAATAGTACTAACTTCTCATTACTCACGGGTGATTGACGCTGACGAAGCTGAGCCTTATACTGGAAACTATTGAAGCTAAAACCGAGAAGACATTCAGAAGGAGGTGAAGGCGCGCAATACGAAAAGCAGATTAATGGACAGAAACCTGAAGGAAACAAGTATAGGAGGTAACAAAGCAAGAAAATGAAAACGCTTATGAAAAGGATGCACAAAGGACAGAAGGGCTTGACCCTGATCGAGCTCCTCATCGTGGTCGCCATCCTGGGCATCATCGCCGCTGTGGTCATCCCCAATCTGGGTGCCTTCATGGTTACGGGGAGAATCAGTGCTGCCAACACCGAGGTCGAGAATGTGAAGACGGCGTCGCTGGCTTACTACGCGGAGAATGAAGCGTGGCCAGCCGACTCGGGTGTCCTTAACCTCTACATGGCAGGAACCCTTACCGGTAACTACACGTTCGACACCGAGTGGGGGTGGATTACCGGTGGGCTGGGATGGCAGCCGAGTGGCCTCGCGTGGACAGACGGCCTAGCTGGAATAAGCGGCTACCACGGCACTTGGGGCAGACCAGCAGTATAGTTTACAAGCGCAGAGGTTAGACAGGCGATTTGAAAGAGCCTACCGGCACCGCCGGTAGGCTCTTCTCTATGTAGGCGGTCGGCCTTCAGCGGTCGGCGTTCGCTGGTCAGCACCGGGAAGGTGAAAGCCACGACTGTGGGAGGCCGCACCACAGATGAGACAAAGGGGCGACCCTGAAGGGTCGCACTACGAAAAGCGAGCCTTAGCGCCTGTAGATATCTCGACGGTGACCGACGAGATGCACCACGAGCAAATGCTCTTCCTGGTTCGCTATATTAATAACTCGATAACTCCCTACTCGCAGCCTGTGAAATCCCTTGAATTCGCCTGTGAGTGTCTCAGGCGTGAGATCGTTGAAGTTCAGCGACAGCCATTTTAGTTTGTGTACGATGCGCTGGCTACCTGGTCAATAGGTATACCCCTCTCACCACCTTGCGTAGCAGCTAAGGAACTACGAAGCCTTTCCTTGATTTCCTCTCTAAGTTCACGCCCGAGGTCAGGGTCGCCAATTACCTCCTCCAGCTTCTCCTCAATTGCCTCCTGAATCAGGATCTTGAACTGCTCAACAGTGAGTTCTTTAACTTTCATGGTTTTAGCTATCCCTCTATGGTCGTTCTAAGTCGTTCAAAGACCTTGCCCAGTATTGTGCATAGAAATGATACCAGATGGCGCTTCGCAGAGCGATGCGGGCCTACCTTCCATCTTTGCGGGGTACACGCCCCCTTCGTCATTGCGACGCACGCGCCACACCGTGTCATTGCGAGGAGCCCCGACTAGTCGGGGCGACGAAGCAATCTGGGTGGGGTTCTTATGATCGGGATTGCCGCGTCCCGATTGCATCGAGACTCGCAATGACGACCGGCGAGTGACGCCATGACACCCACTCTGTCATTGAGAGGAGCCGTAGGCGACGAAGCAATCTAGGTGGGGGCGGGAGATTGCCACGTCCCGACAGGATCGGGACTCGCAATGACATTGGTGGTGTGGGTGAGGACAAGCACCGCCTCGTTGCGACATTGTCGGCACAAGGCTGCGCCATTGGAAATTACAGAGGTCAGATGTCAAGTAAGGCTCAAAGCGCAAGTGACAAACACGAGTGGTTTTGGCATTCAGGCATTTAGACTTCTCCCGGCTTTGCCGCGGATGCTCGATGAAATCGGCAAATTGTCATTTGGATTTTGACATCTAAAATCCGGAGATGTAGCACGAGTCCTTCACCAGGTGAAGGATTAGCCTCGTGCGGCACGACCCTGAAGGGTCGCACTACAGGAATCTGGCGAGGCCCTGATGAATCAGGGAACTACAGGAATCCGGTCAAGGTTCGTGAATCAGGTTCCCCTCTTAAGATAAGAGGGGCAAGGGGAGTTATGAAGGAGAGAGTTCGAAGCGAAAACGGGGACGCCTTATGCGGCTCCGTCTACTCCCACCTTGCCGATGAGCTTTTCCACTTCCTTGCGGTCGTTGCAGAAATCGAGCACGCTTGCACCGCTGATGGTTCCCTTGAGATAGAGGCCGACCAGGGCTTCGTCCATTGAAATCATGCCTATGTCCCGATGAGTACGAATCACGTTCGGCAACTGGTAGATCTTGCCCTCGCGGATGAGGGCCTTCACCGGAGGATTGGCGAGCATGATCTCTACGGCGGCTACCCTGCCCGAGCCATCAGCCCGGGGCACAAGCACCTGGCACAACACAGCAATGAGTAGAGAAGCCAGCCGTGACTGGGCCAGGTGGCGCTGATGAGGCGGGAAGAGGTCTATTATTCTCTCCATTGCCTGAGTAGCGCTGGGAGCATGACCGGTCGTCATTATGAAATGGCCGGTCTCAGCCAGTGTCAGGACGGCGTCGGCGGTGTCCGGGTCTCTCATCTCCCCGAGCAGAATGACATCCGGGTCCTGCCTCAGGATATGCTTTAGAGCATTGGCGAAGGAAAGGGTGTCCGAGCCCAACTGGCGTTGTGTCAAAGCACATTTAAGGCTGGGGTGAACATATTCTATGGGGTCTTCTATGGTTACTACGTGCCGGGTCTCGTTGTGATTCAGGTAGTTAATCATGGCGGCCAGCGTCGTACTCTTACCACTGCCGGTAGGTCCGGTAACTAACAACAGCCCTCTCGGCCTCATGGCAAGCTGTTTGCATATCTCGGGCAGCCCCAACTCATCTATGGTGGGGATTTTCGGCGGCAGAAGACGTATGGCAAGGCTGATAGAGCCGCGCTGCTGGGCAGCATTGCAGCGGAGTCGGCCGACATCAGTCAACGTATAGGCGAAATCAAGCTCCAGGTGGCGGTGGAAGTGTTCCCTCTCCTCAGGGGTGCTTATCTGGAGAAAGGCTTCGTTCACATCCTCAGAAGTCAGTGGAGTTACGCCGTTTGCTTTTTCCAGAGAGCCGTGGACGCGGAACGTTGCCGGGCTGCCGACCACCATGTGCAGATCGCTGGCAAGCCTGGACTTGCCCTGACGAAGTAACTTAAAAATGTCCATTTCTTATACCTCTCACTTTGTTATCAGGTCGAAAACAAAACTGAACTGCTTGCCGTCACCGGTGATGGAGGAAATCCATACTGTCGAGAATCTGCCCCCCTTCTGTAAGTCTCGGGCATAATCAAAGATGTCATCCTGTGTTGAAGCCGTCCCTTTCACCTTTACCGAGCTACCTCCATGACTAACCTGGGTCACGCGAACCTTCCCTGCTGCCAGCGTGTCAATCTCGGTCAGGTCTATGGCAATCTTTGCGCGTCCCCTCTCCATAGCGCTAATCCTGGTATCAAGCTCATCGGCAGTAGCTTCCATCGAGTCGATCCGTCCCTTCAAGGTCGCTATGTCCCTCTGGTATTGGGCAACACTGCCTTCCTCAGTTGTTACCAGGGGACGCAAAGAGTCGATCTGAGCGCGGGTTTGCGCGATAGAGATGACGCCGAATATAACAAGTCCGATACCAACGACGATACCGACGGGGATAAGAACACGCACAATCGAGAAATGCTTGGGCAAATAGACCTCGGGCAGGGCATTGAAATTTACCAGGGAAAAGTCGGCCCCTTCCTTTTCCGGCATCAGCTCCTTGAGAGCCAGGCCCATATTGACCATGAACTGGTCCGCGTTGAAACCCTCGGGGGCTTCAACGGGCGATGGCAGCAGTGATGCCGAATAGCCCTTCTCGCCAACCAGTGATTGCCACGTGTCCGGTGCCTCTGCTATATCGCCGCAGACGAACACCGGTACAGATGAATCTAAAGGCTTTTCCAGATGGCCGGAATTATAGAAGGTAACAGTCCTGTTGAACTCCTCAGCGATAAGGGGCAGTTTTTCCTCCAGGGATTCAGCCTCGCCGGGAAGAGACAACCTGCGGATCACCTGGGGGAGCCTGTCCACTATAACCATGATCTCGAGGTGATCTAGCCTGGCGTTTACAACGATTGCGCGGGGCACATCCGGGATTCGACACAGGGCTAAAGGAGCCAGGTCCATAATATACGGCCTGACGCCTGCCTTACGCAGGGTTCTGACCAGAGCGTCGACTGAATTGCGGGGGAAAGTGGCCAGGAAGACGCGTCTCTCTCCCTTCATAGCGGGAACGCTCTGGTACGAAAAGTAGACCTCGTCCAAAGGTGTCGGTATCGTTCTCTTTGCCTCGCGTCTTACCGCCTCAGGGAGGACTGCTTCAGGAACGTCGGGCAGGGCTATGATACGATACAGAGAATCGTGCCCGCTCAGGGCGGTGATGACGTTGTTCATCGCTACCTTTTCCTGCTTGAATAGCTGCCTGACCATTTCGGCCACCCCGTCTTCATCGACGATGAGCCCCTGGCTGACCAGACCCGGTTCCAGCGGCGAACTGGCCCACTTTTCTACCTGCCTACCCTTCATTACCAGCAGGTTGATGTTGGTATCTCTAATAAATAACGTCGTAGCTTTCTTAGCCATCTCTATTTACCTTTTGTAGCCATAGATATCCAGGTTGATGGTAGCTTGTCCGCTTCCATAAGCTATAATGACCACCTTCACGTGAGTGCTCCACGGGAGCTGGAAATCCCCGGTGGTCCTCAAGGCGTGGACAAAATCGAGCACGTCCTTCACGTCACCTTTGACGACTACCACAAATGACGAAACGGAATAGGTAATAGCCCCTACTTGTCTGTCGACAGGACTCGATGCAGTGAGCTTGGTTATCCGCACGTTAGACTCGTCAGCAATGTTAAATAGATCATCACCGTAAGCGATGCTTTCCACTGATTGGGGGAATTTGGCCTGGCTGGTTTCAAGCGATGATCTGGCCTGGCTCTCCTGGTTTGTCAGGTCTGCTTTTTGAGCCATAAGTCCGGGCAGGCGATCTTGGGCCAGCGTGTGCCTATCCCTTAGCTCTCTGTGCTCTGCAGCAGTCTGGAAGTAGCTCGAAAACAGAAAACCGAGGACAACAGCTAAGACGGCGATTCCTGCAATAAGCCAGACCTTCTTACTCAATCTCATTGGCTAATCCGCCTCTCGTGACCGCGCTCTAGCTACCATCGTCGAGCAGTATGGTGGGAGTAATCTCCTCAGGTCAACTTTCATAGCTTTGTTCCAGTCGCACAAGATACCAGTATATCACGATACTAGTGCGTGTCAATAGGCCATCGGTAATGGGAGCTTGGTACAGCTTAGTCTCACGACTCCTCAGGCGCGAATGCCAGACGCCGGAAACCCGGATTTGTAGTACGACGCTTTCTCTCTTGTCATTGCGAGGCCTTCGTTTGTTGTCATTCTGAGCCCTGAGTCTGTCGAAGGGCGAAGAATCTCGCCTTTGCTCAGGGTAAACTCCGCGCGGCAACCCCGCCCATGAACGACCAGATTGCTTCGTCGCTACGGCTCCTCGCAAAGACAGGGTTATGTAGGGGCGACCCTTCAGGGTCGCGCAGCACGAGGCTAAAGCCTCGTACTACATTTTCGAATTCCAAATGACAAGAGTTAAATGACAATTCAAATCCAAATGCCTGAATGCCAGGACCGAGATTGCTTCAGCTGACTTCGTCACCCTCGCAACGACGGGGTGGGTGTGTCATTGCGCGTCCCGATGCAATCGGGACGCGCAATCCCGTGTCTTAGACTTGAGATTTAGGATTTCCTCGAAATACGTAGGGGTGGGGCTTGTCGCCGCCCTGGGGCCATACGCTTGATTAGTATGTGGTTCCCCGAATTCGGAGTTACCGGCGTGGGCAAGGCAGCAGCGGTGTCGCAAGTGTGGTAGCTGAGGACGGGCCAAATACGGACACCAGCCCGCCTCTCTCGCTCCCATCATCTTGCCCTGAATATGTCTGCACGCCTGTTCTCTCCAACTCGCGAACGAAACTTTCGTCTTCTTGCTCATTGATAGATAGACAGCAATGGTTGAGGACACAATGCCAGGAGTTGAAATCGGAAAGAAGGACACTATGCTCGGGAAGCTCAACTTCAATACGGACGCCGGGTAGCCCTTTGGCCGATGTCCCGAGGCCCGCAAGTCCGGCCGGCATTGCTTTATTCCCTGCCAGTGATACCACCCCCAGAGGGGAAAGCGAGCATGGTGAGGGGACAGCCGCAGGCGCATCTGGTCTGACATCCATCGGTAAGCATAGCGATAGTATGCCGGAACCCGCCTACCGTCACCCCTGAGCACACCTGTGCGCTGCAACCGTTCCCAGGCTGCCATGTCTTGAATAGTCCACAGGATCATAGTGTCCTTCGGAACATGCGGCCTAGCGAGGCCAAAACGTGCATATCATCGCTAACTCACGACGCATCCGTTACCGTTCCAGGCCGAGAGAGAAATGCAGGGCCTCCTCTACCGCTTTCAACTTCTCAGCACTTAGAGCGGTCAATCGCTCACGCAGACTGGCCTTAGCGATTGTGGTGATGGTGTCCAGATTGACAACACAGCCACGGGGCACGCCATCCTCATCTCCTAATGAAACCTCTGATGGGATGCCACGGATGCGGGTGGTCAACGGAGCCACCACGACCAGTTCCCGAACAGCATAAGCCTCATTGCGGGATAGAAGTAGGACAGGACGCCTCCTGGCAGGCGGGGCCAGTTCCGCCCACCATATCTCGCCTCGTTTCACTGCCAGGGTTCCGCAGCCAACACGGCGCTGCCCACCCTGTGAGCAGCTTCAACCTCCTCAGCTGACTCCGGGTATTGTTGGTAGCCGCGCACGTAATCTCTTATCGCTGAGGACTCCCGTTCGTGTTTCAGACGTGTCTCAACGGCCCGGCGAAAGAACTCGCTCCGGCTTTCTCCTTTGGCCCGACGCTCCGTTTCCACGGCGGCTAAGACGTGCTCGGGTAGGCTTATCGCGACCTTAGCAGTCTTACCCATAATAACGACCTCCTGAGGTTATTCATACCACAGTATGAACCATCCTCGTGGGTCTGTCAACTCCATAAATCGCCTCTTTCCTGACGGGAGTTCCCGCGATGCTTGATGGAGAGGGTTACGGTGAGGCAACGTCAGATGAGGGGGGGGGAGGTAAGGTGATGGCGTATTCGCCCCTCACTCGTCACTGCGAGCCTTTCTCTTTTGTCATTGCGAGTCCCGATGCAATCGGAACGCGGCAATCCCGTGCATGAACGACGAGATTGCGCAGCCTGTTCCGAAGCGTAAGCGAGGAATCTCGCTCCTCGCAAAGACGGAGGGTATGTCGTTGCGAGCCCTTCGTTTGTTGTCATTCTGAGCCCTGAGTCTGTCGAAGGGCGAAGAATCTCGCCTTTGCTCAGGGTAAACTCCGTGGCAATCCCTCAGAATAATGACGAGATTGCTTCGTCGCCTACGGCTCCTCGCAATGACAGGGTGGGGGTGTGCCTCGCAAAGACAGGCGAGGCCGAGATTGCGTAGCCTGTTCCCAAGCGTAAGCGAGGAATCCCGCTCCTCGCAAAGACGGAGGGTATGTCATTGCGAGCCCCGATGCAATCGGGACGTGGCAATCCCGTGTCTTAGACTTGAGATTCACGATTTCTTCAGGGAGGTGGGGCGTCTCTTTAGCCGCGCCCTGCGGATGCAAACGCCGGCAGCTAGCTTGCTTTTTGTAGCGCGACTCCTATAGAGTTAGAGTGGTAGCTGTCCACGAAGCAATGCTGTGAACTAGCTCTTGAACACCAATAAGGAAGTTGAGGTCTCCATACCACCCTTCGTCATCTGGATAATTCAGGCTTGTGCCGGGTTGTAAATCCACCTCGACACTGCCAGCTATAGAACCATAGAAATCACCTCCGGGCTGTAAAAGGGTTTGGCCCGAAACTGACATTATGAATATGGGGTCGGTCATACCTGCTTCTATGTTTGGTTCAAAATAGATGTCCCCTATAGCTACAATGACGCCGGGACCCTCTATGGTACACTTCCCCCCTATCCAAAGTGCTCTTTGGGGGTCACTAGAATTACTCGCAACAAAGAGGGTCTGCCCGTTTAAGTCAAGGGTAAAGTCTTTGCCAGTCTTGCCGATTAATGTGTCACCGGTAACGTAGATAGTTCCAGTAAGGGTTAAGGTAGCGGGAGTGTTACTTGAGTTCACGATATCCAGTTCGCCGTCTACATATAGCGGCCCTAAATCCATGTCAACGCCGTAAAGGTCTATTTCAGTGTCTTCATAGTAGGACGTCCCGCCTGTGATATTCTGCGCGTAGAACTCCTCGAGTTCCTCCGGGGGCGGCCAGGCATCATCATAATACTGTACCGGGGCATGCTCTCCCTCTGAAGGGGTGACATTCGCCCCCTTGAGATCAATTTCACCCAGGCTGGTAAGAACGTTCTCCAGTATGCCGGCATAATCAGCATACTTGCTTTCACCGGCAATATAAGCCTCTATTTGAGTCCCGCTACCATCGCCTGTAGCCGTTGATTCGATGCGGTAATCACAAGGTACACCATCCCAAACCGTCATAAGTGTGATGGTAACATCCACCGTTTTGTCATTAACACCGGTTATAATGTAATTCGTGGACTGGCTGCACTGAGTCAGTCCCTGCACTTTGTCTGTCCTAAGCTGTATATTCCACACAGCATCCTCCACCCCGGCATCGGCGGCATAGAGCTC
>JAUWQY010000008.1 GCA_030610855.1 Dehalococcoidia bacterium
TGCCGGCGAAGACCAAATCCTGTGTTATCTGCTTATCGTTATCACTGGGTTGCGGATTCCCTGCCGGGTGGTTGTGAACGAAGATCAGGGCCGCAGCATGATGTTTGACGGCACTCTGGATGATCTCGCGAGGATAAACAGCACTGGCATTCAACGTCCCCGAAAAAAGGTCTTCAATATCCACGACGTGATTTTGGGAGTCGAGAAACATGACTTTGAAGACTTCCTTTTTCAGGTCTCGCATGGAATGGTACAGATAATCGAAGACCTCCCTGGACGAGCGGCAGTAAGGCTTATCGAGAACTTGTTCTTTGAGAAACTCCCTGGCTATCTCTTGCATGAATTTGATGACAAAGATGTTGTAGGCGGTGATTCCATCAATCTTCTGCAATTCCTCGGAGGGAGCTTCCAGAACACCTCTCAGGGTCCTGAATTTCTTCATGGCTTCTTTGGCCTGTGGCTTGCAGTCCTTGCGAGGCGTCCCCAGCGTCAGCAGCAGTTCGACGATCTCGTAGTCGAGGAACGCCGCAAGCCCCGACTGGTTGAATCGTTCCCGTAGCCTTTTCCTGTGCCCTTCCGGGCTCTTGTCTTCCATGCTTGATAATACTCCCCGTCACCTTGAGCGAAGGCGAGTGATCCTGGAGATTCTTCGCCCCGGCAAGTCGGGGCTCAGAATAATTGGAGAATCGTCAAAGGGTTCTCAATACTCCGGCCTTGCTAGCTGCAATAGTCCAGTTCTTCCACAGGTTCTCCCCGATGAAATCGGGGCTCTGCTTGGTAACTCCCCTTTCCCCTCTTACCTTAAGAGGGGGATTCTGGAAGAGGTCCCTTGTTATTCCTCTTATCTTAAGGGGGGCGGAGGAGCTTTCTTGTCACTCCTCAATTATATAGACTTACTGCGATGATGGGAATAACGCCATGCGACTGAGACGCAAGTATTGCTATAATAACAGGGTAATGAACTTAGCGCACCGAATGGAGCAACATCTTCCCCGGCAACTCCTGGAGCTCATAAAATATATCAGCGAACAGGCTGCCAGGAACGAGCAGAGGGTATATCTCGTCGGCGGCATAGTACGAGACCTGCTTCTAGAAGATCCTTCGCTCCGCTCAGGACCGCTCGACTCAGGACTCCGCTTCGACATTGATCTGACGGTCGAGGGCGATGCTGTGAGACTGGCTCAACAAGTGGCTGACACCGGTAAGGCAAAGCTGCTTGCCCACCACCGCTTCGGCACCGCCAAGCTCAGATATGAGAATCTTGCCCTGGATATGGCTACAGCGCGAAAGGAAACCTATGCCAGACCGGGAGCACTGCCTGCTGTCACCCCAGGCACCCTTAAGAATGACCTCATCCGCAGGGACTTCTCCATCAACGCTATGGCCATATCTCTGTCCTCAAACGATTATGGAGAACTGGTCGACCCGTATCAAGGCAAAAGCGACCTGGAGCGCCACCTTATTCGTGTCCTGCATCCTGAAAGCTTCAGCGACGACGCTACCCGGATTCTACGGGCCGTCCGTTATGAACAACGTCTAGGGTTTGAGCTTGAAACACAGACCGCCCGGCTGCTTAAGCGGAATACCGCTATGCTGGATACCATAAGCGGCGATCGAATCAGGCACGAACTAGAACTGGTTTTCAGGGAAGAGCAGCCGGAACTCGCCATCAGGCGGCTTGCAAAGCTAGGAGTGCTGCAACGGATAAGCCCCTGCCTGAAAGGCGATGGTTGGATAACCGAGCGATTTGACAGGGCACGCCGGCTGAAGAAGCCCACCCAGTTGCCATCCCTCTATTTTTGCCTTCTCATCTATGCGTTTGGCGAAGGCGAACTTGAGCAATTTCTCGGCCGTCTTAATATGCCGGCAAAGTTATCCCATGCGATGCGCGACACGCTCCGGCTCAAGAACACTCTTTGGCTCCTGGACACGGCTTCACTGAAACCCAGTGAGATCTATCATCTGCTTCATGAATATGCCCCTCTGGCGACAGAAGCAAATGCAATTGCCTCGGCTTCTTCACCAGCACAGCGCCACCTCCAACTGTTTCTCACGAAGCTACGATATGTAAAAGCGTCGCTTAACGGAGAAGAACTGAAGAGACTGGGCATCTCGCCCGGACCTGAGATGGGCGAGATCCTCCAGAGATTACATAGGGCAAAGCTGGACGGAGAGGTTAGAACTAAAGCGGACGAGGAAAGACTAGCCCTCTCTTTATCACTGGAGTTATAGGGGTGGAAGGGGAAGAAGACTCCATATCACTAAGCCGAAGTAGCAGAGCAAGAGATACTTAGGAAACTTCCCCGCCCAGCAGGGCAGGAGAAACTTCCATAACGGTAGCCTGGAGACTCCGGCAAGGAGCCCGGCTACGTCAACTGGCAATACAGGCTGAAGCGAGACGAGGAAAATACCCCACGGTCCATATCGCTGCATCCAACCTACAAGCCTGTCATATCCCGGTGTGCTCTCAAAATGCACGACTCGCTTTCCCCAGTAGCCTGCATAATAGGCAGTTATCTCTCCCAGGGTACCAGCTACGCTGGCTACAAGAGCTACAATAACAGGATCCCAGTACTCCGCTGCTGTCAAGATCACGGAAACGTGAAGTGCCACCGGAACGAAGACGGCGGCGTTAGATACCAGCGTAACTCCAAACACAGCCAGGTAAGCTGTGGAGGCGAACTCCTCTAATCTCTCCACCGGGATGTCAAAATAGGTTATCAAGTATCGAAACAAATAGACAAGGCCGAAGCTGAGACCAATGACAACGGCAAGGTAAAGCGCCATCTTAAGCCATTTCTTCTGCCTCGACTCTTTCATAGCCATCGAACTACGTTGCCCTGCCCGTCTAGTGGCCCGCAGCCAGATCTGCGTGTGGAAGAGAAGGTGCCAAGTAGCACTCCAATCCCCGCTGTCTGAGGTGCGCAAGCAGTTCGCGGGCTTTCCCCTCCGCTGAGAAACAGGTGAACAGACACGGCCCCGAGCCAGCGAGATGAACTCCGGGGGCTCCAGCTTCCTTCAAAGCCTTCCCGTATTCGTTCAGTTGGGGTAGGAAATCAAAGACCACCTTTTCGAAAACATTGAACATAAGAGCAGGCTTAATCATTTTCCCCTGCCTCAAGGATGACAGGGCTGCCTCAACGAACCGGCCTTCGGTGAAATGAGTAGTATCCAATCTGCTATACATCTCCTTTGTCTTGCCTGTGACCTTCGGTAACGGCGGCACCAGTAGAACAAAGTAGGTTGAGGGCAAGGATGGCAGCGGGGTCACCTTCTCCCCTTTCCCCTCTATCAAAGCTGTGCCTTTATGGATGAAGAAGGGAACATCCGAGCCCAACCTGGATGCCAGATCGACCAACTCAGAAGGCGACAGGCCACATTGCCAGAGCTCATTCAGAGCGAGGAGAGCGGCGGCGGCGTCGCTGCTGCCCCCCCCAAGTCCTGCACCCCAGGGAATATGCTTACGGAGTTCGATTCGTGCCCCAAGGCTATACCCTGTGCTTGCCTTAAGCAGGGTAGCCGCCCGTGTTACCAGATTATCGCCCTCCAGACTAGCTTCATCGCATTCAAAACATATTTCCCCGTCTAACTGGAAGTTGAGGACATCGCATAAGTCTATGGTCTGAGCAATACTGAAGACTCGGTGGTAATCATCAAGCCTGCCCAGGACTTCAAGGACGAGGTTTATCTTGGCCGGGGCATAGACAGTCAGCACTGTAATCCTTTCATAAAGGGAGCAAAGGTCATCCATAGCTCCCTCCACTCTTCCAGGCTAAGGGTCTCAGCCCGTCGTTTAGCTTCTATTCCGGCCTTTTCCAGCAATCGAGCGACATCGCCCGGTGGCATCTCCAGAGAATGGGCCAGGGAGTTGCGTAGCTGTTTACGAGGTGAGCTGAACCCATGCGTAACCACATCAAAGAAACCGTCAACATCGGATACGTCGATAGGCGGCTCAGAGTAAACGTCCAGCCGCAAGACAACCGAATCTACCTTCGGCGGGGGGTAAAAGCTCGCCGCCGGTACGTAGCATATAATGGCAGGCTTGCTACAGAATTGGATCTTCACGCTGAGCAGTCGCATCTTACCGGGGGCAGCAGCGATTGTTTCACCGACTTCCTTCTGTACCATTACTACCATCTGCGCAGGCCGGGGCTGCGCCTCGAGAAAATGGCACAACACAGGCGAAGTGATGTAATAAGGAAGATTGGCGATGACTCTGTAACCTCGAACAGGTTCTTGGGCAGTAATTATGCTTTCCAGAAGCTGTCGAGGGGCAACCTTAAGTATATCAGCATGGATGATCTTGACATCGGGAAAGGGGGCCATGCGTTTCTTCAGCAGGGCAACTAGTCTGGAATCAAGCTCAACGGCGATAACTCTGGCTCCCCGCCTGGCTAACGCCTCAGTCAGTATGCCCGGACCCGGACCCACCTCGATGACAGTGTCTCCACTGCTGAACTCGGCAGCAGACAGAATACGCTCCAATACTGCTTCGTCTGTAAGGAAATGCTGTCCCAAGCGCTTTTTCGGTCTGACGTCGAATTCGCGGGCCGCTCCTTGCCTTCGAGAGTACACCAAGTTATGCTACGCTACCTTCCCGTAAGGACAAACGCCGACGGGCGAACATTGCAGTTAACGAAAGGTCTTCTCCAGTAGAGATACGGCAGCTTATTGCTTTCCCTCGACAGAATCTACTTCCGGCCGAACAATTGGTAGAAGCCCTTTCCCGCTTTCCTTCCGGTGTATCCAATCTCCACCATCCTCTTCAATACCGGGGCTGGCTTATACCTTTCCCATCCAGTCTGCTGGTAAATCCCTTCCAGGAGGTCTACCACAACGTCTATGCCAACCAGGTCGGCCAGTTCAAACGGACCCATAGGCCAGTTGTGCGATAACCTTTCAATCTTGTCTATATCCTCTATGCTTGCCAGGTCCTCCTCCAGCAACTTCGCTGCCTCATTCATAACCAGCGTTACTATTCTGTTGGTCACAAATCCGGGCGAATCCTTAACTACAACCGTCTCTTTGCCCAGAGACTGCACAAAGCCGAGGCTTACCTTCAGAGTGTCCTCTGATGTAAGCAACGACTTCACTATCTCTACTCCTTTCATCAACGGCACGGGGTTCATGAAGTGCGTACCTATCACTTTTCCGGGGCGCCTGGTGGCAGATGCCAGCAGGCTTATCGGTATCCCCGATGTGTTGGAAGCCAGAATCGTCTCTTCGGGGCAGCTTTCTTCGAGCTGTGCAAATATGGGCAGCTTCACCTCCGCCCTCTCAAACACCGCCTCAATAGCATAGTCGGCGTCTCTGGCGGCATCCCTGATGTCGGTTGAGGTTCGAAGCCTGGCCAGGGCTCCGTTCATCTCCTCCTGCTTGATCTTCTCCTTTTCCACGAATTTGGCCAGGCTTGCCTTAATCATCTTCATGCCGCGGTCGACGAACTCCTGTTTTATGTCAACCATGGTCGTCTCATAGCCTGCCTGAGCCGACACCTGAGCTATTCCGCCACCCATAGTTCCCGAACCGATAATGCATACTTTCTTTATCGTCATATTCACTACCTCTCAGCTTTCTGCAAGCCGTGCACTCACTCTCGATTCCCAAAGCGGAGAGCTGTCTCCACCAGCTAGCTCCAGCCAGGCAACTCTATGGCACACCGGCAATACTACTTACCGCTGCTTCCTTCCGGACCTGACGGGGTTCATAGCCCCCGGTTGCATAGAACCCAACTATCAACACCGCTCAGCAAAAACGAATCTATCCGATCAAGAACCTCAAGCAAGAATTCAGCCCCGCTATAGCGGTTTTCGGGTACAGGGCACCGCTAGCTCCCCGCCTAGCACGGCTCACCTGATGATGTTAGCAACAAGCCCTGACCAAGTCAACATCCGGACTGCCCCGGAAACCGCTTGACGGCGTTGCGGGGCTGATATACTATGGGGCAGGGATTCATGCCAGACCAAGGAATCACCGCCATATGCCGGTGCACCGCATTCTTCCTCAGGAAGGACTCATGGAATACACAGAGATAAAGTACGAGGTATCCGACTCCATCCTGACCATAACGCTCGACAGACCGGAGAAGCTGAATGCCTATACCCTTGTAATGGACACCGAACTCAAGGATGCTCTGAGCAGAGGGGACAGGGATGACGACGTGAGAGTCGTGATTGTGACCGGAGCCGGTCGTGCTTTCTGTGCCGGTGCCGATTTAAGTCGAGGTGACAGGACTTTCGATTACAGGGCCTGGGGATTGGAAGACACTCCGGAGACGCCCAGAGATAGAGGCGGCCTTACGACACTGAGAATCTATGATATGAAGAAGCCGCTGATTGCAGCTATCAATGGTCCAGCCGTAGGTTTTGGCATTACCATGACGCTGCCCATGGACATTCGTCTAGCATCCGAAAACGCAAGGATCGGATTCGTTTTCACCAGACGCGGTATTGTCCCGGAGGCATGCAGCAGCTGGTTCTTGCCCCGCATTGTCGGTATCAGCAAGGCCACGGAGTTGGTTCTCACAGGGAGAGTTTTCGGCGCCCACGAAGCGCTTGCTCTCGGACTGGTGAGCGAAGTGCTGGCATCGGAAGACCTGATTCCCAGGGCGCGTGAGATTGCCGCCGAAATCGCTCGGAATACCTCCGCCATTTCCGTTGCTCTGTCGCGTCAGCTTCTCTGGAAAATGCTGGGCGCTGACCATCCTGTCGAAGCTCACAGACTCGAGTCAAAATGCATGTACTGGACCGGTCGCCAGGCAGATGCCGCTGAAGGCATTCTCTCATTCCTTGAGAAGAGACCCCCCAGATTCACGATGAGACCCAGTTCCGACATGCCGGAATTCTACCCCTGGTGGATCGACAGGCCTTTCTAGAACAGCCCGATGTCCAATCATAAGTGGGCAGTACGTGAACTGCGCGGGGATATCGGCATCTCCTTGAGACTCTTTCTGTCTATCTTCCCGGAAGCAGTTTTCGGGATGCTCTCTATGAATTGAAACCTCTTAGGGAGCTTGTAATCCGCCAGGTTCTCGTAACAAAGGTCGGAGAGCTCCTTTGCGGTGGCGTGCCGGCCCTCCTTGAGCGACACAAATGCCGTCGGTATCTGCTCTCCGTAACCGTCGTCAATACCTACGTAGGCTGCCTCAGCTACGCCGGGGTGTTTCAACAGCACGAATTCAACTTCCGACGGACCGATCTTAAGCCCGGAAGGCGTGACTATTATGAACGATTTCTTCTCTATGTACTCCAGGTAGCCCTCCTCATCCATTCTCACCAGATCTCCGGTATGAAACCAGCCATCCCGAAGGACTTCAGCCGTCAGTTCAGGTGCTCCGTGGTATCCTTTCATCACCCAGGGCGCACTGAACACGGCTTCCCCGATCTCGCCCCGCGGAACTTCCTTGCCATCGTCATCTACTACTCTGATGCCACAAATCGGCTTACCGACGGTGCCCAGTTTGCGGCTGTTAAAGGTGCTTATGGAGACGGCTGATACCTCCGTAAGGCCATATACTTCATAGAGGGATAAGGCGAACTTATCCTCCAGAGCCTTCATCAGCTCAGGAAAGGACTTGGCCCCGGCCGTAACGGCCAGCCGCAGCGAACTCGGGTTATGTCCCTGCAAGATCTGGCCCCGCACCATGGCCAGGGCATTGTACATGGCAGGTACCCCAAAGATAATGCTTCCTTTCTCCTTTTCGACAGCCTCAAGGACAGCTCTAGGCGTGAAATCAGGAATCACCACAATGGTGGAGCCCGTGATGATGGAACCAAGAAGGACTTCGCACAAACCAAAAAGGTGGGAGAAGCGAACAAGGTCTATGATGGTATCTTCGCTCTTCCGTTGTATGCCTGCCGAAACTATGGGGGGAGTCCCCATCAGAGAAGCATGTGTGTGCACCGCGCCTTTCTGCCTTCCCACAACCCCCGAAGTATAGATTATGGTTGCTTCGTCCTCGTCTTCTATGTCGATACCGGGCGGTGTGGAAGAGCTATGAGCCAACATCCTGGCATAAGAATCGCCATCAACTTCAAGAGCGCGTCTTAGGCAAGGAATGTGAGCCAGAATCGGGGAAACCACCGGGGAGAATTCCTTCTCAGTGAGCAGGATTTCTGAGTCGGAGTCTCGCAGGAGAGAATTGAGTTCCGGCGCTTTAAGCGCGGGGTTGAGCAGCACAGCTACGCCCCCGCCTTTGATTACCCCGAAGTAATTGATGACCCACTCAGGGCTATGAGACATTAAGATAGCCACATGGTCGCCTTTTTCCATCCCCAGCTCTCCAAGGGCACTGGCCACCTTGTTAGAAGCTCGATCCAGCTCCCCATAGGTAATCCTCTGAGCACCAAAGACGATAGCTTCCTTGCGCGGCATCTCACGAGCGGTGTCTTCCAGGGTCTGCTTCAGATTCATCTCTGTCTCCGGCGAATTCTTGCCAGAAGTATATCACAGGGCCCTTCAGCTATGGCACCTCCAGGGAAGGAATCAAAACAGATTGCCTTGTGGTAACGACATGACACGTTCTTTGAAATCGCAGTGGGGAATCATATACTGCTCTGAGGAATGTCCATCCTCTCAGTAGGTAGCGAACTCGACTTTGTTCAGGACAGGTCTCACCTTCTCTCGCTAGGGGACGGAGAATTATAAGGAGTATTGCAGCTGACTGTAAATCGACACTGGTCGCCGTGCTCTGGCTCGCGGCTTTCTTTCTGCAATCAATACTGCTTGTTTGAAATGGTGGTAGCAGGGTAAACGCTTGGAATGTGTTACGGCTTCCGCAGTTGTTGTGGTGGGTGTTGCGCCGGGTGTTGCGGCGGGTGTTGCGGAGGTTGTTGCTGAGCTTGTATGGCGATTACTTCGCTTCCTGCCTCGAATAGCTCCGACTTGATTTCGTGTACCAGACCCCAGGATTGCGCCTGCTCCGGATTGAGAACCATCCGCTCAATCATAGCGTCAGTAATCTCCTTCGTGCTCTTACCCGTATTTGCTGCGATTACCCCGGCGATGTTTTCCACATCAATCCTCAAACCACCCAACCTCTCCTCCAGCAGTTTCTCGTCCAGGTTCTGCTCCCCTCTGAACTGAACGTTAACCCCGTGAAACAGGAATCTCGCCTGGGGCACTGATAGCCTCTTCGAACCGGCACAGTATATGACAATGCCGATTGAGTCCACACTGCCGAAATTGTGGGTGGTTATGGAGGCAGGCAATCCTTTCAGATAGTTATATGCGCTTAAGCCATGGACAACAGAGCCGCCAGGCGACGAGACAAGGATGATGAAGTCTCTTGTTCCCTGCTTCATTCTCTGGTCGACAGCACTCATCAGAGCATTGACCGTGGCATCCATCACTGGGGCGAAGAACCTGATTACAACGGGTTTCATAGCATTGATTGTAGCAAATATAACGGAATGGGGAAACCGCAAATCATTGCGGCCTCGTGATTTTGCTATACTATGGACAGGAATTAGCTTTATGAGCGACTTGGACAAGGTCAGCCAGAGAATACAACAGCTACGAGAGTCGATCAACTACCACAATCGTCGCTACTACGTGCTGGACAGCCCGGAAATCAGCGATGCAGAGTACGACCAGTTGATGACAGAGCTCAGACGGCTCGAGGCAGAGCATCCTGCCCTTGTTACCCTTGATTCGCCCACGCAAAGGATCGGGGCGCCTCCCGTTGAGGCATTTGGAGTCGTGGAACACCCCCAACCCCTGTTAGGCCTGGCCAACGCCTTCTCCTATGAAGAACTGGCAGCCTGGCATAAGAGAGCAGGCAATCTTCTGGGCAGACACCAGTTCGACCTCGTTTGCGAGCCCAAAACTGACGGGCTGGCAGTGGCCCTGACTTACCTTGAGGGCCTGCTCGTCACAGGGGCTACCCGGGGGGATGGCTACCATGGTGAGGATATCACTCAGAACGTGAGAGCGATCAGGAGTATTCCCCTTTCCCTGCCCAAAGAGGCGCCGCCCAGATTTGAAGTCAGAGGCGAGGTCTATCTTCCTAAGGCTGGCTTTAGGAAGCTTAACGAGGAGAGGGCCAGGGAAGGGCTGCCGCTTCTTGCCAATCCCAGGAATGCCGCTGCCGGCTCAGTCAGGCAGCTCGATTCCAGCGTCACCGCCAGACGTCCCCTCGATATATTCATCTATGCCCTGGGTTGGGCCGAAGGCAAGACAATGCCTGACACTCACTGGGAAACCATGCAATATCTTAAATCGCTGGGCTTCAAGATGAACCCCGACATCGCTATGTGCCGTTCTCTTGATGAAACGAAGGAATACTACCAGAGATGGCTGGAGAGTCGAGAGGACTCTCCCTATGAGGCTGATGGCATCGTAGTGAAGGTCAACTCGATTGCCCTTCAGCAGGAGTTGGGTAATGTAGCGCACGAGCCGAGATGGGCCATTGCCTACAAATTTCCCCCCATTCAGGGCACGACCCGTCTTAACGATATCGGAATAAACGTGGGAAGAACAGGCAGCCTCAACCCCTACGCCATCCTGGAACCGGTTCGAGTAGGCGGTGTAGTTATCAGCCAGGCGGCGTTGCACAACGAGGAGGATATTCACCGCAAAGACATCAGAATCGGAGACTGGGTCGTGGTACAGCGGGCGGGCGAGGTCATACCTGAGATCGTCGGGCCCGTCGTCAGCCGCCGTACCGGCCATGAGAGAGTTTTCTCTGTGCCGGATCGCTGCCCCGTATGCGAGAGTGAGGTGATAAAGCCGCAAGGAGAGGCTATGCATCGCTGCACCAACACTGCCTGCCCCTCTCAAGCTTTGGAGAAGATCAAGCACTTCGTCGGCCGCGGGGCAATGGATGTAGACGGCATTGGCGGGAAGCTATGTCGGGCCCTGTTCAAGGCCGGACTGATCAAGGATGCTGCCGATCTATACTACCTTACGAGAGAGCACCTCCTCAGCCTGGAGAGAATGGCAGATAAGAGCGTCTCCAATCTGCTCAATTCTATTGAAAGGAGCAGAAACAGGCCCTTGGCCAGGGTCCTTTTCGCCCTGGGCATTTTCCACGTGGGTGAGCAATATGCCGAACTACTGGCAGAGACCTTCGACAGCATAGACGATCTCGCCAGAGCCAGCGAGGAGGACCTTCTGTCTCTTCCTTCAATCGGGCCAAAGATAGCTGAAAGCATCGTTGCCTTCTTCAGACAGGACGGCAACAGGCAGATTATTGAGAAGCTGGGAAGGGCCGGGGTCAGGTTGAAGAAAGACCAGACTGAGCGGACCGAACGGGCGAACCTGCCTTTTGTCGGACTGGAATTCTTACTAACCGGCAAGCTCGAATCCCTCTCCCGTCCAGAAGCTGAGGCGAGAATAAAGGCTCGCGGTGGCAAGGCTGGCTCCGATGTTACCAGGAAGACATCTTATGTGGTGGTGGGGGCTGAGCCAGGTTCCAAGCTGCTCAAAGCTGAGAAGCTGGGGATAAAGACTCTCAGCGAAGGCGAGTTTCTGGAACTACTGAGCGAGGCGAACCAGTCACACCGGGATAGCGAAGAAGGTTCTTCCATCACCGGACGTTGAGGCTAAGGATATGAAACTGCGACCGTATTGCGAGAACGACCTGCCGCAGCTTGTGAGCCTGCTCAATGACGCCTACAGGGAAGAATATGAGTTCATCCCCTACACTGACGAATCCCTTCAAGCGGAGCTGAAGGTGGCAAGCTCGGTCTTGCTCGCCACCGAAGAGCAGGACGGGATCGTTGGGCTGGCCTATCTCCGCCAGGACTGGTATGGTGAGACTGTTACACTCTGTGCCCGGCCCGGGCCGAAGGATGAAGAGATCGAGGATATCTTGCTCTCCGCTATCGAACCGGAGAACAAGACCGGTCACGTCACCACGGCAATCGATCCGCTGGAGCAGGAGAGGATCACCTTCTTCAGTGCCAGAGGGTATCTCCCCCAGAGCAGCCTGTACCAGATGGTCGCCGATCTCGATCGGTTGCAGACCCCGCCCCAGATGCCTGAAGGCTACATCATCCGCAGCCTTAGGCTCGATGAGGAGGAGCGGCTCATCCGGCTGGCGAACGCCGCCTACAACGGAGAGCGGCTCCGGCCCGGGGTTCTCGCCAAATGGAAAGCACAAGACCCGGATTTCAGCATAGATTGGGTCCAGGTGGCGGAATATGAAGGAGAGCTGGTCGCCGCGGTCAGAGGCTGCTCCGACGGCGAGTATAACGAGCGCTATCATGCCAACCGGGGCTATCTCGGCCCGGCGGCCACCCTACGACCCCACCGGGGGAAGGGCTTGAGCAGGGCCCTCACTGCCACGGCCATGAACCTCCTGCACGAGCACGGGATGAAGACGGTCTGCCTGTATACCTGGGAAGGAAATCCCGCCGCCCTGGAACTCATAAGGCATCTGGACTTCCGCCTGGGGCATGAGTGGAAAATCCTGGGCAAGACCTTGCGCTGACTATGCAGAAGAGGCTGATGTTAGGCCCGAGGCAATGCTTTGCTTTCCCTCGTCTTGAGCGGCCTTCGTAGCCACGTTCGAGGGTATTGTGCGGCGGCAGCCTGCAGCATCTTTTTGAGGGACGAGAGAGGAATCATGTCTTCAGGGCACAGCTTGGTTTTCGAGACGGAGCGCCTGATCGTCAGAACGGCAACAGAAGAGGATGTTGAACTGCTCTACGCCCTGTGGACCGACCCCCAGGTGATGAGAGGAATGTGGGGTTTCCGCATGGCCTGCGTGTGACACGATGTGAACTCCGGGAGAGACTCTCAAAACAGGGGACGTCTCAGTTTGAGAAGTTGCTGGTCGTAGAACTGAAAGCCACCGGTCAGGTCATCGGGGAGTGCAAGCTGTCTTACCCCGATGAGGAAGGCATAGCTGAACCGGACGTCAAGTTGCTTCCGGAGTTCTGGGGGCATAAGTACGGCGTCGAGGTTTGGCGTGACCTAGTGGGCTATCAGTTCACTCACACCGACTGTGATATTGTTCAAGCAACGCCCAACGTAGATAACGTAGCTTCTGTGAAAATGCAGGAGGCTACGGGCGGGGTATGCATTGGCGAAGACGTATACCAGTTTCCAGAGTCTATGCAGGGTTACACTACGCCGGTGCACCACTACATCTACCGGGTGAACCGAACGGACTGGGAACGGGACCGGTCACATAGTCCGATCAGATAATCCAGGGTCCCGCAATTGACGGGCAGGCCTCGCTTCGCGGGGAAGGGGATCGAGGGAGTTGCCCCTGCGAATTCGCAGGCAGTTCTTCAAGACCCGCACTACTTTGGGCCTCAAAGGATACCCTCGGAAGATCGAGCCGCTGAGCTGGTCGAGGTCGATACCCAAGCAATCGCAGCCAGATACGGGAAAATCAACCCCCGTTGGGGTGATTCCCTCAACCGACACCGAGCGCGGTCGGGATCGACGAGGTCAGCGAGGCGCTGGGCCCGATTCTTCTTTCTGAACGCCGGTGAAGGTGAAGTCTTTGATATAAACAGCGGGCATGACCGCAAAGGACGCCCCCTCGTCACCGATGACCTCCCGCTTCCTGGAGATGGCCTGTACATTGGAGAGGGCCCGTAACATGCTTTCGTTCCAGCGCAGGTTCTTCACCGCATGCTTGATCTTACCTCCCTCGACGAGAAAGGTGCCGTATCGAGTCATCCCGGTCATCAGCGCCTTCTTGGGGTCGAGAAAGCCGTTCACATAATGGAAGCTGCTGACCAGCAGCCCCCGCGGGCAGGAGGCGATCATCTCCTCTACAGAGGAGGCGCCCGGTTGTAGACAGATGTTGAAAGGTATTGCCCCGTACGGCATGCCCGGTGGCAAGCCGTGACCTGTCGGCTGAGCCTTAGCCTGATTGGCGCTCATAGAATCGAAGACGACGCCGTGGTTGATCCCACGCTCGATCAAGGTGACCCTCTGCTTTGGGAAGCCCTGGAAGTCGAATGGCAGTCCCTGTGCCTCAGGCTCATGGACGCTGTCATAGATTGTGATATTCTCGCCCATGGAACGCTCGCCCAGCTTGCCTGCCAGGAAGCTCTTCCCTTCAATGAATGAGTTCGACCCGAAGGAAATGAAGCACAACCACTGCATCACCTCAGCAAGACAGCCCGGTTCGAGTATAACGTCATACTGTCCTAAGGCTATCTCCTGCTGGTTCTTGTTCAGTGCACACCGCTCGAGTGCCTTGGCTGCGACGCGCTCAAAGTCGATCTCTCTCACATCGTGAGAAAAGGAGCTGGAGCGACTCATGCCCTCCCGGGAGACGGGGACGATTGTGATCGCGGCCTGGGTCAGCGGCTGGTAGGCAGCCACACCATTGGAGTTCAAGATGGCGACCTCTGCCTCTCCGCTGGTGAAGGCCCCAGCCACCTCGAACCCCAGCCGCTCAGCCTGGGCGAAGATTCTCTTCACTGTCTCCGCTCTGCCAGCGGGCGTGAACTCCGCCGTGGCCTCGAAATATGTCTGCGTCCTCTGATAACTGGCTGGTTGAGGGAAGTCCTCGAAGTAGGGATTTTCCGGCTGGTGCCGTGCCAATTCCAGAGCTTTGGCTACCGCCTGCAGCAATTCCTCCTCTCCCAGCTTGTTGATCGTGACAACTCCCAGCCGCTTCCCCTCAGCCACCCTCACATAGACACGGGTATTCTCTTCAGATACATTCTGGTGGATTGCCGATTTGGTGTAGCGGGTGAGGTCGGTTCGCCCGCCCATATAGACTAACTCGGTTCGTTCTGCCGGCGAGCGACCGACAACACGCTTCAGTAGTCCCAGAATCTGCTGTTCGCCTATCATTTTTTCACCCCCACTTCGATATTTCTGAACCTGGCGGGAGCCGCGCCGTGGGCCACATGCATGGTCTGGGGCGGCTCACCTTTGCCGCAGTTGGGCAGCCCCCAGATTCGCCACTCACTCCGCCCACAGATTGCGTCGCAGGAGTTCCAGAACTGGGGCGTGATCCCTGTATACACCGGATTCTTGAGCATCCGCACCCGCTTGCCGTGCTTGATTTCCCAGGCGATCTCGCAGCCGAACTGGAAGTTCAGTCTCAGGTCGTCGATCGACCATGATTTATTCGTGGCCACAAGGATTCCGTCCTTGGTGTCGGCGATCAGGTCCTCCAGGCTGAGATCCTGCTCCCCCGGCTCCAGGTTGATATTGACCATCCTGATCAGAGGAATATGATTCCAGCTCTCCGCGCGCATCGCCCCGCTGCTCCTCTTTCCCACGATGGGCGCGGTTTCCCTTGAAGTAAGGTAACCGACGAAGATCCCCTCCTCAATGATGGGGAATCGCTGGGCCGGTACGCCTTCATCGTCGTACCCGAACGATCCGATTGAGCCGGGGATGGTAGCGTCGCCGTAGATATTGACGATCTTTGAGCCGTAGCGGAAATTCCCCAACTTATCGGGCGTCAGGAAACTCCCCCCGGCGTAGCTGATCTCCGTTCCCAGAGCCCGGTCGAGCTCTGTCGGATGGCCGCAGGACTCGTGGATCTGGAGGCCCAGTTGTGAAGAGCCGATGATCAGGTCCCTCTTCCCCACCGGGCAAGGCTCGGCCGCGAGTAGGGCCAGCGCCTCCTCTCGTATCCGCTCGGCGTTCTCCACCAACTCCAACGATTCCACGAACTCATAGCCCCGGGTAGCAATGTCTCCGCCCAGGCTGTCGGGATACGATCTTCGCTGAAGGTCGCCGTCCTCGATCGCTGTCGCCTCAGTGCCCGCGCCGCTCTCCAGGATGCTCTGCGTGATCTCGGCACCCTCGGTGCTCAAGAAGAGCTTCTCCGTCCGGCAGAAGTTCATCTCTCCCTCGGCCACAGCGATCCGCTTGTCCTGCCTCAATATCTTGACGGCAGTAAACAACAGTTCCAGTTTCCTGTCCAGGGGTACAGCGAAGGGATCGACCTCAAACCGAGTCCTGTAGCTTCCGCGATGGGGCTGCCACTCGTCGAGTTTCACAGGCTCACGCTGAGTCAAGTAACTCGCCTTGGCGACCTCCAGCGCACGCCTGGCTGTCTCCATTACATCGGCTTCCGTAAGCCGAGCTGAGGCGGCGAAGCCCCATGAGCCTTTGTAGAGGACTCGGATGCCGAACCCGCAATCGCCTCTCCGCGACAGGGCTGCCACCTGCTCGTTCCGCACCGTTATGCTCTCTGTCTCGCGGTCGAGGTAGCGTCCGTCCGCATAGTCGATACCGGCCCGGCTCAGGTCATTCAGGGCCGCTTTAAGCCATTCCTTTGTCTCCATCAAGCCTCCTTTCGCCGTAAGTTTAGCAAATACCTACTACTAATCCAAGCCCGGCATGCAAGCCGCATGACGAGTGCGGCGATGCGCCGGCCGAATGCTTCCTCGATGTGACACCGCAGGCCGGAATTGAGGGGCCGGAGGAGCGGCAGGCTAGCTGACTGGAGTTCCGAGAACCAGTCGGCCATTGTGAGAATCGCCCGCCAACACCACTGCAGAATAGGAAACCAAGAGATGCAATATGGTAGAATCATCGCAACGAAGGCAGAAGGCGCGCTGAAAAACCGAGCAGGACCAAAGGAAGCCGGACACGGCGCTGTCAACGTGCGAGACTATGCAATGTAATCCACAGCTTCGCCAATCGCAGTTAGCTCTTAGGCCTGCGAACCTGGCTGCTACTAAGGAACCTCTGGCGCAGGGTAGTACTGTAATGCTGAGGACAGCTCGCATCGGCATACCGTCGGCGCCAGTTGTTGAAGATGTCAACGAAATCAAGTGAAACTCATCGTTGGTCTGGGTAACCCGGGCAGGGTTTACGCGCGTAATCGCCACAACGTTGGCTTCCGGTGTCTCAATCACTACGCCCGGCTTCACTCCATCCGTTTCGACCGCAAGCAATGCCGGGCCAGAGTGGGCATGGGCGAAATGGGGGGTGAGAGAGTGCTGCTGGCCAGGCCCATGACATTTGTAAATCTCAGCGGCACAACCGTGGCCTGCTTGGTGCGCAAGCATGACATTCATTTCAGCGACCTCTTGATAGTCTATGATGACCTCGATTTGCCTATAGGCAAGATTCGCCTGCGGCAGAGCGGAGGCTCGGGAGGACACAGGGGAATGAACTCTCTTATCTCCGCCCTGGGAAGTGAGGATTTTCCACGCATCAGGGTGGGGATTGGGCGTCCCCAGATGGAAAGGCAATCCGTCGGCGAGGACGCCATAGTCAGCCATGTGCTCGGCGGCTTCTCACCTCAGGAAGAGAAGCTGATTGAGCCCGCAGTTGTCACGGTATCTGAAGTCATCGATTGCTTTCTTACCCAGGGGATAGAAGCGGCGATGAACAGGTTCAACTAGTCTCAAGGTATTCCATTTGGAGCCTTTAGCTGGTAGTATAGTATAATTCGTAAGCACACTGGGATATGAACATCGCGGTCATTGGAGACTCAGCTTGTTCTGCTGAGGAAGCTAAGCTGGCAGAAACTGTCGGTCAGTTGTTAGCCCAGCGAGGTGCCACTGTAATCTGTGGTGGCCTGGGTGGCGTGATGGAAGCAGTTTGCAGGGGAGCCAAATCAAGTGACGGTTTGACCATCGGCATCTTGCCCGGGGGAGAAGCAAGCAGCGCCAATCCCTGGATTGACATCCCCGTGGTTACCGGCATGGGCGAGGCCAGAAATGCAGTGGTGGTGAAGTCCGCTCGGGCGGTCATTGCCATTGGCGGAGGCTACGGAACCCTGAGCGAAATCGCTTATGCCCTGAAGAACCGTATCCCGGTCATCGGCCTCAATACCTGGTCATTTTCACGAAGCGGGAGCGAAGATGACTCAATAATCAGGGTTCAGAGTGCGATAGAAGCAGTGGAGAAGGCGACTTGCTTGGCCAGGGGGTGCACGAATTGTGAAACTGCTTCGCTACGCTCACAGTAAGCGAAAGAGAAGGAGAAATGGCTAGTATTAGAACCACAAAAGCCAGAGAGATCCTTGATTCCCGCGGCAATCCCACAGTAGAGGTGGAGGTCGTATTGGTTGATGGCACCGTGGGCGTCGCTTCTGTTCCGTCAGGTGCGAGCACCGGAAAACATGAGGCCGTGGAGCTTCGGGATGGTGACAAAAGCAGATACCGGGGATTCGGCGTTCTGAAAGCAGTAGAACACGTCACTACTGAGATTGCCTCAGCTATAGCTGGCATGTCCGTCTCAGATCAGGCTGCTATTGATCGTCGACTAATCGAACTTGATGGCACCGCCAACAAAGCCCGGCTTGGGGCCAATGCCATACTGGGGACATCTCTCGCAGTAGCCAGGGCCGCCGCCAGCTACGAGGAGACTCCTCTCTACCGTCATATGGCAGAGGGAGAAGCTAACCTATTGCCTATCCCTATGTTAAACATCATCAACGGCGGTAGGCATGCCCCCGGCTCTACCGACTTCCAGGAATACATGATAGTGCCGCTGGGCGCTGCCAGTTTCAGTGAAGCCATGCGCATAAGTTGCGAGGTATACCACTCTCTTCGCGAATTGCTCAGAGACAGGGGTTCAAGCACCAATGTGGGAGATGAGGGTGGTTTCGCTCCCCAGCTTCCCTCTAACAAAGATGCGCTGGAGTTGATACTGGCAGCCATCGATGCGGCGGGCTATAGGGCCGGTGAGGATCTCTTTATCGCCCTTGACCCGGCCGCTAGTGAGTTCTATCAAGATGGGAAATACGTCCTCTCCCGAGACTGTGTTACCTTCAGTTCCGCGGAAATGGTTGACTATTATGTCCGGCTAGTCTCTGACTATCCGGTCATCAGCATCGAGGATGGGTTAGATGAAGATGATTGGGCAGGCTGGTTGTCGCTCACCGCTCAACTGGGAGAGCAGATTCTGCTTGTGGGCGATGACCTCTATGCTACCAACATGGAGCGACTGGAAGAGGGCATAGCACGGAAAGCCTCCACCTCGATCCTCATCAAACCCAACCAAATAGGCACCCTCAGTGAAACGATGGCTGTGATAAAAAGGGCGCAGCAGGTAGGGTGGACAACCGTTATCAGCCACAGGTCCGGTGAGACCGAGGATACTACTATTGCCGACCTGGCAGTAGCTAGCAGAGCTGGATTCATCAAATCGGGTGCCCCTTGTCGTAGCGAGAGACTGGCTAAGTACAACCGTCTCCTCAGGATAGAGGAGCAATTGGGAGGAGCTGCAGAATATCCCGGCAGAAGGGTGTTGTATAATCTGGAGAGAACGAGATAATGCAGGTATTGAACGGTGTTCATCAGATAAAAACCCCTGCTCCGGCAGGCGTATCGTGGCAAACCAATGTCTATGTAATGGAAGGCGGCAACGGTCACATACTGATTGATAGTGGCTGGGACAGCCAGGAAGCTCTCTGGACGCTCCAGGAAGGGATGAAGGCCGCCAACCTCAAGCTTCGAGATATCAAGAAGATCGTTATCACTCATATACATCCCGACCATTACGGGCTGTCAACCAAGATAAAACAAATCTGTGGCGCCCAAGTTGCTATTCACCGGGCTGATGCCGCCCTCATCTCTCCCAGGTACAAGGATTTCTCTGACCTGCTCAAGAAAATCGAAGACCTGCTTCGGCAGAATGGCGTTCCCAGCGACGAACTCCCTGAGCTAAGAGAGGCTTCGCTATGGATGAACAAATATGTCACCACAGATCTGCCTGAGGTGAAGCTGGAGGATGGCGATACGATTTCCAACGACTCCTTCGAACTGGAAGTACTATGGACCCCGGGGCACTCGCCAGGCCATATCTGTCTTTACGAACGAGAGAGAAAGTTCCTTCTCAGCGGCGATCATGTTCTGTATGACACCACTCCCCATGTTAGCTTCAATCCTCATTCCGGCGATAACCCCCTCGGCGACTATGTTTCTTCCCTTAGGAAACTGGCGCGGCTTAAGGTCACTTTCACCCTTCCTGGACACGGCCCGGTGTTCAATGCCCTGGGGTTGAGAGTTGACGAGATTCTCGCCCATCACGAAGAAAGGAATAGAGCCATCATGAGGGCTCTAAACAGCGGCCTGCAGACAGCCTACGGAATAGCTCAGAAGATTCCGTGGAGGGCAAGCGAAGGGGGCGCTGCTTTCCAGGACTTAGCAGTCTGGGACAGACGAATGGCCGTTACGGAGACCATCGCCCATCTCAAGCTCTTGACAGAGGAAGACAGGGTGGCCAATGTTGATATGGAGGGTGCTTCTTTGTACATAGCTAAAGACTAACAGATGGTATTTAGAGTGATGTAGTTGCCCAATGAATTGGGCAACCAGACCTGATGAATCAGGCAACTACAAAATGCCTGAAATCGAACAGGGAATCAAAATTAGATGGTCTAAAACAGGAAAGGAGGAGAAAGAAGTGGCAACAAAAATAGGAATCAATGGCTTCGGGCGCATCGGCAGGTTGGCCCTGAAGGCAATCATCCAGCGCTGTAGCGGTAAACTGGAGGTAGCGGCGGTGAATGACCTTACCGATGCCAAAACCAATGCTCATCTTTTCAAGTATGACAGTAACTATGGCATCTATCCCGGCAAGGTGGAAGCCAAAGACGGTCGCATCGTAGTGGATGGCAAAGAGATAAAGGTCTTAGCTGAGCGTGACCCGGCGAAAATTCCCTGGCGAGATCACGGAGTGGAAATTGTCATTGAATCTACAGGCCTTTTCACTAAGGCGAGCAAGGCTGCTGCTCATCTGCAAGGCGGTACCAGGAAAGTGATTATCTCAGCACCGGCCCAAGAGGAAGACATATCCATCGTCCTTGGTATCAATGAGGGGAAATATGACCCGGCTAAGCACCATATCATATCCAACGGCTCCTGCACCACTAACTGCGTTGCCCCTGTGGCGAAGGTCCTTCATCAGAACTTCGGCATCGTTCACGGTCTGATGACCACCGTACACGCTTATACCAACGACCAGAAAATACTGGATGTGTTTCACAGTGACCTCCGGCGGGCGAGAGCCGCTGCCATCAACATCATCCCGACTACTACCGGTGCAGCCCGTGTTGTGGGCGTAGTGATTCCCGAGCTTCAGGGGAAGTTACATGGCATTGCCTTGAGGGTGCCTACTTCGGCCGTGTCTATCGTTGACTTTGTCGCTGATCTGAGCAAGAAAACAAGCGCGGAAGAGGTTAACGATGCCTTTCGTAAAGCCGCCGATCGAGAGCTTAAGGGAATCCTGGAATACTGTGAGGAACCGCTGGTAAGCTCGGATTTCAAGGGCAATCCAGCCAGCGCTATCTTCGACGCTCCCAGCACCATCGTCATTGATGGCAGCTTCGTCAAGGTGTTGGCCTGGTATGATAACGAGTGGGGCTATAGCTGTCGTCTTGCCGACCTTGCTGCCTATATTGTTGGAAAGGGATTATAACCGCCTCGTCCTCTCGCTTGAGAGGAAAGAGGAGACTGTATAAAAAATGTAGTGCGAGGCTTTAGCCTCGTGCTGCACAACCCTGAAGGGTCGCACTACAAAACTCTGAAGTGAAAGGCTTCTAGAATGCCCAAAACTGAACGAACGACAAGAATCGGACAGCCTCTGGAAACGAATGGGGACTGAATTAGGACAGAAAAACGATGAAGGTCAGTGTCTGCCGAATTGAGCTCCGTATTCCTGAGAACCATTCACTCAAGGGCAAGAGGCAAGTGGTTAAGTCCATCATTACACGGCTGCAAAACAGGTACAAAGTTTCCGTGGCCGAGGTGGATAACCAGAGTCTATGGCAGTTGGTCACCTTGGGCGTAGCCTGCGTTAGCAATCACAGGCAACATGCCGACGAAACCCTGTCCAATGTGGTGAAGTTCATCGTTCAGAACTATCCCGATTTGGAGCTATTGGGCTCGGATATAGAAACATTCCCCTGATGGATGCCGCTGCTTTTCTCCACTACCTTGCCGCTCTGCCCGATTACCGACAGCAGATTGTCCACGTTGAACGTATTCCCCGGCAGGATGCCACCCCTGGCGAATTGGAAAGCCCACTCCACCCCGGGCTTCAGACCTGTTTGGAATCCCTCGGTATATCAGCTCTTTACAGCCATCAGGCAAAGGCAGTGAACGCCATCTTTGGCGGGAAGAATGTCATAATCGCCACGCCCAGTGCCAGCGGCAAGACCCTGTGTTATCACCTGGCTACTCTTGATGCCCTTCTGCGGGAGAGAAATAGCCGCGCTCTCTATATCTTCCCTACCAAAGCTCTGGCCCAGGACCAACTACGGAGCCTGAAACAAATCGCTCGTCCCCTGTCATCGCGAGTGACCGCCTATCCGGGCGGAGTAGTCTCCCCGGACGCTATAGCTGTCTTTGATGGCGATACACCCCAGAATGAGAGGGCAAAGATAAGAAGACGGGCAAGCATAGTGCTCACCAACCCGGATATGCTTCATCTGGGCATTTTGCCGCACCACCAATCGTGGGCCAGATTGTTCCGCAATCTCAAATACGTTGTAATAGATGAGACCCATGTTTATCGGGGCGTTTTCGGTTCTCATGTGGCCAATGTCCTGCGCAGATTGCGGCGGCTGTGTTCTTCTTATGGCTCCGCCCCTCAATTCATCTGCAGCTCGGCCACCATTGCCAATCCCGAAGAGCATGCCCGTAATATCGTTGGCCTGCCTTTTGCAGCCGTTGTCGAAGATGGCTCACCCCATGGCGAGAAGTACTTCGCCTTCTGGAACCCGCCTTTCCTCGACGAGGCTAAGACCAGTCGGCGCAGCCCCAATAGCGAGGCTGCCCTGCTTATGAGCGCGCTTGTGCAGAAAGGTACCCGCAGCCTAGTATTTGCCCGCACTCGTAAGCTGACCGAGCTCATCTATATCTACACTCAGGGGCAATTGTCTCCCCCCCTGGCAGACAGAATCAGCCCATACCGCGCCGGGTATCTGCCCGAGGACAGACGCCGAATTGAACGCCAGTTCTTCGATGGTGAGCTTCTCGGCTTGGTCGCCACAACCGCCCTCGAGCTGGGGATAAACATCGGTGACCTGGAGGCGACCGTGCTTACCGGCTACCCCGGAAGCATTGCCAGTGCCTGGCAGCAGGCAGGACGCAGTGGGCGAAGCGTCGACGGCTCCTTGAGTATTCTTATTGCCCAAGAAGGTCCGCTTGACCAGTACCTCATGAACAATCCGGATTTCTTCTTCAGCAGGAACTTCGACAATGCCATAATCAACCCCGGCAATCCTTATATCCTGAAACCCCACCTGCTCTGCGCCGCCTGGGAGAAGCCCCTCTGCGATGAAGACGAGGACTTCTTCGGGTCTAACACCGGCACCATGATAGCTGAGTTGGAACAAGAAGGCACGTTAAAAAGATACCGTGAGAGATGGTATCCGATCCCTTCTATCGATTATCCCGCTCGGGATGTGAATATAAGGGCAACATCTGCGCAAAACTATGCTGTCATTGATCATCGGGAGGGTTGCCTGTTGGAGACAGTGGAAGCAGCCGTTGCTTTCTTTCTGATACACCCGGGCGCTATCTATCTCCACCAGGGTGAATCCTATCTCATCAAGGATCTCGACTTAGCCCGCCACATTGCCTGGGCGGAACCAAATACCGCAGATTACTATACTCAGTCTATGGACATAACCGCCCTCCGGGTCACGAGCCTGATCAAGGAAAAGGGCTGCCACAGGGTGAAGGTTCATTTCGGAGATGTCGATGTTACTACCACGGTAGTCGGCTTCAAGAGGAAAAGGCAGCTCACAGAAGAGGTCATTGGACAGGAGCCTCTTGATTTACCACCCCAGAACTTCCCGACCAAGGCACTGTGGTTTGACTTGCCTCAGAAGGCAATGACCAGAATAGTTGATGCCGGGCTTGACTTCCGCGGCGGTTTGCATGCCTGTGAACACGCCGCCATCGGTATACTCCCTTTGTTTGCCCTGTGCGACCGCAATGACATTGGCGGCGTCTCCACTGCTTTTCATCCCGACACCGGCAAGGCCCAGATTTTCATCTACGATGCCTACCCCGGAGGCATTGGCATCGCCGAAAAGGGATTCGAGACGATAGCCGAACTCTGGCAGGCTACTTTGAAAGCAGTGGGAGCTTGTCCATGCACTGACGGTTGCCCTTCCTGCGTGCAATCCCCGAAGTGCGGCAACAATAACCAGCCCCTCGACAAAGCAGCTGCAATAGTGTTGCTTAAAGAACTAGTGGCATAGAGTTGGGGCAACTCCATTTTCCTCTGCGCCCGGCTACTGCCACGTCAAGGAAATCAGCAGGGATAGTGGCGGAGTTCATCTCCGCCTTACGTTGGGCAAAGAACATGCTCCTTCACGTTTTTCAGGATCAGGATGACAAATCAGAGACACGGTCGGTTACCGGCCGCATTCCGAAGAGCCGTCCAGACTTGTGCTATCATATACGGGTGCCCATGATTGCGGAGGCAGCTTGTCCGATGTGTTGAGAAAGACTGAACTAGGAGTGCAGAGAAGCAAGGAAACGTGGTTCGGTAAGATAGCTAACATCTTCAACCGGGATTCTTTCGGGGATGAGGTATGGGAGGAATTGGAGGAACTGCTTATCTCGGCTGACGTCGGCGTAGAGACTACGAGCAAGCTACTGAGCGAAGTCAAACAGCGGGTGAAAACGGACAGGCTTTCAGAGGCCCATCAGGTACGGGAAGCTTTGAAAGAAGAGATGATAAGTTTGCTGAACGTGTGTTCACGAAGACCCTTCACTTCCCTCAGGGCAACATCCAGTAGTTCTGAATCCGCGACTCCTCGTCACTCTGGGTCCGTCGCTTCCTGTCATTCTGAGCGAAGCGAAGAATCTGATAGTGCACAGGACAGGCTGCGTGAAGGAGAGCAATCTCCTCAGGTCATCCTTGTGGTCGGCGTGAATGGCTCAGGCAAGACGACCAGCATTGCCAAGCTGGCCTACAGTTTCACCTCGCAGCAAAAGCGAGTTATCCTGGCGGCAGGGGATACTTTCAGAGCAGCAGCTATTGATCAACTCAAGCACTGGGGAGAGAAAGCAGGTGCTGAAGTCATCGCCCACCAGTCCGGTGGCGACCCAGGAGCAGTTGCCTATGATGCCGTTCAGGCCGGGTTCAACCGCCGTGCCCAAGTGGTGATCATCGATACCGCTGGTCGCCTTCATACCAGGTATAATCTCATGGAAGAACTCAAGAAGGTAAAGAGAGTGGTAGCCAAGCAGGATCCTTCTGCTCCTCATCAAGTTCTGCTGGTAATGGATGCTACTACGGGGCAGAATGGACTGGCCCAGGCCAAACACTTCAGCGAAGCCGTGGACGTTACCAGTATTTTCCTGGCCAAGCTGGACGGCACAGCCAGAGGTGGTATAATATTCGCCATCTGCCACGAGTTGAACATACCGATTCACTATATTGGCACTGGTGAGAAACTGCAGGATATGGCTCCTTTTGATGCCGAAGTCTTTGTTAATGCCATTTTTTCTTGAACCGAAAGGAGAAGATAAGTGCTCACTGTCAGCATAGACCCCATTGCTTTCACCATTGGCTCCCTGACAATGAAGTGGTACGGCATCACGACGGCTGCAGCGGTCATCTTGATGATAATCATCGTCCCCAGGGAAGCGAGAAGACTGGGCATCACGCGCGATCTCTACAGCCTCTTCCTCTGGTGTATCGTTGGTGGCTTCATAGGAGGTCGGCTAACATATGTAATCGGTGAATGGCAGTACTACTTAGCAAACCCTCGAAGCATACTCGGCTTTGCCGGCCTTGCTCAGAACGGGATGGTTGTCGGTGTCGTTGCGGCAGCGTTGATCTATATGGCGGTAACCAGAATGCGCTTCTCCACGTTGCTCCGTACAGGCAATGCCATTGCCATCGCGACACCTCTAGGCCTGGCAATAGGAAGGATAGGCTGCACCTTAAACGGCTGCTGTTTTGGCAAGCCAAGCCCATTTCACTCTTTCCCCTGGGCTGTGATATACACTCCCCGTGCTAGCATTTCTGCCGAGTACTGGGGAGTGCCGCTCTACCCCACCCAGATTTATCACATCTTATGGAATCTGGTAACATTCGCCATTGTGTGGCGATTTCGGGGACGATTCAGACGGCCGGGCTCTCTTCTATTCTTCTACTTCTGCCTCTATGCCGCTGGGGATCTCGGCATAAGGTTTCTCCGTGTTGGCGAATTGGTCGTCCCGGGGCTTCAACAGGCACAGGTCATAAATCTAGCTATACTCGCGGTATTCTTGCCCTGGCTCATTGTCATACTGCGCAGGTCTCAGCCTTCCTCTCAACCTGACCCGGAGGGGGAGAATGTCTGAGACCCTCTGCAACTGCTAAGAGCCTTGCCTAAACGAATGTAGACTCTCTCGCAGCTCGCCATAGCTGGCTGCCCGATAGGAGTCAGCCATTGAGTCTACTGATATGTCTAGCTTGGAGCAAGGTCACGAAGGTTAAGACCCAACACCTCTTCCCCGTTCCACCGGCTCTTTTCCAGGTTGTAAACAATATCTATGTAAGGCGGAACTTCGCTCGCTTTTCTCTGCGACGCAAAGTCTACAGCTCGCCAGGTTACCTTGCCTTGTTTGAGCTTCAGCCTCAGCCAATCGCCCTGTTTGCCGAAGTTGCGGCACTCGGTGACCTCGACGTGCCGGGTGAGAAAGGTCGGCTGCGGGTTGCCTCGACCAAAAGGGCTCAGCTTCTGCATAAGGCCAAAGGTCTCTCCCGCAAGTGCGGATAAGGGAAGCTCAGCATCTACTGCCAGTTCGGGGCGAAGGTCGAGATGACCCAGTCGATCCGTAGCCAGGCTCATAAGCCTCTCCTCCAGTTGCGCCAGATTCTGACGAGGCACGGTGAAGCCGGCGGCCCTAGCATGACCACCAAAGCTGGTAAGCAGGTCACGGCACTTCTCCAAAGCCGACACGACGTCGAACTCGGCTATACTGCGACAGCTACCTTTGCATAGCTCCGTACCCGAGTTGACGATAATAACCGGCTTGTAGAACTCATCCACCAGTCTGCCAGCAACAGGCCCGATGACGCCGACGGAGTAGCTTTCGTCGTCCTCCATCAGCAACGGCAAGTGTAGCTTGGCTTCCAGTTTCTCTCTCGCGTGGCCCAATACCTGGTTGCTCAGTCTTTGCCGCTCCGCATTCCTGTCCTCCAATTCCAGAGCCAGGAGACGAGCTTCCTCCGACGACCGCGTGACCAGTAGCCGGTAGCTGGTGGAGGCATTGTTCATCCTGCCGGCAGCGTTGAGGCGAGGACCCAGTGTCCAGGAGATATCTTCACTATCAACTCCGCCCTCCTTCAATCCGGCTATTCTCAGCATTTCCTGAATTCCCAGGCGGGAGCTGCGGTTAAGCTCTCTCAGCCCTTCCTTCACAAGATAACGGTTCTCGCCAACCATGGGAGACAGATCGGTAACAGTGGCCAAAGCTACTAAGTCCAGTAATCCGGCCAGCCATTTCTCTCTGCTATCTTTGTGAAAAACGGCCTGCAGAAGCTTAAAGGCAACGCCGGCACCTGCCAAATCAGGATAGGGATACAGGGAGTCCCTTCTCTTCGGGTCAACTACAGCTGTGGCTCGGGGCAGGCTCTGTGAAGGGATGTGGTGGTCGGTGATAATCATATCCATCCCCAGTTCTTGAGCCCGCTTCACCTCTCTGAGATCAGTTACGCCGCAATCTACAGTGATGATCAGATCTGCCCCCTGTTCATGGAGCTTCTCTATAGCTGCCATATTCAATCCATGGCCTTCGCTGAAGCGGTCAGGAATGTAGATAGCTGCATCGACACCAAGCTTCGACAGTCCCTCGGCAAGAATGACTACAGCTGTGACACCATCAACGTCGAAGTCACCGTAGATGGCGACTTTTTCCCGTGAAAGCACAGCCTCATAGACTCTGCTCACAGCTTGTGATATATCCGGGAGCAGGAAGGGATTACCTTCGAGTCTGTGGTCAGCAGCCAGGAAAGGCTCAATCTCCTCCAGCTTAACACCCCGATTGTAGAGGAGTTGAGCCAACAGACGAGGCAGCGCAGAGCCATTCAGGTATTCATCCGGCGCCGAAGGCAGGATTCTCCATTGAGCTCGTTGATTCAACTATGCACCTAGACCTAATGCCCTTGATCGGAATCGTCAACTATATCACAGAATGACGTCCAGCAAAATGTGCCCTTGCCAGCGAAGAGCCGTAACATTCTTTTCTCGAGATTGCCACGTCGCCCCGATCCATCGAGGCTCCTGGCAATAACAGGTGAGGCTGCTTAGTCACAAGAACCGTAAACCAGGTGATGATTTGACCGTTCGGTCGCGCAGTAAATATAATTCATAGCAATGAGGGTGGCTTTCTACACATTAGGGTGCAAGCTCAATCAGGCCGAGACAGAATCCCTGGCCAACCATTTTAGAAGAGCCGGATTTCAGCTTGTTTCACCTGGTGACGGGGCAGATATTTACGTTGTCAATACCTGCACGGTCACCCATATAGCCGACCGCAAGTCCCGCCACCGGCTCAGGTGGGCCAGGCAACGAAACCCCCACGCCTTGATTATCGCCACTGGCTGCTATGTCCAGAGAAATCGCCAGGAACTAGCTCGGCTTGCTGACCTCGTGGTCGACAACGAAGGAAAACAGCACCTGCTTGAGATTGTAGAAGGCTTGCCACCGCCGGCACTCGCTTACGTCCTTGGGGGAAATTCTCCCGGTCATTGCGAGCTCAGGTTGCATCGGGGCGAAGCAATCTCGCCCGTCGCTACCACCTTCAGGGCTCGCAGCCTGGTGAAGATCCAGAACGGCTGTCATAGCTCCTGTGCATATTGCATCGTCCCCAAGGTAAGGCCTTATGAACGCTCCTTGCCCGCTTCCCCGATAATGAACGAAGTTCAGCAAAAGGCAGCCCTGGGCTACAAAGAAGTGGTCCTCACCGGAACAAAGGTCGGCAGCTATAGAGACAATGGTGCCGACCTCGGGGATTTGGTGCAGGGTATTCTTCGCCATACAGCCATCCGGAGGTTACGTCTCTCTTCTCTACAGCCCTGCGAAGTATCTGCCGGATTTCTCGCCCTGTGGCAAGATGAAAGGCTTTGTCAACATTTCCACCTGGCGCTGCAAAGCGGGAGCGAGGCCGTCCTGCAGAGGATGAGGAGGGGCTACTCTTTGGACCAATACCAGAGAGCAGTAGATATGATCACAAAGACGATACCTGAGGCATCAATCACCACAGATATCATGGTTGGTTTCCCCGGCGAAAGTGATGAGGAGTTTGAACAGAGCTATTCGTTTTGCCGGCAGGCTGGCTTTGCCAATATCCATGTCTTCCCCTTCTCGCCCCGCCCTGAGACGGCGGCGGCCAGTATGCCCGGGCAGATAAAAGACAAGGTCAAGGCAGAGCGTAGCCGGAGCATGCGTGACCTGTCTCGAAGCTGCCGGCGCCGCTTTTGCGAGCGGTTTTTGGGACAGACCGTGCCGGTCTTATGGGAACAGGAAGCCAGCCCTGCGAGTGGGATATTCTCAGGGCTGACCGGCAACTACATCAGGGTATTCGCCAGCAACGAGAGCTCGCTGAGCAATGAGATAACCCGTGTCAAACTGGTACGATCTCACAACCAGGGAATATGGGGGGAGGTGGTGTGATTATCAGCACGCCGATAGGCTTCACCTTTAGCCAACCGCCAAGGAAGGCCGACACGTTCCCGCTGACCCGCACAAGACCCATCGACCTCAAAGCGAGAAGGCCACGATCAGGGCGAACTCCTCGCTCTCTCTGACTCTCCCGCGGGGGGATCCACGATAATGATCATGCACGGAGTTAGCCGCCACAATCAACAGGGAGTCTGAAGCCTATCTTCGCAGAGCCTTCTTGCCGACGACTTCCTGTTCAAGATGCCATTTCTGGATGGTCTCAACTACTTCCTCAGGAGTCTCGCAGACTGTAACCAAATCGAAATCGCCCTCGGAGATAAACCCTTTGGCCAAAACAGGAGTCCGTAACCAGTCCAGAAATCCTTTCCAGAATTCGCCACCGTATAATATCACGGGGAAGGGCCTAATCTTGAAGGTTTGTATCAAGGTCAGTACCTCGCTCAGTTCATCCAGCGTGCCCAAGCCGCCAGGCATGATAACAAAGGCGGCAGCGTATTTGACAAGCATGACCTTGCGAGTAAAGAAATGGTCAAACGTCATCGACTTTGTGGCGTAGACGTTAGCGACCTGTTCTTCAGGCAGTAGTATGTTCAGGCCGATCGATGTAACCCCGGCTCTGCGCGCACCTTTGTTGGCTGCTTCCATGACACCCGGACCACCACCGGTTACGATTGAGAAACCGACCTGTCCCAGCCGATAGGCGATTTCCTCCGTCTGCGCATAAAGCTCATCGTCTGCCCTCAGTCTGGCTGAGCCGTATATGGTTACCGCTGGCTCTATACCTGATAGTTTGTCGAATCCTTTCACGAACTCGCCTATTATGCGAAAAATGCGCCAGGATTCTCCTTTTGCCAGCTCATTTATCTCGTATTCGTATGCCAATTCTCCTCCCTTCAGAAGGCATGCCGGACCTCAATAATACCGGACAACTCCTTCCGGCAAAATAATATACTTTGCGCATGAACTCTGCAAGCATTTGTCCTCGTCCAGTACCTTACTGATACATCAACTCCATTCTTCTGTTTTGCAGGTAGCCCTCAAGACACTCATAAGCGCGATCCATGTTGCCTGAGATGCCTCGTTCCTACTGCATCATCTGCTTTACCTGAGGCTGGCAACAGAGATAATCTGCTCTTTTGGTGTTACCGATGACTTCGGTATAATATAGCTATGCGAAACAGAATCAAAGCAAGGGCGCTGGAAGTTATGGCGGCGATTTTGCTCCTGGTTCTGGCAGTAGTCATACTCCAGTTTGCCGTTATCCGGATGCCTACTCACCTCTTTCTCCAGTTCATCATAGGGGCAGCAATGGTAATCGGTGGTATGACTCTTTTCCTGCTCGGCGTTGAAATCGGAATCCTACCGATGGGCAAAGCTCTCGGTGCCGAACTCCCCAAACGTAAGTCGCTGTTCCTGGTTACGGGCACAGCTTTTCTCATCGGCTTTGCCGCGACAGTCGCCAAACCCGATGTCATCGTCCTTACCAGGCAGGTTGACGAGGTCTCCCGGGGGCTATTGCCGAGAGTGTTCTGATCTACGTCATCGCTATCGGCATCGGTTTCTTCGTTGTCACGTCGATGCTCCGCATTTTACTCAATGTTCCTATCGCGTATCTGCTGGCAGCCGGCTACATTATCATCATTATCCTTGCTTTCTTCACCCCGGCTCGATTTGTCCCGGTCGCCTTTGACTCAGGCCGAACGGAATCGGTCATACTTTCTTGGGCGTCATAAGGGCTTCGCTGCTCCCATCGCTACCGGAATGCTGCCTGCATCCAGATACTCCAGCACCCGGCGGACATTGATGTTGGTCATCTCTGCAGGAGCATTCCCCGCCACCGTGGTGATGCCCGGAACCCGCACCTCAGGGGACTGCAGGGCAAGGATCAAAGCCAGGGCATCGTCAATGCCGGGTCCATATCCCAAACGACTTTTCGCATCGAATTCTAGAAGATACACTATCACGAATACCAAAGGTGAACAATCGCACAGCAAGGATGTCTCTGGTCCTGAAAGGGCGTACTGTCAGGCTGAAACTGGCGGCCGCTTATCTGCCCACGGCCGGGCAGCCTCGAGTTGCGCTGCGAGGCGAAACAGCGTAGCCTCGTCGCCGAACCGCCCAGCGAAATGCGAGCCTATCGGCAGCTTCTCAGAGTTCCAGTACAGGGGCACCGACATTGCCGGCTGGCCTGTGATATTGCACAGCGGGGTAAAAGGTATGAACTCAGCAGCACGGAAGAGAGCCTGCCAGGGGTTATCCGTCGGAGCAGTGAAGCTTCCTAGCGGGAGAGGGGGCTGAGCAAGCGTCGGTGTCAGCAGTACGTCGAAATCCAGGCAGAAGCGGGCGACTTGACGGGACAGGCGTTGCAGTGTTGTCACGGCGATGAGATAGGCAGACGAGCTCTGCTGACGGGCTCTTTCCGCAAGGGCCCATGTCAGGGGTTCGAACTGCTCCGGGGTTGGTGCCCGTCCTGTCGCAAGTGTCATACCATCTATTGACCAGGCGGCCAGGGCGGACCAGACGGAGGTAAAGGACTGCATCACCAGTTGACCGGGCAAGTCCATTTTGACCTCGACAACATCATGGCCAAGTTCGGCACAGAGCTTTGCTGCATCGAACACCGCACTCACACAGTCAGGATGTATCTTCACTTCCGTGATGGGCTGGGCAGTGAAGCCGATGCGTAGTCGCCCCGGGTCGGCACCCACCTCATGGATGAACGGCCGCTCGGGCGGAGGTGCCCAGTACGGATCGCCGACATCAGGTCCTGCCGTAGCGTCCAGCAAAGCGGCGCTGTCGCGCACAGTTCGAGTGATGGCGTGCTCGGCAATCAGCCCGCTGCCCATGTCGCCGAAGTCGGGGCCGAGAGGATTACGCGCCCGCGTGGGCTTGAGGCCGAACAGGCCGCAGCAGGAGGCAGGAATCCGAATCGATCCTCCCCCGTCGTTGCCGTGCGCCATGGGCACCAATCCGGCAGCCACTGCCACCGCCGACCCCCCGCTAGACCCGCCCGGCGTGCGGTTCCTATCCCACGGGTTGTGAGCAGGGCCGTGCAGCCGCGACTCGGTGGTAGGGAGAATACCAAACTCGGGCAAGTTCGTCTTGCCCAGGATGATCAGCCCGGCTCGCTTGTATCTGACAACGAGTTCAGAGTCGTGGTTGGGCAGGTAATCCGAAAGAGCAGCAGACCCACACGTCATGCGTACCCCGGAGTAGCCGGCGATCAGGTCCTTGAGCAAGAACGGCACACCGGTGAACGGCCCCTCAGGCAGCGTCCCGATCGCCACAGTGCGCGCCTGTTCATACATGGTGGTGACCACCGCGTTGAGCGCGGGATTGAGGCGTTCGATGCGGTTGATAGCTGCCTCTACCAGCTCGATCGGCTTGAGTTCCTTGCGCCGCACGAGGTCGGCCTGGGCAGTAGCATCAAGCCATGTGATTTCGTCGAGATGTGCCATCGTCGTCACCTCCTGCAGGAGAACAGACCATTTGATTTCGTTTCACAGCTAACTCTTTGTAACCCCCACAGAGCATATGTTCTCGGCAGTGTGCCGATCCAGTTGCTGCCGGAAACGCTGACCAACATGCAATGCTACAACCAGCCGTCGCTTTCAGTCAAGGCCTTTGATTTGACAAATGGCCTCTCCGCTGCTATATTGCATTGGTTTTTGCGCACTGTTGAATCAGCAAGTCGGAGGTGCTCCATATGGTCATCATAGGTGAGAACATACACGTCATCGCCCAGGCAGTTTCCACAGCGATCAGGGAGAGAAACCCCAGCGTAATCCAGGGTTTAGCTAAGGCTCAAGCTGAAGCCGGAGCTGATTACATCGACCTGAACGTCGGCCCCATGAAAAAAGACACCGAAGAGACCATGCAATGGTTGGTGAACGCTGTTCAGGAGGCTACCGATCTGCCCCTGTCCATAGATACTATGAATCCTGTAGCTATGGAGGCAGGCCTAAAAGCTTGCCAGAAGAGACCTTTGCTTAACTCTGCTTCGGGGAAGACTGACTCCAAAGAGCAAATGCTCCCTCTGGCCCGGAAGTACAACTGCGATGTCGTGATTTCCGTGATTACGGATAAGGGGATGCCTCCAGACGTCGAGTCCAAAATAGAGAGTATTATGGATACGGTCGCCCATGCCAATGAACTGGGGATTCCCAATGAAGACATCTGGGTTGACCCCATACTCCTTCCCGTGAGTACCGCTGGCGAAGGGCAGAGGTTCGCCGTAGCCTGTTTGGAATTTATAAAGATACTCGAGGACGTTTTGCCCGAGATTAAATCAACTGTGGGGCTTTCCAATGTATCTAATGGGGTGCCCAATGAACTCAGGCCGATTCTTAACCGCACGTATCTGGTTATGCTGGGGAGAAACAGGCTTTATTCTGCTATCGCCGACCCTTTGGATAAAGAGCTTATGAGCTTAATTAAGGGCGGGATGCCGGAAATTGTGGAACTTATCTGCAAGGTCATGGACGGGGAAGATATAGACATCTCTTCCCTATCTCCAAAGGAAGTTGAGTATGTTAAGACAGCCAAGGTTCTTATGGGAGAGACCTTGTACTCCGATGCCTGGCTTGAAAGTTAGCGCTCAGTTTGTCACCCTGAGCAATAGCGAAGGGGCTAGATTCCTCGCCATGCTCAGAATGACAGGCGGGTTGTTAAACAACCTTTGAACGTTAAGGAGGATAAGGAATGGGATATAAAGCACCAATTGAAGCGTATACTGGGTCAGTTAGAGAGATAACTATTGGGAAAGAAAAGAAAAGCTTGAAGATTGGGGGAGAGAATATTCTCCCCTTTCATTCTTTTGATGAAGGCTCAAATCCCAATCCGGCAAAGTTTGCCCTAGAAATTCTTGATATGGAACCTCAGGATTGGCCGGAACACCTAACTCAGCCTTTCAAAGATGTGATAGCCGACCCGGTGAAATGGGCCAAGAGATGTGAGGAACTTGGTGCAGATGCAGTGTTTCTTCGTCTTGTAAGCACCGACCCGGCAGTGAAGGATAGTTCTGCGGACGGAGCGGCAGCCATGGCAAAAAAGGTGGCCGAGGCTATAAACATTCCCCTAATTATTTATGGCTCCGGGGATGATAAGAAAGATGCCGAGGTGCTGCCCAAAGTTGCCGAGGCTTGCGATGGAATGAATCTCCTTATAGGACCGGTTCAAAAGGAGAACTATGAGATTGTAGGGAGGGCGCTCTTAGAACATGGACATAATGCTAGCGCTCTAAGTCCTCTGGACATCAATTTGCTTAAGGAAATAAATGTAAAACTTTGCAAGTTTTTCCCCGGTGAAAAGATAGTTATCGATCCTGAATCCGCAGCATTAGGCTATGGTATGGAATACAGCTTTTCTCTGATGGAAAGGGTGAAGCAGATTGGGATAATCACCAAGGATAACATGACAATGATGCCCATTATCGCTGACCTAGGGGGAGAGTGCTGGAAGACAAAACAGGCTAAGGAAAATAAGGAACAAGGATTGCTGTGGGAAGGAATGACAGCGCTATCGCTTTTGCTGGCTGGGGCAAATATCCTTGTCTTAAGGCATCCCGAGACCTTGAAATTAATAAAGGAAACGATAGAAGCGAGGTGAAAAATGGCAGAATTAAAAGAAATAACCAGAAAATTAGAGGAGATTCATAGAAAGATAAAAGCAGAGATTCCCTGGGAGCCAGTAGGTCCCACGCCGATGCCGGAAATTCCCGACCTCAGACAGTGGGACATGAGGTTATTGAAAACATATGCGCCTTTTTACGCGCCATTCTGTGATTTGTGTTGCTTCTGCACCTACGGTAAGTGTGACCTCACCGAAGGAAGGAGAGGCGCCTGTGGTATTGATATAGCTACCCAACAAGCCAGGTTTGTACTTCTCGCCTGCTTGATGGGATGCTCCGCTCATGCTGCTCATGGTGGGCACATTCTGGAGTTCTTGATTGAAAGGCACGGCCCGGACAAGAAGATAGATCTGGGAACATTTATTGAGCTTGAAGCACCAAATATAAGGACAGTTGTAGGCCTGAAGCCTGAGACTCTGGGAGACCTTCAAATAGCTCTAGAGTATGTCTTCAAAGAGATTGCGCATCTTCTTGATTCTTGCCATACGGGGCAAGAGGGAAGCGCTCTGGACTATGAATCCAAGGCCTTGCATGCCAGCATGCTGGACCATGTAGGCATGGAAGTAGCTGATATCGCACAAATAGTGGGATTCAATTATCCCACTTCCGTTGCTGATACACCATTGGTGGATATGGGGTGGGGTGCAATAGATAAGAGTAAGCCTGTAATTTTAGTATCAGGACACAATCCAGCTACGTCAACGGTATTGATTGACTATCTCAGGGAACACAACCTTGAAGACCAGGTGGAGGTCTGTGGCCTGTGCTGCACTGCACTGGAAACAACCAGGTATTCGGACAAAGCCAAAATAGTCGGTCCTCTTTCCCGTGCGCTTTTTTTCATGAGGGCAGGCATTGCCGATGTGATAATGACTGACGAGCAGTGCATCAGAACAGATACGCCTCAAGAAGCAGCCAAAGTGGGTTCAGCAGTTATCGCCTGCCTGGACAAGGCTATGTATGGGCTTGAGGATGCCACTGACTGGGATCCAGATGAGATAGTAAGGCGAATGGTGGATAATAAGGAGCAGTTCGCTATCCTGGACTCCCCCAAAGCGGCCGAGGTAGCGGTTAAAGTTGCCATGGAAATCGCTCCTAAGAGGAAGAAGGAATGGCTATCAGAGGAGGAGGCTATAGAGCTGGCTAAGAAGTGCACCAATTGTGGCATATGCGAGCAGGTATGCCCTAACCTCTTCTCTATCGGCGACGGTATAACTGAGGTCGCCAAAGGTAACTTTGACTTAATAAGGCAGCAATTCCTGCAATGTATTGGCTGCGGTAAGTGCGAACAGGAGTGCCCTCGAGACGTTCCTATATTCAGACTGATGCAGGTGGCTGCAGGCAACGAGACCTGGAAATGCAGAGCTGGACGCGGTCCGGTTATGGATACCGAGATAAGAAACGTTGGTGCGCCTATAACCCTGGGCACAATCCCGGGAATTATTGCCTTAGTAGGCTGTTCTAACTACCCCGATATAGATGATATTGCCGACATGGTGGATGAATTCGCCAAAAGAAAGTATATCGTGGTTCTCACAGGTTGTGCCGCCATGGTTGCCGGAATGAAAAAGGACAAGGATGGCTTGACAGTTTATGAAAAATACCCTCCCGACTTCGATGCTGGTGGAGTGGTAAATATTGGCTCCTGTGTTTCCAATGCCCACATCTCTGGGGCAGCAATAAAAATAGCCAATATCTTTGCTGCTCTTCCCTTGAGAGGCAACTACGAGGTCATGGCCGATTATGTCCTTAATCGGGTGGGCGCCTGCGGCGTAGCCTGGGGGGCAATGTCCCAGAAGGCAGCTTCCATTGGCACAGGGTTTAACAGGCTGGGTGTTCCTGTCGTTTTGGGCCCTCACTCCTCCAAGTATAGAAGGCTATACCTCTCCAGGAAGGAAGAGGACGACTGGAGAGTCATGGATGCCAGGAAGAGGGAGATTGTGGATACTGTGGAGCCAGCACCTGAGCACCTGGCTTATGTATGTGAGACTAAAGAGAAGGCCATGCCCATGATCGCTAAGCTTTGCATAAGAAGAAACGATACCCCTCAGGGAAGGGCGGTAAAGTTGAACCACTATATTTCCCTGTACAAGAAATATATTGGAGCCGGTCTTCCTGAAGACATTCACCTCTTCGTGCGAAGGGATCCTGATATTCCACTGGTCTATAAGAAAGAAGTGCGAGCACACTTACAGGAAATCGGCTGGCAGCCCAGGGAGCCGATTGGACTTCCTACTCTCATTGGCACCTATGCCACTAAGGTTCCTCTGGATGCAGTGATACACTAGTAACAGGAAAGACGGCTTAAAAGGAGGGTAAAATGAGTGCAGTACTGCCACGTCATAGAGTGAATGTCTTAACGGGCACAAAATCAGCCAGATTAATAGAAGATGCCGCGGAATATGCCGATTTCATCAAAAAGGCCAAGAGACCGCTGCTTGTAATCGGTCCTCTCTTGCTGGCATCTACGGCTGATGGAAAACTACTTCTGGAGTACGCCCTGGACATAGCTAAAGCGGCTGGTATTCCAATATGCGCAACGGCGCAGACTAAGGGAAAGGTGGTGGAGCTTGGGGTGAAACCAGATAGCGTCTATGATGTCGTGGAAATAGCGAACGCTCTTAAAGACCCTGAATGGCAGGGAGTTAAGAAGGAAGGAAACCACGACCTGGTGATCTTGTTCGGCATAAGGTCGGACCTTGGTAATCAGAGTCTTTCTACACTCAAGCACTTCGCACCTCATTTAAAGACTATGACGCTGTGCAAGCATTACTTCCCTCATGCCAACTACTCACTCCCTAATTTCAAGAAGGATGCGAAGTGGCAAGAGTTCTTAGAAAGCTTGATAGCCAATTTAAAGAAAGGAGACTAAAGGAAAATGGAAGGCGAATTTCATGCAGATATGGGACCACAGTATGAAGGAGAGGTGATAAGAAAGGAAGACCTCTACATCGAGTTCGGTGGGCCAAAAGTAGCACATAAGTTTGAATTAGCAACAGTTAAGAGCCCTGATGAAATAGAGAATGAGAAAGTAGAGATTATCGGCCCGGACCTAGATGATTTGCAGCCTTACGATGAAGAGAAAGGCGGTGGTAGCTATCCTATTGCCGTTCTGGTGGATGTTGCCGGAGGGGAATTGGACAAGGATGCCGAAGCAATCATCGAGAGAAGAATTCATATGTTCACCAACATGATTGAGGGCTGGTATCATATGAATCAGAGGCAGGATGTATGGATGAGGATAAATAAAGACTGCTATAAAAAGGGCTTTACTTCCCTGCGGGAATTGGGAGAAATTTATATCTTGCTTTATACATCAGAGATGTCAATCATCGAGAGCATCCAGGTCACTATTATCACCGATGAAAAAAAGATAGAGGAGCTCCTTCCCCACGCTTTAGAGGTTTATGCCGCCAGGGATGAGCGGGCAAGGACATTGAATGATGAGGATGTGGATACTTTCTACGGCTGCGTTCTATGCCAGAGCTTCGCCCCAACCCATATCTCTATCATAACTCCAAATAGAATCGCCAACTGTGGAGCCATAAACTGGTTTGACGGCAGAGCTGCTGCCAAGATTGACCCTGATGGGCCCATATTTGCCATACCAAAGGGGGAGCTTATAGATGCTATAAAAGGGGAATATTCGGGAGCGAATGCAATTGAAGCTGAAAAGTCTCTGGGAACCTACGATAGAGTTTATCTCTACAGTGCATTTGAGCACCCCCATACATCCTGCGGCTGTTTCGAAGCAATCGTATATTACATTCCTGAAGCGGATGCCTTTGGGGTAGTGAACAGAGACTTCAAGGGCGAAACTGTAGTTGGAGAAACATTTTCCCACATGGCTGGTGAAACTTCGGGAGGAAAACAAATAGAAGGAAGATTAGGAACCGGACTGGAGCAACTAAGGTCGCCCAAATTCATCCAGGCGGATGGTGGCCTGGCCAGGATAGTGTGGATGCCCAAGGATATAAAGGAAAGGGTTAAAGATGCCCTGGAGGCGAAAGGACTCTACGATAAGATAGCCACAGAGGAAGACGTTAAAAACGTGGACGAGCTTCTAGAGTTCTTAGAAAAGGTGGGGCATCCCTGGATAAAAGGGGAGGTAGAACTTCCGACATAAATACAAGAGTAGTCAGTAGTCAGCGGTCAGCTAACTGAAAGCTGAAAACTGATAGCTGCAGAAGGAGGTTTGTTATGCCAATTGCAGGTTCTGGAATTGTAAAGATGCTTCCCGGAAGAAAGCCATGTAAAGATTGTGGCTTCCCTACTTGTTTTGCCTTCGCCATGAAGCTAGCGTCCGGCGGAGTCACCGTGGACAAGTGTCCCTATCTCTCAGAGGAAGTGAAAGACAAGTTGCTGGATGCTCTGGCGCCGCCTATAAAGCTTGTTACTGTGGGCTCTGGGGAGAACGCCGTCAAAATCGGGAACGAGGAAGTCGTATACCGCCATGAGAAGACATTCGTCCACTCGCCCGCCATTACCCTCCGTATCTCAGACAAAGAGGACAATGCCAGAGTTGAGGAGAAGATAAAGAAGATAAAGGAACTGCAGTTCCCGTGGGTTGGCGTGAATCTAAAGGCAGACCTCCTGGCACTTCATTTCGAATCAGGGAACAAGGATAGGTTTCTGGCTCTGACCAAGAAGGTCAACGACGCAACAGACGTGGGCGTGGTCTTAATCTCAGAAGACATGGACGCCCTGTTTGCTGCACGGGACATATGCGCAGACAGGCATCCGCTCATTTACCCCATAACAAAGGAGAACATTGAAGAGGCCCTTCCCAGAATCAAAGCCAACCTTACTCCTGTTGGCCTTCGTGGGAAGAACATCGAAGAACTGATCCCTCTCACTACCAGGTTGAAGGATGCCGGGATCGAGGAACTGGTTCTGGACCCGGGTTCTAAGAACGTACTGGAGGGCATACGAGACCAGACTTTCATCAGAAGGGCGGCACTGAAGCAAGGATTCAGGCCTCTTGGCTACCCCACCATTGCCTTTCCATGCTTCTTAGCCAAAGACGGGTTGAAGGAGATGATAGCGGGGTCGGCGTTCATAAACAAGTGGGCAAGCATCATCGTCTTTTCCGATTTCGACCAGTATTCTCTGCTTCCGCTTCTAGTTCACCGGCTCAATATCTACACGGATCCTCGTTTCCCCATGGCAGTAGAAGAGAAGTATTATGAAGTGGGAGAACCTGATGAATCTTCCCCGGTCCTTGTCACTTCAAACTGGGCTTTGACCTACTTCCTTGTCTCATCGGCTGTTGAGGCTACCAAGGTTCCCGCCTACATCTGCGTTAAGGAGGCAGAAGGGCTTGGCGTCCTCACTGCCTGGGCAGCGGGTAAGTTTAGCGGCGATTCCGTAGGAACATTTGTCAAGAAATGTGGCATCGAGGATAAGGTGAAACACAGAAAGATAATTATCCCGGGGAAAGTGGCCAGAATCAAAGGTGAGCTTGAAGATGCGCTGGACCTTAAGTGGGAGGTAATAATTGGTCCCCGGGAAACGACCGGAATAGGGGCTTTCCTGCCTGGATTTGCTAAGCAACTCAAGGGATAGTCTTGAGTCTGGCGAAGGAATGGTTACAGAAGAACAAGTTGACCAAGTAATAGCTGAGATTTTAGGCTCGTATAGAAAAGATAGGAAAAATTTAGTTCCCCTGTTGCAAGCAGTCCAGACAAAACTGGGGTATCTCCCCAAGGAAGCGATGAAGGGGATTGCTAGCTTTCTGGAGATGCCAGAAGTTGATGTTTGGGGGGTTGCTACCTTCTATAATCAGTTTCGCTTTGTTCCGTTAGGAAAATACCACACCGTGGTTTGTATGGGGACTGCTTGTCACTTAGCGGGGGGTAGACTTATTTTAGAGGCCCTGGAGCGTGAGTTAGATATCAAAGTAGGCGAGACTGCCGAGGATGGTAACTTTAGCTTGGAAAGGGTCGCTTGTATTGGGTGCTGCATGCTGGCTCCCGTGATAATAATAAAGGATAAAATCCATCCTAAGATAACGCCTTTTAAGGTGGAAGAGGCTTTGATACCGTATAAGCACGAAGCTCAGAGCGAGAAGAGTTGAGGCAGAGCCCCTAACCTCTCTCTCTCTCTATCTCTGTCTCTATCTTTTGTTTAACATGACTTTCGAGGAGATTAGTAATAAAGCAAAGTCGGAATGGGAAGCTCTGCAGAAGGGCAACTATATTCTTGTTGGCACAGCCACTTGTGGTCGGGCAGCCGGCGCCCTGGATGTAGTTGATGCTTTTGGTAAGGAACTGAAGCGTCGAGGTCTGGAAGTCCCCATTATCCAGGTTGGCTGCATGGAGCTATGCTATGCGGAGCCATTGGTTACTATATCCAAGCCTGACTCGCTTCGTGTCGTGTATAACAATGTAACTCCGGAGATTGTACCCCGCCTTGTAGCGGGTTATGTCGCAGGCGATGACCCCTGCCTCGAGCTTGCCCTCGGCACCCTTGAAGGAGGCGATGAGGAAGCTGTTTATATCCCGGAGCTTCCCAGATATGAACGCGAGCTTCGCCTTATACTGCGCCGCTGTGGCTATATCGATCCTGAGAGCATGAATGACTACATAGCCAACGGCGGCTATAGCGGTCTGGAGAAGGCATTAAAGATATCGCCAGATGAGATAATTGTGGAACTGAAGAAGTCCGGACTGCGGGGGAGAGGAGGGGCTGGCTTTCCCACCCATCGAAAGTGGGAGCAGTGCCGTAAGGCCAAAGGCACGCCGAAATACGTTATATGCAACGCCGATGAGGGCGACCCCGGTGCTTTCATGGACCGGGTTGTCCTTGAAAGCGACCCCCATCAGGTTATCGAGGGAATGACTATTGCCGGCTACGCCGTAGGTGCTGAACAAGGCTATGTTTATGTCCGCGCCGAATATCCCTTAGCCATCGAGCGTGTGCGGATTGCTCTGAAACAAGCCGCCGAATTTGGTTTCCTGGGAGACAATGTTATGGGCAGTGGTTTCGCGTTTCATATCGAGATAGCAGCAGGGGCCGGTGCCTTCGTCTCCGGGGAAGCGACGGCGTTAGTCGCGGCTATGGAAGGCAGGAGAAGCGAACCCAGAATCAGGCCTCCTCGCCTTGCCGAGGCTGGCCTCTGGAATAAACCTACTTTGTTAAACAACGTGAAAACCTTTGCTTACGTTCCATCCATAATCGAGCGGGGGGCGGAATGGTTCGCCTCCAACGGCACCGAAGGAAGCAAGGGCACGGCGGTGTTCGCCCTGGCGGGCAAAGTGGTCAATTCGGGATTGGCCGAAGTGCCTATGGGAACAACACTGCGCCAGCTTGTCTATGACATCGGCGGTGGTATTGTTAAAGACAGGCAGTTCAAAGCGGTGCAGATAGGGGGGCCCTCAGGGGGTTGCCTCCCTGAGGCTCTGCTCGATATCCCTATCGATTATGATTCGCTTCGCGAGGCTGGCTCGATGATGGGCTCAGGCGGTATCATCATCATGGATGAGGATAACTGCATGGTCGACGCTGCGAGGTTCTTCCTCGATTTTTCGGCCAGGGAATCCTGCGGGAAGTGCACTATGTGCCGCCTGGGTACCCTGCAAATGCTGCACATTCTGGAGGACATCACGGCCGGCCGGGGCAAAATGGAGGATATCGATCTTGTCCTCGCGTTAGCTGAGGATGTTAAGGCAGGTTCCCTCTGTGGATTGGGCAAAACAGCGCCCAATCCCGTCCTTACCACCCTCCGCTATTTCCGGGACGAATATGAAGCTCATATTCAGGAGAAATTCTGCCCGGCGAAGGTGTGTACCGAACTCATTGTCTATTACATCCTTCCCGACAGGTGTGATAGAGCCTGCGAACACTGTGTCCTCACCTGTCCCACCGAAGCAATCAAGGGAGGTAAAGGAGAGGTCAAGATCATAGATCAGGAGAAGTGTTCTAAGTGTGGTACATGCCTGGAAGTTTGTCCTCCTGAGTATAATGCGGTGGTTAAGCTATCGCCTGTTAGCTCACTCCCTTCACCGGAGTTACCTAAAAGGAGAAGCAAGAAATGACAAAAACAATCGCCATGGCGGGAAAAGGAGGCGTAGGCAAGACTACCGTTGCTGCCTTAATCGTCAAACTTCTATCCCAGAAGGGGTTGGTTTTGGCCGTGGATGCTGACCCCAGCACCAACCTTAACCAGGCCCTGGGGCTACCTCTCGATGATAGTCAGACTGTAGGCAGAATACGGGAGAAGATGACTGAAGATGTCTCCAGGGGTACTCTCAGCCCCACCATCGTCAAGCAGGAATACCTGTTTGGCAAGATAGTGGAATCGCTGGCAGAGTCCAAAGGATTTGACCTTATAGCCATGGGGCGCCCCGAGGGGCCCGGATGCTACTGCGCCTCCAATCGATTTCTGCGCACTTCGCTGGATAAGCTGGTGCAGGACCATGAATACGACTATATCGTTATGGACTGCGAGGCAGGACTGGAACACATAAGCCGCCAAACAACGAGAGACATCGATGTCTTGCTCATCATGTCCGACCCCACGATAAGAGGTATCACTGCGGCAGCTCGAATGAAGAAGCTAATCGAGGAATTGAGATCGAACGTGGGCAAAACCGGGCTTATCGTCAATCGCGTCAAAGGTGAGCTGTCTCCAGAGATAAAAAGGGCAATCGAGGAATCTGGCCTCGAGGTTCTTGCCCTGATTCCAGAAGAGCCCGATATGTCGGATCTGGAGATGAAAGGAAAACCCGTGACTGACCTCCCTCAGGAATCTCCGCTCCAGTCGAAGGTAAAAGAGATAGTCGAGAGCTTGTCTCTATGATGAAGTACTCAACAGCCGGAGCTTGTGAAACTGATGCCAGATGGTTTAGAATACGGCGGCTTGCCGGAAGATAAACCACGAAGGGAAGACTGACACCCCATGAGGCAAGGTACAGCCAGGCCCGGTCTTCTCAGCCGACTAACACGTGAGGTCCTTAAGACATGCAGATGCGCCTGATGGACTACACTAAATTCAGACCAAAACCCGCCGAAGAAATCAGTGAGGTTTTCCAACGAGTCAATCGGATATTCATCCTCTCATGTGGCAAGTGTTTCAAGAAGTTTGAGGAGGAAGACGAAGGGCAGTACGCGCAGCTTCTGGAGACCCTGGGAGCGGACAGAACGAAGGTCGTGGGGCATACGCAAGTTGATTTCCTTTGTAACGAATTTCTCTCTGGAAAGAGAATTTCAGACCTGGATCTCTCTCGTTGTGACAGTATAGGGGTGACTTCTTGCGGCCTGGGAGTCCAGTTTGTCGCCAGGCTCCTTGAGCGGACGCCTGTTTACGCCCTGGCTGATTCAGTGCCACACAGCCCGAACTACCCGGCTGAGGTTGGCTATCACGGTATTTCCCTGGAAGAAGAGAAATGTGCCGCCTGCGGTCAGTGTTATCTGAATCTGACGGGAGGGATTTGCCCTATTACGAACTGCGCCAAAGGCCTGTTGAATGGCCCTTGCGGCGGAGCAACCGACGGAAAATGTGAGGTGAACTCAAGTGTTGATTGTGCCTGGGTAAGAATCCATGAGCGGCTTAAGAAACGGGGAGAGCAGTCCGCCTCAGAATATGTTCAACCAAGAGATTACTCCAGGCCGTCCTGGAAGGTTACGAACGGTCTATCCTTGCAGAATCAAGCGCTTAGAGGCGGAGGATTCTACGGCGGCTTTCATCCTCTAGAGAATAAGGAGGCAACTGCGGACAAACGGGTAGAGAGATTCCCGGAACCCCAAGTGGCGGTCATCTTTCTTTCTCAACACGCCGGCAGAAGAGCAAAACCCGTAGTCGAACCGGGCGACAAAGTCAAGGTTGGCCAGAAGGTTGGAGAAGCCGACGGTTTCGTTTCCTCTTCCATCCACTCTAGCATCAGCGGGAACGTCATATCTGTAGAGGAGCGAGCGTATCCTGCAGCGCAAAGAGAGGAACTGGCGGTAGTAATAGAAAATGACGGAAAGAACGAATTACATCCTTCGATTCAACCTCGTGACGATTTTGAAGCACTGCCGAAAGAGGCTTTGCTGGACATAATCAAGGAAAGCGGAATCGTGGGTCTTGGCGGAGCGATGTTTCCGACACACGTGAAATTCTCTCCTCCCAGACCGGTAGATACTCTGCTTGTAAATGGATGTGAATGCGAGCCTTACCTGAATACTGATAACAGGCTTATGATTGAGCATCCCGAGGAGATTCTCGCCGGAATAAGTATAGTCCAGAAGATTCTGGGGGTCGATAAGGTGTTTGTGGGAGTCGAGGAGAATAAACCTGAGGCTATAGCAGCATTAAGCAGGTTTTCAGACAAATATCCATCGGTGGAGCTGGTCAGCCTGAAAACCAAGTATCCTCAAGGCGCGGAAAGGTCGCTGATCAAGAGAATTCTCGACAGAGACGTCCCTCCACCTCCGAAGGGACTTCCTTTCGATGTCGGGGTGATGGTCTCAAATGTCGGTACGCTTTTTGCCATTTATCAGGCAGTGGCAAAGGGCATTCCCCTGTTTCAAAGGGTCATAACGGTATCGGGAGAAGGCTTGACCAGGCCCGGAAACTACCTGGTTAAGATAGGGACTCCGATCAAGGATATCATCCAGTATTGCTTTGATGAGAACGTGGACGGACTTCTGGAGAAATACGATGTAAAGATGGGCGGTGCAATTATGGGGATTCCCCAGGCGAGCCTGGAGTCGTCCGTCATAAAAGGGACGACGGGTCTCACTGTCCTCAAGAAGCACCCCGTGATGGCGTCTGAGGAAAGGGATTGCATAAAATGCGGTCGTTGCGTGGAAGTCTGTCCCATGCAGCTTTATCCTCTTTTCTATGGTTTCTACGGGAAGAAGGGCGATCTGGCAAAGGCAGTCGAGCACAAGGTAGAGGAATGCGTGGAATGCGGATGCTGTGAATACATGTGCGCTTCCAAGATTGCCCTTCTCAGTTTCATAAGACAGGAGAAGGCGTATGCTCGCAGTGCAAGTAAAGGCTGAGGCAGAGATACTGCCCCTGATTTCCTCAAAGAGGCTTTTCATCTTTGAATGCCTGGGCTGTCGGGACGTTCACTATCCCGTGGAGAAGGCAGCAGAATTCATGGACAGCTTGAAGGAAGAAATCGTGGGCAAGGCAACTCTTGATTATCTATGCCACAGGGAGTTTGTTCACGAATACGTCAAGGCGTATGCCGGTGAAATAGAGAGGGCACAGGTGATCCTTGTCTTCTCCTGCGGCGTAGGCGCTCAAGTTGTTTCCTCGCTGCTGGAAGATAGGATAGTCTATACCTGTTGCGATACGCTTTATCTGAACGGTTTCCAGGGACTTACTGCGAAGGAGTTCAACTGTGATCAATGCGGCGAATGTTATCTGAACTATACCGGAGGGCTTTGCCCCGTTGCTCTATGTTCCAAGAACCTTCTCAACGGTCCCTGTGGCGGCTCACAGGCCGGCAAATGTGAAGTTGATCCCGATATGCCCTGCGTCTGGCAGCAGATCTTCGACCGCCTTGCCAAACTGGGACAGCTTCATACATTGGAGAGGCTCGGTACGCCGAAGAATTGGAATGTGAGTCCCGCTTCATCAGCGCCAGAAAAGAGGCTTCCCTAGAGTGTCCCGATCTCACCGGGATGAGCGAAACAACCGGAGGAGCAATGAAGACCAGAAGTAATCTTGAACGGGTACTGGAGTCCGGGCAGTTTGCCGTCACAGGCGAATTAGGACCGCCACGGAGCGCCGACGCGGAGGTTATCAGAAAGAAGGCCAAGATACTGAAAGGGCATGTAGATGCCTTTAATATCACCGACGGTCAGACTGCCGTCGTGCGAATGGCATCGTGGGCCGCTGCCATCATAGGCAAAGAGGAGGGGTTGGAACCCATCGTGCAGATGACCTGCCGCGACCGAAACCGCATTGCTCTCCAGATGGATGTGCTGGGCATCGCAGCACTGGGCATAAACAACATGCTATGCCTCACCGGTGACCACCAGAAATTCGGTAACCACCCTGCGGCCAGAGGTGTCTATGATCTCGACTCCATTCAGTTGGTCAGGATGGTGAAGGATATGCGGGACGAGAAGAAGTTCCAGTGTGGCGATGAGATGGCAGTTGAGCCCCGTCTCTTCATCGGCGCCGCCGAGAATCCCTTTGCCGACCCATTTGAGTTCCGGGTAACACGTCTGGCCAAGAAGGTAGAGGCGGGAGCGGACTTCATCCAGACTCAGATTATCTACAATGTAGATAAGTTCGCAGAGTGGATGAAGGGGGTACGCGATAGGGGACTTCATGAGCGGGTGAAGATACTCGCCGGTGTTGCCCCCATAAAGTCGATGGGTGCCGCCAGATACATGAAGACTAAGGTTCCCGGCATGGATGTACCGGACAGCGTTATTGAGCGTCTTCAAGGAGTAACCAAGGAGCAGGTGTCCAGGGAGGGCATCAAGCTTTGCGTCGACATCATCAATCAGGTGCGTCAAATCGAGGGCGTGGCTGGTATTCACCTGATGGCCATCGAATGGGAGGAGGTTGTGCCCGAGATAGTAGAGGCGGCCGGCCTCTTGCCCCGCCCCAAAATAGCCCCATGATGAAAGAACGCCGTTCTCCGTCACACGGCTCCCGGGAACAGGGTTTTGAGCTTCCCTATCAACTCGCCCGTAAGCAGTTGGCCAGGATCACCAACCTTGAAGAGCAGTGCCACAGAAGCGGTGCCCGCTACGTGGGCCCCAACAGCATCATTGTTCATTATCTGAATCGGCCATATCACATTACCCTTCCCGATGTCGGCCTTTCGCTAGAGGATAGCCCCGATTCCGTGGGGATGGAAGTCCCGTTAACAGACAAGATCCTGATACTCCACTACTTCAACCAGGCACAGGGCACCCCGGCTACCGGCAGGCTAATCACCTTCAAACAGATACCGGGAGGTATTAGCTACTACCCGGCATTCTTCCAGAGAGTGATCGCTCCATTGGTAAACCGCTTTGGCAAGAACCCCGATCTGTTGATGAAGGCAGCAGTGCGGTTTGGCGGTTACGAAGCACCTTACGGCGACACATCGGTGACCATCGATGCTTTCCCGCGTGTCCCCGTAACCCTGGTGCTGTGGAGAGGCGACGAGGAAGTTGCTTCCGCGGGTAACGTATTATTCGACGGCAATATCCCCGACTATCTTCCCACCGAGGATGTAACCGCACTCTGCGGGAACATCGTCTGGAAGATGGTGAAGGATACTCCTTCCGCCTGACCTGACGACCCTTGGGCCTGATATCAGATCCTAAATCCCAAGCACCACATCCTAAGCAACATCGAAGCCCAAAATACCGATGACCAAAGCAGTTTGGCGCTCTCAGCACAAATGCTATAATCTAACCGATGCCACGGAAGTTCGCCCACCTTCACGTCCACACAGAATACAGCCTGCTCGATGGCATGTGTCGCATCCCTCAGCTTGTTGCCCGCACGAAAGAGCTGGGGATGGACAGCCTGGCTATCACCGACCACGGCGCTATGTATGGCGTCATCGATTTCTATACGGCAGCCAAGGAAGCAGGTATAAAACCGATCATCGGCTGCGAAGTCTACGTTGCCGAGACCGATTGCCGTAGCCGGGAGCCAGCCCACAAGAGCTCCAATCATCTTACTCTCCTCGTCAAGAACGAAAAGGGCTACCGCAATCTGCTCCAGCTGGTTACCAAGAGCCACCTCGAGGGATTCTACTATAAGCCCAGGGTGGATAAGGAGCTTCTAAAGCTTCATCATGACGGGCTGATCGCCCTCTCCGGATGCGCTCGCGGGGAGCTGGCCCGGCTTATCCTCGAAGGGCGGACCGACGAGCTCCCGGGCGCAGCTTCATGGTACAAGGAGGTCTTCGGCGATTACTACCTGGAGATTCAAAGGCATCCTATGCCGGAACTGGAACAGATAAACCGGGAGCTTGTTTCCCTATCGACCAAGCTCAACATACCGCCTGTAGCTACGTTTGATGTGCATTACATCGACAAGAAAGACGCCCGGTCTCATGAGCTTCTCCTGTGCATACAGACCAATACCTCTGTCTATGATGAAAAGAGGCTGAAGATGGCCGGTGATTTCTTCTACCTGAAGACCCCTCAAGAGGTGACAGAGCTCTTTGCCGACCTGCCTCAGGCTGTGGACAATGCCCAAGCCATTGCCGACATGTGCCGGCTGGAGCTGGATTTCACCGGGCTGCATCTGCCGCAGATCGAACTGCCCCTCGACAGGAAAGCCGATGACTTCCTGGCCGAGCTTTGCTGGCAGGGTCTGGAGAAGCGTTACCCGCAGCCGGGCTCGGCAGTCAAGAAACAGCTTACGCACGAGCTCGACGTCATCCAGAAGACCAGGTTCGCCGATTACTTCCTCGTCGTTTGGGACATCATTCGCTTTGCCAGGGAACGGGGCATCTACTGTGGCGTTAGGGGAAGCGCGGCTGCCAGCCTCGCCCTCTACTGCCTGGAGGTGACCGACATAGACCCGCTGCCCCACGGGCTCGTCTTTGAACGATTCCTCAATGTCGAACGCACGGAACTCCCCGATATCGACCTTGATTTTCAGGACGATCGCCGCGATGAGGTCTTCGCTTATGTCAACCAGAAATACGGCTCCGACCACGTAGCCCAGATAGTCACCTTCGGCACCCTGGGCGCCAGAGCGGCGATAAGAGATACCGGACGGGCCCTGGGCATGCCCTATGCCCAGGTCGACCGGGTAGCCCGGCTCATTCCTGTGGAGCTAACGATAACCCTGGACAGAGCCTTGCAGCAAAGCAGAGAGCTTCATGACATCTACTACGGCGACGCAGACATACGTAAGCTGGTCGACTCCGCCACGGAATTGGAGGGAATGGTCAGGCACGTTAGCACTCATGCCGCCGGCGTGGTCATCTCGCACGAGCCCTTAATCGAATATGTGCCCCTGCAGCTGCTGCGAAGGGGTGAACAGCGCACCGTCATGACCCAGTTCCACATGTGGAACATCGCCCGCCTCGGGCTGCTGAAGATGGACTTCCTGGGACTGTCCAACCTGACCATCATGGCCAGGGCTAAGGAAATCATCGCCCGGAACCGCGGGATATCCCTCGATCTGGAACATATTCCTCTCAATGACGCGAAGACTTTTGAACTGCTGGCTTCCGGCGAAACCAGAGGCATTTTCCAGCTGGAAGGCACCGGGATGCGCCGCTACATCAAGGAACTCAAACCCACCGGCTTCAGCGACATCGCAGCCATGGTGGCACTCTACCGCCCCGGCCCCATGGAACAGCTTCCCACCTTCATCAGAGCCAAGCAGGGTGTTGCCCCTGTTCATTACCCTCACCCCATCCTGAAGGAGATTTTGGAGGAAACCTATGGAGTTATCGTCTACCAGGAGCAGGTAATATTCATCGCCCGGGCTCTGGCCGGCTACAGCCTGGGCCAGGCCGACATCTTCCGCAAAGCCATGGGTAAGAAGATACCCGAGGTGATGAAGAAAGAGGAGCGCAATTTTATCTCGGGAGCGCAGAAGAAGGGCATATCGCAAGAACTGGCCAGGGAGATATTCTCGCTGATCGAACCCTTCGCCGGTTACGCCTTCAACAAGGCCCACAGCGTCATCTATGCCCTCATCGCCTACCACAATGCCTATCTCAAGGCAAACTACCCCATTGAGTTCATGGTTGCCGTGCTCGACACCTATTACGATAACACGGATAAGGTTCATTCGACGATTGCGGAATGCCGGAGGCTGGGCATCAAGGTGCTCTCGCCCGACATCAACAAGAGCCATACCAGGTTCGCCATTGAGAGCTCCCCCTCCACTCCCTCTGCGGCAGTTGGAGAGGGGCGGGGGGAGGCAACGATCCGCTTCGGACTGGCTTCGGTCAAGAACGTCGGCTCGTCCCCCATCGAGCATATCGTGTCTGCCCGGGAGGCGGGGGGAGACTTTACGTCCATAGAGGACTTCTGCTGTCGGACCGACCTTCGTAACATCAACAAGAAGGTGCTGGAAAGCCTGATCAAGGTCGGTGCCTTCGACTCCCTGGACACGCGCAAGACGCTGCTCGAGTCGCTGAACAAGAACATCTCCCTGGCCCAGGCCAAACAAAAGGCAAAGGAATCGGGACAGGTCAGCATGTTTGATTCACTGCCCCAGACCTCCCCTGCCCTGCGTATTGCTCAGGGGCAGACGGAAGAAGAGGTATCGACCCAGCAGAAGCTCGTCTGGGAAAGAGAGCTACTGGGGGTTTACTTCTCCCAGCCTCTTCATTCACTGGCCGGAGAGCTTTCTCCAAAGGGCACCGTTTCCTGCGGCGAAATCAACATGGACATGGTCGACCAAACGGTGACGGTCACGGGAATAGTGGTCTCGGTGCGTCAGGCCTACACCCGGGATAAGCGCCCCTTCATCGTCGCCTCCGTCGAAGACCTGGATGCCAGTATCGAGGTCATCGCCTGGCCCAGGGTTTATGAGAGCACCCAGGGGCTATGGCAGGAGGGTAACATGCTCACGGTCAGGGGCACAGTGAAGGTCAGGGATGGGGAAATGAAGCTGAACTGCGAGGACGTAACGCTGCTTCCCGCACGGCAGGAAGTGCTGAAGGAGCCGGTGCGCCGCCATGTCATGATAGATATCAACCGGTCGGACGACGCCGAAAAAGACATAGAACGCCTCCGTAAGATCATGGATATCCTCAAGAGTTATCCCGGGCAGGACAGAGTGTCGCTGGCTGTTGTCGGCGATGGTGAGACAACCAACCTGGATGTGCCGGCGCTAACGGTGAATTACTGTCCTGAACTGGCCGGGGAACTAGGCAGCATACTGGGCGAAGGCAACCTCAGACTTGAACCATAAGGCATTCCCGCTTGTACCGGTTGCCCCCCCCATTCAGATTTGCTCTCCTGTGCCGTTTCGTTATTGTAGGGAGCGGAGCGATCAAAGAATCTCGCAAACTGCCGTTCTTCAGTATTCTGGGAACATAATACCTGACTAGTAGTAGACGTGCTCAGTACGGCGTCCCCGGAATCCGCATTCACCCGGGAGACGTGTTCCGTGACGTAGCCGACTGAACCTAGGTCAGCCTGAACAGAGGATAGCGATCGGTTGTCAATAAGAAAGCGTATGCAGCTACTCTGAGCGACCATCGGTGTACACCAACTACGAAGTCAAACAGACCCCTGGGATAGCGACCGGTAAACAGGATGGCAAACCAGGCTATCACCACGCAGACGAAGGCTGCAATGAACAGGACGGCCAGGACGATGTAATGCGGGATAGCCAGAAGCCACTTCACCAGCGGTAACCCGCGGCTAAGGTCTTTCGGGACATCCGGATATGGAAGCTCAATATGAACCGCCTGCTCTTCATCAGTCGACGGGTATACATCTGTAAGCAAACTCATATAAGCGGCAACACGTGTGCCGAACTTAGTCAGTGCCAGGTTCCAGTCGAACCACCATCTGGGATACTTCTTCCGGAAGAGAATCATGAGTACAATCGGCAGAAACAGGATACCACCTGCACTATATTGCCAGGTCGAACCGGGCATACTGCTCCAATCGGTGTTCCCGCCGCTTACCAGAGCCAGGATAATAGCGATTGGGATCACCGTGAAGATCCTGAAGAACGTGGTCAACCGGTTAAGGGATCTGTCCGGGTAGTCGATTGTCAAAGTCGCGGGATACTCGGGCGTTGTCGGCGAAGTTGTAGTTGCCATTGTCAATACCTCCCTCTAGATTTTGGTCTGTGCTCTGTTTAGCCAATGCATACGTGGGGGTTGACTTGTCCGCAGTGTCAATCAACAGCGTCGATTGGCACAGGTTGCACATCATCTCGACCGTACGTTTCTGCTCCTTCCAATTTAAGCACACCCCATGATCTGGCGCAAGTACATGTACTCGTTCAGGTGATTAGTGACACTTCTTTTCTGCCATTGCGAGGAGCGAGATTCCTCACCTGCGGTTCGGAACAGGCTCCGCAATCTCTTTTCCAATCACAAACGTGGCCAGGTCCCACCGTGTTGACACCACGCAAGAAAGTGGCTCATAATCCTACTTCAGACTCGTCAAGTATTAGGGGAGAGAATGAACTTAAAACAACTGCTAGAAAGAACCGCCAGCGAGATGCCACAGAATACGGCTATCGTCCTTGGCTCTCAAAGAGTCAGCTATCGGGAATTCGACGAAACGTCTAACAGGGTAGCCAACGCTCTCATAAGTCTGGGAATAAAGAGGGGCGACCACGTAGCCATTCTAATGTCTCGTACCCCTGAGTGGCTCATCAATTGTTTTGGAGCGCTTAAAGCCGGAGCGGCGGGCGTGCTCCTCGATACCGGAGCTAAGGCGCCCGACCTTGATCTTCAACTCCGCGAATCTGATTCCAGGATTCTGATTACCGAAGAAAGATTCTCCCAAATGCTATCTCCGATCTTACCCGATATCCCCCTGATGAAACAGGTTCTTGAAGTCGGTTCAGACCACTACAGCAGGATGTTGGCCGGCAGTTCCCCTGTATCACCCTCTGTCGATATAGAGGACGAGGATGAAGCCGTCGTTTTCTACACTCTGGGCGTGCTGGGGAAGCATAAAGGCATAGTGCATACTCACGAGTCGCTCATTTCAGCTCTGTTCGCGCTGGTGCCAGGGCTTGAACTGGAGAGCGACGATGTTGTTTTGGGGTTGGTCCCTTTTAACTACCTTATTGGTTTCGGGATGATTGTTCTCATGCCCACTATGAAGGGAGCGACCATGGTAATCCTCCCTCATTTCAGTTCAAAGAACGTACTGGAGATTGTAGAGCGGGAAAGAGTAACCATGCTTATGGGCGTCCCGGCTAGCTTTAATGCCCTGGCCAGGATAGAGGAAGAAACGATTAAGAACTATGACGTCAGTTCGTTAAGGGCGGTGCTTTCCGGCGGGGCAAAATCCTCAGCCTATTATACGGAGATACTTGAGAAGAAATTTAACTTGACTGTGTGCGAAATATATGGGCTCACCGAGTTACTAATCGTCACTATGGGTACTGTTAGTAACCGCAAATTGGGTACCGCAGGGAAGCCTCTGGCTGAGCTTAGAGTGCTGGACAAGAGCGGCAGGGAAGTACCCCGGGGCGAAGTGGGGGAAGCCGTTGCCAGGGCCCCCTGGATGATGAAGGAATACTACAACTCGCCTGAACTCACGGCACAGGTTATCAAAGACGGCTGGTTCTACACCGGCGATCTGGTCAGGATGGACGAGGACGGCTATCTGGAATACGTAGAGAAGATGTCGTCCATCATAGTGCCCTCGGGGGGAGTTAAGATTCTCCCCGCGGCAGTCGAGGAAGTCCTCCTGGCGCATCCCGCGGTAGCCGAAACAGCCTGTATCGGTGTCATTGATGATTACAAAGGGCAAATACCGACAGCTTTCATAGTGCTTAAGGAAGGACAGAGTGTTACGGCGGACGAAATACGCGACTTTTGCCGCCAGAGCTTAGCCGATTATAAGGTGCCCAAGCAAGTCAGGTTTATTGACAGCATGCCCAGAACCGGGTCGGGCCAGATAGACCGGCGACTACTGAGCGCCATAAAGCAAAACTCTCAGAGAGAAGACTAAGACGCCGACCGGGTATTCCACGGCGTTTGCCACCGCGCCCCGGGAATGTAAGATCTGATTCGTAGCAGGCCCGATCGGTATGGTGTCCCCGGAATCCGTATTATCCTGCGCCACGAACATATAGAGTCTCCCCGGCCAAGACAGTCCTGAACGCTTCTATGTCTTTGATTTCTTCAACCGGGCAGGTCATGTAATCTCTGTCAATGACTACAAAGTCGGCCAGTTTACCTATCTCAATGGAGCCTTTTACGTGTTCCTCAAATTGGGCATAGGCAGCCCATATTGTGTGCGATCTAAGCGCTTCTTGCCGGGTCATACACTCTTCCGGATACCACCCTCCCGGAGGCCGTCCGTCACGGTCCACCCTTGTCACTCCTGCATAGAGGCTGTGATAGGGGTTGACCAGCTCTACCGGTGAATCCGTTCCGTTAGGAATGATGGAGCCGGACTCGATAAACTTGCGGAATGCGTTCACCCCCTTGATACGTTCTGATCCCCGTCCCAGACGGGCTTCCACCAGGCTCCAATCGGAAGCTGCGAAGACGGTTTGCATAGAAGGCAATACGCCCAGCTGAGCAAAACGCGGAATATCCTCCAATGCGACGACCTCTGCATGCTCGATGCAGTATCTGTGGTCGGGATCGGGCATTTCTTTCAGAACCTTTTCGTAAGCATCAAGCACTTGCCTGGTTGCGGCATCACCTATAGCGTGGGTATTCGCCTGGAAGCCTGCTTCCCGTGCTTTCTTTACCAGGTCATATATTTCCTTGTCTGTATATCGCGGATTCCCGACATGCCCCGGCCTGTCATTGTACTCTTCCAGCAGCCAGGCGCTGCCGCCCCCAAGCGAGCCGTCGGCCATCAATTTCACAGAACGTATAGTATAGCGATTATCAAAGAGACCGATTCGTTCATCTTCAGGCACTTCATAGAAATACTCTGCCGCTTCGCCCGGAGAGCACATTTGATATATTCGAATCTTCAGATCACCGGAACCATAAAGAGCCTTCATGTGACTTATGGTTTCCAGGTCGCCACCGGCATCGCGAGCGCCGGTAAGACCAAAGGAAAGTAGATGCTCTTGTGCGGCTAAGAGGGCTTCGATCTTCTCTTTCTCAGTAGGGTCGGGACCGCATCTTGAAACAGCGTCTATTGCAGTATCTATGAGTACGCCGGTGGGGTCACCATTATCGTCCCTGATGATCTCGCCGCCTGCCGGGTCAGGGGTGTTTCTTATAATGCCCGCGATTTCGAGGGCTTTGGAATTGACCCACGCAGCGTGACCGCACACACGATACAGAACTACCGGAATATCCGGTGCAACTGCGTCTAAATCTTCTTTAGCTGGAAATACAGCAGGATCCCACTTCGTTTGAGTCCACCCCCGTCCTCTTATCCACTCTCCTGCCTCCCTTCTCTTATATGCGTCTGCCACATCGTTTAGAATATCCTGCTTTGGCTTCAGAAAAGCATCCAGTTGAATAAGCGATAATCCTATGCCCAGAAAATGGAGATGCGAATTGACTAAGCCGGGCATGACGGTCTTCCCTTGAAGATCGTTTACTACTGTCTTTTCACCTGTATGTTTCTGAGCGTCTTCATCAGAGCCGACAAAGATGAACCTATCACCCTTTATAGCTAAGGCAGAGGCTACAGAAAAGTCACCGTCTACCGTATAGATCTTGCCGTTCCGATATACGGAATCCGCAATACCCTTTTCAAAACGCCTAACACCCTTTGGCATCTCTGACCTCCTCTCAAAACCATGAAGGCGCCTGCGAAGCTACGCCCTTACGCACCTCCCGTCTTTCATCAGTAATCCCAAACACGGATCTCTTTCATTCTCCAGAGCAGTTCTACTGTGAAGCTACTCCGGCAATATAATACATGATTTGCAGCAGGCGTGATTGGTATGGTGTCCCTGAAATTCGCTGGAGTTTGGAATGTGCCTGACTTCGTTGATTGGTATTTTTCATAATGTTAGAATATGAAAGAGATTCGAGTGATTGTTCACGGCAGTTCGCACTCGAGGAGAATTATGGGGATCACTACACCAGAAGCTATCAAGCAGCTATGTCAGGTCGTGAAACAACTGCGGGACGCGTATCCCGGGAAAAAGTTTACACTCGACGGTCGCCTTGTGGGCGACCTCGGTGAGGTCCTTGCACAATTCAAATATGGACAATAAGGAGGCACTAATATGCCAGAGCTAGGTTTATCCGTCCCTTTCTGGGTAATTACTTTAATATGGTTAACTAAGGTTGTGTTGCTGGTTTTCGTCTCTGCTCTTCTGGCGTGGCTTGGAGTCAGGGCACTGGATGCTCTTATCCCTCATGTCCCTTATCGCGAGCGGATTGGCGAGAGCCCGGTGGCTGTCGGGTTGTTCGTAGCCGGCTTCTTCATCCTGATTGGTCTTGTTATCCACGGCGCTATTACCGCACTTACCGCGGTCACAGCTCCAATAGTGTGGTACATATTCGACTTCAGGGCGTGGGGGTTACTGGCTATAAGCTTTGCGATAAGCTTACTTCTTGGAGTGGCCCTATTCTATATCGTGGACAAGCTAACGCCTAAAATAGCGTTTGGCAGTATTAAGGAAAGCCCGGTGGCTGCAGGGCTACATATGTTTGGTTACCTCGTCTTCTTTGGCTTAATACTGCATGCGGCACTAACCGGACCGTTATGAAGAGAGCCAGGGTTTTACTAGGTTTAATAGTCGTCTTATTAGCTGCGGTGGCGACTGCCGGTTATGCCTCGGCATTTCCGTCTGAAGATTTCTACGAGAGAGGCGGCCATATCTTTGATGATTGGGAGATATGCAGGACCAGAGCCTTTGGTGAAGACGGTTTTTATCAAATAACTGAGATAGGATTTCGCCCCGTTATTGCCTTCCAGAGCCTGGGGGAAGAGGCTGACCTGGCCTATAGCCTGGGTGAGCAAATTGCCAATGGATATCCAGACCTGGTACGGAGGGCAGAGGCGGTATTTTATTTTGTTCGTGACGGGGTGGAATATACCCCTGATACAGACCAAAATGGAAATGGAGAGTTTGCCCAGAATGCCGACGAGCTGGCTACAGCTATTGTCGAGGATGGAATTGGGTATGCTGATTGTGAAGATATGGCGGTATTATTGGCGGTTATGTATAAGGCTGCCGGATTACGTTCAGCCATAGTGCTTCTCCCGGAGCACACTGCGGTATTGGTTTATCTACCTGAATACAACAAGGCAACGGCCGTTTTTGAACTGGAAGGTGAGACAGGATGGGTCTGGGCAGAGGCTACCGGCAGAAACAACCCGCTGGGTTGGGCGCCCAAACAGTACCTCAATGACAGGATAGCTGCCTATGAAATTTCTGCCGAGGTGCCTGCTTACGAAATACCTGCCGAAACAGCAGCTCCGTTAAGACCACCTCCCGCCCCGGCGATGGCGGTTACCGGAATCGGCGAGGGGACCACCTACCGACCGTATCCTTTTCTCGGTGTAATTGGCTTATTGTGGATTATGTCTATGTTCAGACGGAGGCGAAGACGTTGAGCCAGACCCCCGTGTGCATCATCAGTGATGCTGGTATGATTCAGCAACGGACACAGTAGTAGCCGAACTCGACACAAGGTGCAACGCCAGGTGTACCTATTTCCGCTCAATTCCTACAGACGGGCTATCTACTCGGGGTATTCTGGGGACATAATACCTGATTTGTAGCAGGTCTAGTTGGTGTGGTGCCCCTGGAATTCGCGTAGTCTACGAGACCTGCCGAAATACTAGGCAACCGGCGTTCTGCTTATGAAGTCCAGTATATGCTGAGATATTTCCTTGCTCTTCTCTTCCTGAAGAAAGTGACCGGCGTCCTTGATTACAATCTCCGGCTGGTCTTTGGCTGTAGGTATAAGAGAGCGAAAGAATTTGTCACCGCCACCTGTAACAGGGTCTTTATCTGAAAACATGACCAGGGCCGGCTTATCCCACTTTGACAGAACCTCGCGAGCACGCCGCATTTCGTTGGAAGCAGGGTTATCAGGACTAATGGGAACGAGTAGTGGCCACATGGCAGCCCCGGCCTTATAGGTAACGTCCGGAAATGGCGCTTCATAGGCGGCGATGATTTCCTTTGTAAGCTTCTCGGGGTGAGCAACACCATGAAGTATCGTTTGACCGACTTGCAAATCAGGATGAGTCTCAGCAAAGCTACGCCATGCCAGAAAAGCTTCGCTGGGCTTTCCCTTACCTGTGGGCAGGCCGGTATTCATGATAACCAGCCTGGCAAAACGTTCCGGCATATGAGCGACCGCAGCCAGACCAAGCAACCCACCCCAATCCTGCACCACAACAGTTATCTGCTCAAGGTTCATCGCCTTTATAACCCCCATAAGCGTGTCCAGATGCATCTGAAAGGTATATGCCTCCCGCTCGGTGAATTTATCAGACCGGCCAAAGCCGATAAAGTCCATAGCCATAACACGGTGCTGCTTTGACATAGAGGCAATCATTTTACGGTATAGAAATGACCATGAGGGCTCGCCATGCAAACAGAGTATGGTCTCTCCTTTGCCTTCATCCACATAGTGTATGCGCAATCCCTTAACCTCAATATAGTGTGGGGCAAAAGGGAAATCAGGCAATTTAGAAAAACGTTCATCTGGCGTACGGATAACTGTCATGCCTATATACCTCCTGTTTAATTAATTATTATGCTGTGAAAATGATATGTACCTGTGCCTTGGTTTGTCAACGTATTATACTCCGAATGGAACATCGTTTGTCACCACACGCCCGGCACTAATGCCTTGCGCTGGGGGGGCTATTCTGGGGACATAATACCTGATTTGTAGCAAGCCTAATTGGTATGGTGTCCCTGGAATTCTCGCCCCTACCGGCGTGTCATTGCGAGCCCCGACTTGTCGGGGCGTGGCAATCTCAGGGACTGCGGAGCCTGTTCCGAAGTGTAAGCGAGGAATCTCGCTCCTCGCAATGACAAAAAAGAGGTGTCACTAAGGCACTGAACGAGGACACAGTACTGCTGTTATTTGCGTATATGTGCTAGAATGGTATCAGACACGAACACGAGCTTGTGTGGAGGTATGCTCATGGCAATCACTAAAGAATGGTTTACAATTGAGGAAGCCGCTCAATACCTGTGTGTATCTAGAAGAACTATCTACAAATTGACCGCGGAAGGGAGGTTGCCGGCTTTTCGCATTGGTAAGGAACGTCATCGCCGGTTTCGTAAAGAAGACTTAGATAAGGTGCCCCGTCCAAGCGAGGAAATTGCAGATGTAGAGACGCTTTTGAAGTTGTCTGCAAAAGCTGACCCGGTTCTTGCCGAAGTCTGGGACAATGAAAGGGATGCAGCTTATGACAGGATATGAACGCGGGGATATAGTCCTCGTCAGCTTTACGTTCTCTGACGAGACGGGGGAGAGGCGACGCCCGGCAGTCATAGTAAGCTCAGACGCTTACCATCAAAGCCGTCAAGAGGCCATAATTGCAGCAATCACCAGCAGGACTGACCGGATATTGCAGGGCGACCATCTTATCAGTGATTGGCAGGGGGCGGGACTGCTTTTCCCCTCCATAGCAACAGGAATCATAAGGACGATAAAGCAGGGTATGATAGCAAAGAAGCTTGGAACAATGCCCCTGCCAGATATGAAGAGAATTGAAGGCAACCTACGAGATGCCCTGGGACTCAAGTAGGGTATTCTGGGGACATAATACCTGAGTTGTAGCAGGCCTGATTGGTACGGTGTCCCTGGAATTCGCAGTGATACATAAAGTCACCGTGCAGCGATTTCTTGGAGTGCTTGGATGAAGTCTCGGAAGGTACGATAAGCATAGTTTCGAAAAGTCTCGGCGGGCATATGGCCACTATACTGTGTTGCTACCAAAGCAGGGCCTTCACCACCTGATTCAGGAAAATACCTATTTAGATTTGAAATAAAGCTACGAAACCACCTGGCGGCGTACCGTGACCGCAAAGAGTTGATTTCTGCTGGGATTGAATCCCGCAATTCCTTGCAGGAATCCACAAAGCTAAAGATGTAGTAGAGATCCTTAGATACTTTGGTGGAAGGCCTACGAGAGCTAGGAGAGAGCGTGAGCCCTTTCTGGTAAATAAAGGCACCAGGCGAAGGTACTGTCACAACTAAACTGATATCCGAGCCGTATATAGTATCGTTTATCTTTATTTTCTTAGTGTTTTCCAGGAGAATCTGTAGATATCTAAGTGCTTGTGCAGTAAGGCCACGTTGTACGGTGAGTGCTGCCTTGCCGGGTTTCCCAATCTCTGGCGTGAGAAACTCAATCTCGGTAACAGGAGAAGTAAGCTCGTACTTGACTACCGGGACGTCTGAGCCGTAGATGCGTGCCTCGTACCCTGCACGCGATAATAGTTCATCAATAGTTGGACGCCCACGCTCCTCCAAATGTCTCGGAACGACAACATCTATATCCATCGTGCGTAGCAATGGATGCGGAGAGGGCATCTGACCATATCTGTTATATAGGAAAGGAACCCATCCCCCGACTACTACGATTTCGTCCAGGTAAGGTGCCAAAACATCTATTGCCTTAAGCAGTGATAGAAGATCAGTCTTGCTTGCTTCCACGTGCACCTCTAGTCGCCTTTTTAAATCTAGGGCGTATAACCTTCTCCAATAAATGTTCCGCCTGCTCTTGGCCTCGAAGTGGATATTTGTTTAAATCCAAATACAACTGAACATCTGAAACTACCCACCAGTTTTCAATCTTTCGGGCACCGAAGAGAGCTGAGTATTTGTAATAAGGATGGACCAAGATCAAATTTGCCCCTTCTTTCCTTGACTCCAGTTCTAGTTGCCGTTCAATATCGGGGCGAATGATATCAAAGGAAGGCCCATCAATCAGGAGATGTACTTGACTGAATGTAGAATAAGGAGAGACTAGATAAGCCCCAGCTTGAAATCCAAGTGCGATAATTTCATCTCTATAGAGGTTAAGCTCGCTGATTTTCTCGAGGACTTCTCGAAAGTCCAGTGCATGACAATAATAGTGGTAGAATTTGTTTCGATGCCAGTCATAAATGTCTGCCCACTCCTTAAGCATGTCCTCACCCCTCAGCAATGCTATCCCGTTTTGGCGACTGAACTCGATCAGACCTCGTTCCACTAAACTATCAACGACCCGAGAAACCCAACCGGGGCTGATATCACCGGCCTTGGCTATCTCCCGAATCTTCCATTTTCGGCTTGGCTCGTTCATCAGTATGCGTAGTATTATCGATGCTTTGTCCGAGTAGGGATTCAATCCTTCACGCTCATAGCCAAAAGGATTTCGTTTCTCTTCTCGTTCTATAAAAACACCGGGGGCTCGCAAATATATGTTTCCAGCCATATCTATGTAACCAATGCCCATCTCCTTGAGAAGTGCTCTTCGGTTCGGTCCCATGAAGTGAGATGCAACCATCGGAATTTGATTTGGACCAGCATACTGCTTTATCGCGTCAGCTGCCAAACGCAGACCTGCTAGGTGGGGACGCTCCTTCACTTCAATTATCAGTTCGATTTCCCTTCCGTCTATGTCAGCGCGAGCCACAAAGTCAGGTACCCGATTGAATATCCTGGGCTGTGACTGTAAATCGAATATTCTAAGTCCAGCCTCCTTAAACTTCTCTCTCAGTGCATATTCGTTTAACATCGTAAACGTTACCTCGTTCCTGTTTACTTTTCGACCAGTGTTGCCTACGCACTAAACATATCATATATAATAAACAATGTCAAGCCACTGCACTACCCCGTACGAGATTATCCATCGCGCTCTCGTTCTATTAGTGCAATCCCCCTTTCGAGGATTAGGTTCTTCCCGACACATAACGCCAAAAGTGAGGGTAGGG
>JAUWQY010000001.1 GCA_030610855.1 Dehalococcoidia bacterium
CGCTTGATATTATGCAAACTCAACACAAACAGACCGACGCAGAATGCGCCAAGAATCAGAAAGTTCGCTGTAAAAGACATCATGTTGCCGCCGTGTACTGCACCATGAAGTATATCAACGCCGTAGGTTACAGGCAGTACGTATGAGAGCGGTCGGATAAACACCGGAAGAGTCGCAACTGGGATGAAAAGGCCGCACAGGAATATCATCGGAAAACGGAAGAAGTTCGAAAAAGTCTGGGCTTCAAATGCCTGACTAACGGAAACCGCGATGAAAAGCCCCAGAAAGGTCGATACGATAGCGATTAAAATGATAGTCGGTATAACCAGAGTCCATGCAACTCCCGAAAGGTCGGCCAGAAATGCTGCAATTACTATGGGAACGAATGCATTTGCTATCCCGAAGAGAATAGCCCCGGAGGTCTTGGCCAGCATGAGCAGTTCCAGAGGGATGGGAGCCAGTAGTAACCTGTCAAACGAGCGCTGCCTCTTCTCGAAGGTGATGGTTACCGCCAGCATCGACGTGGTGCCGAAGAGAATGGAGATGGTCATCACTCCTGGCAGGAGGTCGGGAATGCTATCCAACCCATGGCCGGCTCTGATGAAGAACATTCCGGTCCATGCCAGAGGGAATATTATTCCCCAACTGATATTGGGCGGCTTGAGATAATATGTCCGCACGTCTTTCAGAAGGATACTCGAGAACGCAATCCAGCGGTTCATTGATGTCCTCCGCCTCCGGCTTTCTCCTTCTCCTTCTTCATCAAATCTGCCTCGATACCGGTAACCTGCACGAAAACATCCTCCAGCGAAGGCAGGTGCCGCCGGGCTTCGGTCACCTGAACACCCCGTTCCTCGAGAAAACGTATCAGGGGAGCGATGTTGATTGGCTCTCCAGACTCCACCCATACGTGTCCCGGGGTGGCAGACTTAAACCGGTATTCCGTGAAGACCGCGTTCATCTCTTCAGCGAGGTTGGCTCCAGACTCGGAGACGGCAAGACGAAGCACGTTTTTACTCTGAACCGGCTGCAAAAGGTCTGTCGTAGGTGCACTCCTCACAATCCGTCCGTTCACGATGAAGGCAATTCGCTCACAGAGCCGCTCGGCTTCTTCGATGTAGTGGGTGGTAAGAAAGACGGTGATCCCCTGACGGTGGAGCTGAGCGATTATCTGTCTCACCTGGCGGGCGCTGGCGACGTCTATCCCCGTGGTTGGTTCGTCAAGAAAGAGAATAGGCGGCTGGTGTATGATGCCGGCGGCAAAGGTGAGCTTTCGTTTCATTCCCTTGGAATAGCCCTCGAAACTGCGGTTAGCGGCATCGGCGAGCCCGAACGTATCAAGGAGTTCCCGCGCGCGCCTCTGGCGCTCGCTCTTCCGCATCCCGTAGAGCGCCGCGCAAAAGCAGAGGTTCTCATAGCCGGTCAGCTCGGGGTAGAGGTTGCCTTCATCAGGAACTATTCCTACCAGATGCTGGGCTCCCTTGGGATTGTGCGTGCACTCGATACCGCCGATGCGGATTGTCCCGCTGTCCGGTCGGGCCAAGCCTGTCAGCACGTTTATTGTTGTGGTCTTGCCGGCGCCATTGGGACCAAGAAAGCCGAATAACTCGCCTTTGCCAACACCAAAACTGATGGCGTCCACGGCAAGGACTTCGCCGTAGCGCTTGGTAAGCCCAGCTACCTCTATGATCGCCCCGTTAATCGATGACATGTCCGGCACGCCTAGCCTTTCTTCTTAAGCTCAGCAATGCGTTCCTCTACTCCCCCCGCCTCTGCGCTGAGCTGTTTCAGGTGCTCTTCAAGTTTTTCAACGATTTCTTCCCTGGTGGGAAATTGCCGCGGTGCATACCCGGAGCCGCAACAGCAACCCCGCTGGTGATGCGTGCCATGCTGTGGTGTCTGGCGAGAATGTTGCTCGCAGCCACATTCAGAGTCATGATACATCTTGTTTCCTCCTTTCCGGACAGTATTCTTTGCACAGTTGCTCCTCGTCCGACTCCTGCATACTCAGAGCCGTTGAGGCAAGCTTCCGAGACCTCTCCAGGGCATCCTGGTCGATGAAGTAGTGTATGTGGTAGCCCCGCCGCTCTCCCTTTACCAGTCCGATGCTTTTCAGCACCCGCAGGTGCTGCGATACCGCCGACTGGGACACTCCCAGAAGGTCGGCCAGAGCATTGACGCAGAGGGCATCTTGGGCGCGTTGGCGCCGGAGGAGCTTCACCAGCCTGAGACGGGTCGGGGCAGCCAGCGCACTGAAAAGCGCTGTCTGCTCGTCCGTTTTCTCCTGCAATTGTTCTCGACCCTCCATGACAGTATAAGTATTCACTAATATCCTAATATTATCACCAGGGAATACACCTGTCAAGACCGAATTGGCTCCTTGCCAGATCCTGTGTGAACGGCTCCGATCTCTGCTCCAGGGTCACTGGCATCGCAGGTTTTCTGAAATCCTGCAGAGCCGGGCACAGGTAGTTAGCAGACCATGACGGCGGCATCTCCTCCCTGGAACAAGCAGTTACTGCCAATTCCGCAACCGTTACAGTGCACTAGCGAGGAGACACTATTACGCTACGTATCAGACTAACACATCGTGAATCAATCTCGAGTGTCCGAGGATGATTTTCGTTAGCAAGCAGTGCTATAATCAACGCGGCATAGGAACAGGGATATTCTACGAGGAAGTATGGCAGTTTTGCAGATACGCGCCTTGCCCGACCCTGCGTTGCGGCAAAGGGCGAAGAGAGTGAACACAATCGACGTCTCCATCCAAAAGTTAATCGATGACATGATCGATACGCTGCGGGCGGGCTCGGGTGTGGGCCTCGCTGCGCCGCAAATAGGAGTACCCCTGCGCATAGCAGTCATTGAGATGCCGGGCGAGGAAGTCATCACCTTGATCAACCCTGTTGTAATGAAGAGAAAAGGCGAGCGTGTCCTGACAGAGGGTTGCCTATCTGTGCCCGGCTATCAGGGGGAGATCAAGAGGTCGCTCACGGTTAAGGTCAGGGCGCAGGACCGCCATGGTAAGGAAATCCGCCTCAAAGGCGAAGGCCTCTTCGCACAAGTCCTCGAACACGAGACTGACCACCTCAATGGCACCTTATATGTTGACCATCTGGAAGACCCAGCAGAGCTCTGTAGGATTGAGGATGCTCAGGAAATGTAGTTGCCCGATTAACTGGGCCATTGTGCTTGATTAACCAGATAGCCAGAGCATCATGGAAATGAAACGCTCCAAGAATCCCCAAATCTGAACTGCAGAGCAAGATTGAACAGCCTGGGATTATGAAGGTGGGGAAGAGATAGACCGGCAATGACCTGGTGCGGCTTTAGACCCAGGACCAAATAGCCAGACCATTCCAGGCGCAAACAAGGAGCATCGCCAGGCTCAAGGGCTTCAATAATCCGCCTCGCTTAAACACTACGAGGATCAAGACAATTGCAGAGGAAATCAGCCACTTGAATAGCGTGTTACTACCCAATGTCGGGCCAAGCAAAGGGTTAAGCTCATAACTCCCCAGTCCGAGAGCAGCCCCCGTCAAGCAGCCATCCAGAATATTCAGCCCGATGAAAGCCACGCAGAACAGGACACCTGTGCCTGAATCTGTATCGGCAAGTAGCACCCGAAGAGTCCTCATCACTTAAGCACCGGGACTCAAGTACCAGTACCTAAGTACCAGTACCCCGCGCCAGTCTAGCGGAGAATGCCAAGGAAGTCAGTAACCAGGCGGTTACTGAGCGTTTCTTTTCGGTTACAAAGGGTTTCGTTCCGGTTTCATAGAATGGGGTCAACTCCAATTCTCTCTGCGCTCCGGTGCTGCGAGATTAAGGAAGTCGGCCGAAGCAATCCCGTGGAGAGGCAGATCACTGCCGCACGCTCCTCAGTTGACCGCAATGGCATCCGAGGCTCTGGCCTCGTGCGACAATGATTGGCGGTCATCCGGATTTGGTTTTGCGCCTCAAGTAATAATAGGCACCATAGCCAAGGAATACAGCAGCCGCGGCAATTCCGACGACCAATCCTGGATTGGGCTTAGCTTCGGCCGCGGCCCTTGTCGATACCAGCAGGCGAACATAGAACTTCACGACCAGCATCTCGCTGGATTCAGCAGCGACTCCCAGCCATATCTCCCAGTCCTTGCCCGCCCATTCTTGCCCTGGCGGTATGGCTACCGTTACGTTCATGCTGGCCTCAGACTTAGCGGCCAATGGGATTTCTTGGGAGGAAAAGCTTACCCAGCTATCGTCGGGGAATTCAGCCCTCCCTTCCCTTCTGTCCTCTTCCGGAGGTTGAAAGATAGTGAGGACAAAGACGCGAGCCGTCTCCTCTTGATTGCGAATCGTCAATTGAAATTCCGCTGCCTCTCCCGGGGGCAGGTTATCTATGCTTACCTCGGTGGGGACAACGCCAAAGGACTGAGCGGGAGTATCAGCCAAGGTAACGGAAGGCAAGAGGATGATTAGCAGAGTTACGAAGATCAGAGCCAGTTTCATCCCCGCGGTCTCGTAGCGAGAGAGCATCCTGCCGGGTATTCGTACACCTCCAGAAGCCGGTGATCATATTGACAGAGCCGGGCGGAAAGATCGCCACAGACCTGAGATCTCCGGGTTAACCTAGCTTCCACTCTGAGGCTCATCTCCCGGAACAGCCTCCTTCAGTCCTCTACCCTCGAATTCAGATTCTCTTGCTACCAGGAATATGGTGGCCAGCAGTCCAGGTAGGAACGGGATTGCAGTAGCGGAACAGAGAGCACCGGCTAGAGCTAGTCTAAACCGCCTCCTCCTGAATGTGAAGAAGGCTCCTACGAATGACATAATCATGAGAACCAACGCCAGCACACTCAGTAATCCGATGAGAGCGATTGAGAGACCCCCGAAGACAAACATGACCGCAACTGCCAGGCTTGCGCCGATCATGGCTCCCAATCCGCCAATTATCATGAGGATACCTGCTGCTGTTCTCATTCAAGACCCCTGCCACAATAAGGCTTGTCAGTCCGGTCTGCTGCCCCTTTTCCGCCTTCTCCCATTCAGACATATCATATAGAGCGCAACGGGACCCGTCAACGCTCCGTCGGTTGCCGTGCGTCAGCATATACTAATGATAGCCGGTAGCTTCAGGCCACAACTTGAAACTTGGCGTTACTTCGGCGTTACTTTGTTGGGGATGCCTTTTCACCGGATGGCGTTTTGCGGGCAGATTGCCCTGCCGTCAGGGAGCCACTGCGATTATGGTGACCGGAGTCTGCATCTCCCTGCCACCAATGAAGTAGCTCGGCGTGAGCAGTCTCAGACCGAATTGCTTGCTGGCGCCGGGAGCCAGGCTTGAGCCGGTGCCATAGGGCCAAAACTCGCTCTGCGTCTTGGTGATGGGAACATAACCATCGCCGTAGGGGCCTCGTGTAGGGTCGCCAGATATGCGGAACCATAACCCGTACACGTGTTCCCCATTATGCCCGTCATCGCTCAACGTCCACGTGTACGCCCCGGGATTGTCCACCCATTTCGCGTCCTCCCCCACAATAAAGGTATTCACAGCGGAATTGCCGGTTATGGTCAGAGTGCACCACTCTATCTGCGGGTTGGTCATATACTCCGTGTCTGGGGCCACCTGTCCTAGTGGCCATTGCGTTATATCCAGACTTATGGAAATCTCATAGGCCCCAGTCATGGTGATGGTTACGGCTTCGCCCCCCTGAGCGTCAGCCGGCAAAGAGGAGACCAGACCCAGTACAATGGCTGCCAGGATAACCGCAGTTACTGCCTTCATCTGCTTCTCCCAACTCAATGACACTCTGCCCACACCGTGATGCCTCGCAGATATCCTGTGGGGCTTCTTATCAGCGAACACGGCAAGCACTGGCCTCTCCCGAACCCCAGCAGCCATACTACATTACCCCCTCCCCACTGTCAAGCGGCTTGCACTGGACCGTAGATTATGTGCAGAAAACCTCAAGAAGGCACGGTGACAGAACCCGGAAGGGAGTCCTGAATGGTACGATAGATGACAGACGGCAGGTTAGCTCGGATTTGCGGACGGCAGCGCCATGTACCTTCTATTGGTGAGCTATCGGCAGGTTCGGGCCAGGCCAACTGCCACAACCACCACGGCGATAATGACGATGGTCCAGATCGTTATCGGAGTACGTCTGCCGGCCTTGGCAAGCCTGCGTTCAGCTTGTCTTCTTCTCCGCCTGCTACCCATATCGCGCCCAAATCTGATTGTAGCATGGCATTCGCCTTACCCTATTCACGTGACAGCCGAGGCCTTCTCTTATGCCAATCGGTTGCCTGTTCGTAGGCGAAGGCGATGCGCAGCAGTGTTTCCTCGCTGAAGGGCTTACCTATGATCTGCATGCCTACGGGCAAATCGCCGGCAAAACCGCCAGGTATGGAGATAGCCGGTATTCCCGCTATGCTTACTGGCAGAGTGCATGCATCGCTCAGGTACATCTGCACCGGGTCTTCCAGCCTCTCACCGAGCCTGAAGGGCACCGTCGGTGAGGTAGGAGTGATAAGAGCATCGTATCTCTCAAAAGCCCGGTCGAATTCCTGTTTTATCAGGGTGCGCACCTTCTGCGCTTTGAGATAGTACGCGTCATAATAACCGGCGGATAAAGCGTAAGTACCCAGCATTATGCGCCTCTTGACTTCAGGCCCGAAACCGAATTGCCGCGTCCTCTCCGTTGTCTCGATTACATTGCTAGCACTTGGCTCGGAAAAGCCGTATTTCACTCCGTCGTAGCGAGCCAGATTCGCCGAGGCTTCGGATGGAGCAAGTATGTAGTAAGCAGCCAGGGCGTATTTGGTATGCGGCAGAGAGGCTCCCCAATCTATTTCTGCACCGAGTTCACGCAGCTTAGCGACAGCTGCCTCCAAAACCGTTCTTACCCCGTCCTCCATGCCCTCGACAAGATACTCCCTGGGGATGCCCATCTTCAGTCCTTTGATGCCGGCAATCAGCTGCCGGGTGTAATCCGGCACCGGACGAGGTACTGAGGTTGAGTCTCTGGGATCATACCCAGCCATGGCATTCATCACTAAGGCACAGTCGGTGACATCCCTGGTCACCGGCCCGATCTGGTCGAGCGAGCTGGCAAAAGCGACCAATCCGAAGCGGCTGACAAGACCATAGGTCGGTTTGAGTCCCACCACATTACAGAATCCCGCCGGCTGACGGTTGCTGCCTCCAGTGTCAGAACCCAGAGCATAGATGGCCTCACCTGCAGACACGGCAACTGCTGAGCCGCCGCTGCTGCCCCCAGGAACGCGACTCAAGTCCCAGGGATTGCAGGTGGGGAAAAAGGCGGAGTGCTCTGTGGAAGAGCCCATCGCGAACTCATCCATATTCGTCTTCCCTACTATTATCGCCTTCTGTGCCTTCAGTTTCTCAATCACTGTAGCATCGTAAGGAGGGACGAAGTTCTCCAGCATCCTTGAGCTACAGGTAGTTCTTATCCCCTTGGTGCATATGGCATCCTTGATTAAGGCAGGGATGCCGGTCAAAGGGGCAACCTCGCGGGCAGTTTTGATGTGGTTATCGACCTTCTCTGCATCCTCCAGAGCGATGTCTTCAACAACAGTGACACAGGCATGAACCTTGCTTTCCACCTCGGCGATACGCTTCAGTACAGACTTCGTCAGTTCCACTGAGGAAATCTGCCTTCGTTTAAGAAGCTCGTGCGCCTCATGGATGGTTAGCTCGTATAGTTCTTTCGCCCGCATACTACCTGGCACCTGCCCCTGATGCTACGATGCTCGATAATCCTGCGCCGGTCGGCGCCGGTTTTCCTGTACATCTCTTCCAGTTAGGATATGTTGTGTGACGGTACGCAACCCCGGGCCCAAGGACAACAATACCAAGGGCTCGCCGCGGTGACCGTAACTATGTTAGTCATCCGCCAGAGGGTCTCACTCCAGTATTGCCTGAACCTTAAAGCACTTCTCTGCTTGCCTGGGTGCGTTTGCCAGAATGTCAGCCTGTGAATACGGCTCAGTTACATCGTCTTTCCTGAGGACGTTTTGCAGCTGGATCGTATGCGTTGCCGGCGGCACGTCGGTTGTGTCTAGTTCCTTGAGTATCTCGAAATTCTCCAGCATATTGGACATCTGGAGACTGAGTCTCCCGACCTCTTCTTCGCTCAGGCCCAGGCGGGCGAGTCGAGCGATATGCCGCACCAGTTCGTGACTCAGTTTCATCTTCACCGGACCCTATGATTATAGCACCTAAGTTCCAGCATAACTATCCGAAACCGGGCGATTGTCGTTGGCAACTCCTCTCTGCCTGTCATCCCGAGACCAGCCTCTCTCTATATTCACCCACTGTGCCCGAGATTGCTGCCCCCGGACAAGCCGGGGCTTGCGACGACAGAAGGAACTAGCCCATCACACAAAAGAAGCGCATGCTATTGCCATCGCCGGGGCGGTGTATTATGATGTCTGGAAGCGAATTGTGATGGAAGAGGTTCGTGGCCAGGCTACCCGCCATGACCGGCAACCAGTGTCCACAGTTGATTTCCTGAAAGCGAGTTACTGATATGGGGATGGCCGGTTCTCGAAGCCAATTGAAGAGCGGATTTCTGGCAGGGATCAAGCGGGGCTGGCGCACCTTCGTCTGGATATGTAAGATCATTGTCCCCGTTTCACTGCTGACAACTCTCCTGCAGTGGACGACTTGGCTTGACCGGCTCAGCTTCTTGTTCAATCCTTTGATGAGCCTGATCAATCTGCCTCCCCAGGCAGCGCTGCCCATCATCAGCGGAATGCTAACCAATATTTACGTCGCTATCGCTGCCATGACCACCATACCCTTCACCATCGAGCAAATGACCCTGATCGCCGTGTTCCTTCTGATCTGCCATAACCTCATCGCGGAGGGAATCATCCAGCACAAATCCGGCATCAATGTCATCAAGACCACTCTGATTCGTGTTACGGCAGCCATCCTCACGGTGCTCATCGTTTCCCAGTTTCTCGGTGATACCGGCCAGAGCATTACGGTGCCCACCCCACCGTCCGCTGCCAGTCCGCTGCTTACGGTAGTAAAGGACTGGGCACTAAACCTGATAGCCCTGGCATTGAGGATCCTCGGGATACTCATGGCTGTCATGATTATGCTGGAGCTATCGGAATCCCTGGGGTGGACGGAACGCTCCGTCAGATTCTTTCGACCTTTGATGAGAGTTCTCGGACTCTCCGAGCAGACTACGACCCTATGGGTCACCAGTGCCGTATTCGGGCTGATGTACGGCGGAGCCATCACCATTGACAAAGCTAGAAAGAGGGCCCTCAGTAAGGAGGAACTGGAGCGTCTTCATATCTCTATCGGCATCAACCACAGTATGGTGGAAGACTCGTCATTATTCCTGGCGCTGGCACTCAACCCTTTCTGGTTGTGGGTACCAAAGCTGGTCACGGCAATAGTAGCGGTGCAGATTTATCGAGCCATACGTTACCTTAAGAGCAAGCTGCTGCACTGATATGCCAACCCTTGGATATTGCCCGTGAGGTTCTGGCCCCGGCCGACAAAACACGAATCAACTGCCAGGAGCCGGAGTGCTGTCCCGTCATCTGGCGCTTTTCCCTGGAGGCAGACCTCCGTCCCTTCAGGCTAAGCGAGTGCCCTCTGAAAACCCGCGCCTTTCAGGGACTCCAGCTTTATCCACGGTATTCGGGGGCCCTATGAGAAGGAGCGAATCAGCTTTCTCATACGGCGCTAACCGACAACAAAATGCTGATAGAGCACTATCGCTCCTATCACAATAAGCCAGATGCCCACCAGATAATTGAGGATTTTCGGGAAGATCAGCACCACGATACCGAAGATAAGGCTGATTATTCCCCCGATCAGGCCCAGATTATCTACTACGGTTTCCATGAATTATCACCTCCTGTCGCTGAGTTACTTCAGTATGCCATGCAGACAAGCGTTTCTGCAATAGTTATGGTCTCCCCCGCTATCAGGGCGGTTTTTCCAGATTCTATCGGGAAAAACTTGAACATGGCTGTGCCTCCGGGTAAAATAGCAGGTACCATGATTGGCTTGGAGCACATGAAGAGAATATCCCGCACGTCCCCGTCCAAAATAGTGTTTCTGGTCATGGATGGGGTGGGCGGCCTGCCTCATCCTACAACCGGCAAGACAGAACTGGAGTCAGCCAGGAAGCCCAACCTGGATCACATAGCCAGGGACTCCCTTTGCGGGCTCATTGACCCGGTTGGCCCGGGAATCACGCCGGGGAGTACGCCGGGACACCTGGCGCTTTTCGGCTATGACCCTGTCAAATATGATGTCGGGCGGGGAATCGTGGAAGCCCTGGGAATAGACCTGCAATTAAGACCAGACGATATCGCGGCCAGAGGTAATTTCTGCACCGTTGATGACAGGGGAATCATTGCCGACAGGCGAGCAGGGCGGATTTCTACAGCAAGAAATGCCGAGTTATGCCGCTTATTGAACGATATAGCCATAAACGGAGCTGACATTTCCGTGATCCCTGTGAAAGAACACAGATTTGTTCTCATCCTCCGAGGCGAAGCTCTATCTCCTGAGCTGGCCGATTCTGACCCCCAGCAAGCAGGGCTCGCCCCCAAGAAGATAGAGGCGTTGTCGCCAGGGGCAGAGAGAACAGCGGAAATTGCCAACCAATTCGTGTCTCAAGCAGGCAGCCGATTGAAGAACGAAGCGTCTGCCAATATGGTGCTTCTGCGTGGCTTCTCGCGTCGCCCTGACATTCTCTCAATACCCGAGATTTACAAGCTAAAGCCGGCAGCCATCGCCGCATATCCTATGTATCGAGGCCTGGCCAGGCTTGTGGGAATGGAGGTGTTGCCCACTGGAGAAAGCATAGAAGGCCAGATGGAGAGCTTGTGTCAGCATTATGGCGACTACGATTTCTTCTTCATCCATTTTAAGAGCACCGACTCCAGAGGGGAGGACGGTAACTTCGAGGCCAAAGTGCAGGCCATCGAGGAACTCGACAGTGCGCTCGCCAGCCTGCTCAGGTTGGACCCGGAGGTCCTGATTGTGACCGGAGACCACTCTACTCCAGCAACCTTAGCTATGCATAGCTGGCACCCGGTCCCCTTCATGCTGAAGTCCAGATGGTGTCGCCCGGATAATGTCGTTGAGTTCTCAGAACGAGCCTGTCTTGCTGGAGGCATGGGACGTTTCGCGGCTACCGAAATCATGCCTTTGGCTATGGCCAATGCCCTGAAACTGGATAAGTTTGGTGCCTAGGGACAAGAAATACCGAGCACCAAATACGAGATGTTCGACAATATCAAAGTCCCGATGAATCTCGATGCATCGGGACAAAGCAATCTCGAGAGTCAGGAATTCAGAGCATTGGACTGCTGCGCTTGCCCAGGATTCAGGATTCTGTAAGGCATTGTTCAGGAATTCGCGAGCCCGGTTTAGCTTTCGTGCTTTGGCTGAGCGGTTTCGGCAAGGCCGGCTTGCTCTAACGCTTCCATAAGGCGGGCAGCTCTGGGATAACCGATACGAAGACGGCGCTGCAGAAAAGAAGCAGAGATATGTTTATGTTCTTGCGCCAGGCGCATCGCCTCTTCCATAAGAGGGTCGGGGGCCGGAGTTATCCGTCCGCCAACCGGGCGCCCACCCACCTCGTCAAAATCGACGGAACTCACTTCAATCTGCCTCTGGTTACCCCAGAAATACACCAGTCTCTCGATTTCAGCATCGGAGACAAGATTGCCTTGGAGGCGTTTGGGCTTACCTGTCTCAGTAGGCATGTAGAGCATGTCTCCTCTACCTAGCAGTTTCTCGGCACCCACCAGGTCCAGGATAGTTCTCGAATCTACCTGAGAGGTAACGGCGAAGCTAATACGGGTAGGAAAGTTGGCTTTGATAAGCCCTGTAACCACATCCACTGAAGGTCGTTGTGTAGCTACAACCAGATGAATGCCCGTAGCCCGAGCCAATTGAGCCAATCTACAAAGCGTATGCTCAACTTCATCGAGGGCTGTCATCATCAGATCAGCCAACTCATCAATGATGAGGACCAGATATGGCATCTGTTCGCCAGGCGAGCGGTCCTTGTTGTAGCCTTCGATATTGCGCACTCCCACCTGAGCAAACTGGCGATAGCGGCCGTCCATTTCATGGTTAAGCCATCGCAGAGCTTTTACCGCCTTGTCGGCATCGACGACCACAGGGGCAAGGAGATGAGGCATTCCGTTGAAAGTCACTAACTCCACCCTCTTGGGGTCGATCATGATGAACTTGACATCATCGGGACTGTTATGGAGAAGCAAGCAGCAAACAATAGAATTCAGACAAACAGTCTTGCCACTGCCGGTAGCTCCAGCGATAAGCAAGTGCGGCATCCTGGTCAGGTCTCCTGCCATCGCCTCACCACCAGCACCTTTCCCCAGGGCGATCGCCAGCTTCGAACGGGCTTGAATCTTCTGAAAGGCAGCGGTCTCTATCACACTGCGCAGAGCAACTGAGCCAAACACGGTGTTAGGAACCTCGATGCCCACCACCGGCTTTCCGGGCACAGGGGCTTCGATCCTGATGCTGGGGGCAGCCAGAGCCAAAGCTAAATCGCTGGCCAAAGACGTAATACGCTCTACCCTGACCCTGGTTCTCGATACTTCCTCCGTCCTCGTTTCATAGCTGCCGTCCCTCCCTCTCTCTCTTATCCCCTTGTATTTCTTGTCCCATCCGGGCTCAACACCAAACTGGGTCACAGCAGGGCCTATGTTTACCTGTACGACCCTGGCTTCTACACCATAGCTGGCCAGAGCTTCCTCTATCAATCGGGCTCGCTGGTCAATGTCCTCTTTGTCCAGTTTCACCTCCACCGGTCTATCCAGAATGTCGATCGGTGGAAGCTGCCACCCCCCGGGGGTGAGAATTGGTTCGTATTGAGACCGCCAGGCGGGAGGAGTAGTCATCGGAGCAGGCTTTGCCTCGGCCTCACTGGTTGCCTCTGCCTCAGGGGAGACAACTCCCGGAGGGGCCGTATCAAAATGGGTGGGCTGAGAAGCAATAGTCCTAGGACGAGGGCGAGCAACTCCGGCCAGGACACGCCAGCTCTTCTTGACGGCACCCCAAGACTGCCCGGGAATGACAAGCGCAATGCCTAGCAAAACCAGTCCGGCTACCCGAAGCCCTCCCACAGCACCAGGAGCGCCTATTATGCCTTGCCCGATTCTGCCTCCCAATGCGAAGAAAGCAAGGATTCCCCACACCGCCAACGCCAGGCTAATGCCCGCGAGAATCCAGTTCCACCAGACCTTGACAACGGAAGGCTGTCCGCGTCGTATCGTCCAGATGAGCAAGCCCAAGGCGATGGCTACTATTATCAACCCCCAGCCAAATAGCGTGAACACCCGTTCCCATAACACGCACAGCAAGACCACCATCACGGCAACTAAGATGAGCCTTCGAACCGCCGGTGACGCGATGGCGCTGGAGAATCGCTTCGATTTCGATGCTGGCCGGCGTTCCTTAGCTTTCCGCCTCGGCTTGGACCTGCTTCTTGCTTTCGACACGGAGTTATGCCTCCTGCCTGGTTGGCTTCCGCTGGGCTTTCCCAACCTCCACAACAACAGGAATGATGACCGGACGGCGATGAATTCGTTCATGGAAGAATCTGCCCAGGGAGTCCTTCACTACGGTATCAACGAAACCCGGTTCACTGAGGCGTCTTCTATCATGATCCAAAGCAGCTAACAGCACATCCTGGCTTTTCTCAAGCAATCTCTGTTCTTCCCCGGCATCAACAAAGCCCAGTGTTATGATGCGCGGCCTTCCGGCTAACTTGCCGTTCTCAGCATCAATAGCAATGGTCACCACGGCGAGGCCGTCCCGCGCAAGCAGTTTGCGGTCCCGAAGCACGACGTCATCCAGTGTGCCCGTCGTCAGACCGTCTAGATAGATAACGCCGGCATGGGTCCTGGCAACTACCTTGCCTGAATCCCGCCCCAGCTCAAGCACATCACCGTTCTCAAGGACAAAGATGTTATCCCTGGGTATGCCCATGCTTTGAGCCAGATCCGCGTGCAAGCTCAAGTGGCGATACTCGCCGTGAACAGGAACAAAGAATTTAGGCTTGACCAAGCTGAGCAAGAGCTTCAGCTCCTCCCGACTGCCATGCCCGTGAACATGAACCTGGGCTAGCTTGTCATAAATCACCCTGGCCCCTTGACGGAATAGGCTGTCCGTGGTCTTGCTGACCAAAGCTTCATTACCAGGAATGGGAGTTGCTGAAATCACCACGGTATCGCCAGGGATTATCTGAACCTGGCTGCGAGGGTCCCGATTAGCCATACGCACCAGGGCGGAGGTGGGCTCACCCTGACTTCCCGTGCTCAATACTATGACTCGGTGGTGAGGCAGGTCTCTAAGCTCGTCCAGACGACATAGAACACCGGCAGGGGCCGCAAGATAGCCCGTTTTCAACGCCATGTTCACTATCTCCTTCATGCTCCGACCAGTGATGAATACACGGCGATCGCGTTTGACAGCAACGTCAAGCACTTGCTGAATGCGAGATACAAGAGAGGCAAAGGTAGTTACGATCACCCTCCCCTTTGCCTCGCTGATAATCCGATCCAGAGTATCCCTGACCACGCTCTCAGAGGGAGTATATCCATCGAGCTCAACATAGGTGGAGTCGGAAAGGAGAAGTAAGACATCTCTTCCTCCCAGCGCCGCTAATTGGCTGAAGTTAGTAGGTTCGCCAACCACCGGCGTATAATCGATTTTGAAGTCGCCGCTGTGCACTACAATGCCCTGAGGAGTATGAATTATCAGCCCTACCGAGTCAGGAATACTATGACAAACAGAGAACATCTCTATGGTGAAACTGCCTAGTGCGACCTTGCTCCCCGGGGTGACCACATTCAGCCTTGCGCTAGCTTTCACCCCCCGCTGCTTGAGGTCCACGGCAATTAGCTCTCGAGTGAACCTGGTACTATAGACGGGCAGCGTAAGACGAGATAACATGTAAGACAGCGCTCCAATGTGGTCTTCGTGTCCATGGGTAATCACTACCCCCCGCAGATTCTGCTGTCTCTCCAGAAGATAGCTGATATCTGGAAAAAGTAAGTCAACCCCCGGCATCTCCTCGCCGGGGAACATAAGCCCGGCGTCAATGACAATGATGTCATTGCCATATTCCAATACCATCATGTTCTTACCGATTTCACCCAATCCACCCAGAGGGATGACTCTCAATTTATGTTTCGGCATGGTCTTCTTCCCTTCATGTCATTCGAGGCATGATTCTAGAACAAGCTTAATTGGCGATCGTCAGATACATTTCGAGGCAGTTCTTTACACTGAGCCAGTATCTGCGGAATCCTCAGCATATCCATTTCAATGGTCCGGCGCAGAGAGCCTTGATGAAGCGCTGCCGCAGGATGATACATTGGGTAGTATATGACACCGTCCACCTGTCGGGGCTTGCCGTGAATCTTACCTATGCTTTCAGCGGGGAAATACCGGGAGAGAGAGTGGCGCCCCAAAGTGACAATCATGCCGGGCTGAATGAGATCTATCTGACGATCGAGCCATTTACGACACGCCTGTATCTCCGCCGGTAGTGGTTCACGATTCTGAGGAGGACGGCACTTAATCACGTTAGCAATGTAAACTTCCTCCCGCCGTAAGCCAACTGAAGCTAGCAACTGGTCCAAAAACTGCCCGGCCGGTCCGACAAAAGGACGTCCCTGCTGGTCTTCGTGCCACCCCGGCGCCTCACCAATAAAAAACAAGTCCGCGTCTTCAGCCCCCTCACCGGGCACCGCCTTGGTGCGACCCCTAGCTAGATCACAATCCCGGCAAGCTACAATCCCCTCATAAAGCTGGGCCAGAGCTGACATCTAATCCGATGGTAGCATATCTACCTACGTTGGTCAATTTGGACTGATACGAAAGCGGAGGCTGCCCCACTCACTCATCCTCATCCTCGTCCTCATCCTGTTCCCAAATAGGCTCCGTAAACTGGTCGATGAATTCAGCCGTAACCCTCTTCGCTATCCTGTCCATTTCCTCGTCCACCTGCTCTGCCAGACCGCCAAGCTCAGACAAGTCAAGCGCAATTCCTAGCATTTTGGTCAGGATGCCAAGCACGGCCAGGGAGGCCTTGGGGTTTGCAATCTGCGTGGCATATGCTGGCACTTCACCCAGCAGGCAAATGCCCTGCATTCCCCTCTCTTTAGCCATTCCCAATATCAGCCCATTCAACCCGGCGATGCGAAGGTCGCCTCTGAGAATCACATTGTATTTGCTTAGTTCATCAATCAGGTCAGGATCTGTAGCCACCCCCCAAACCTTCATTTCTTCACTATGGTGGACGCGCGTCACCGCAGCAGCGCAGCTGTATATTCTCTCCACTTTGAGCTTTTGCGCTACGTCCAGGACGCAGTTGACCAGTTCATATCCTTTGAAAACAGGCTGCTCCTCACCAATGAAGACCACCAAGCCCCTGCCCGCTCTTTTGGGCCGCCAATAATAGAACTTGCTCTCAGGAAAACGAGGGCTTTCAACCACATTGTCCTTCACTGTCACACCCACCGGTTCAAAGAAACTGACGGGATCAATCTCGCCTATTTCTACGGCATTTAGCTTCTCAACAAGATACTTCGCTGCTGTCAGAGAAACATCGCCAATGCCAGGCCAGGAGGCAAGCATGAAGCAACTCTTAGGACTTGGCCGTTTGTAGAGCGTCACTGCGTCTTTCATATACATCCTAGCTTCCCTTTGTCGACACTGATACACGAGGGCAACATAAGTGAGGAGTCTGCAGATTCCCGTCAACCCATCTTGCTTTCTGCCCTATGCCAAGAAGCTCTTCTAATACTCGATATACGTTGCCAGCAATCATAGTGTCCTTAACCCTCCCTACTATCTCCCCATTCTCTACCTTGTATCCCAGCACAACGTTGCCGCCGAAATCACCGCCCAGAAGATTACCCTGCTCAGCACCGATAACGTACTCCACAATCAACCCTTCTTTCATATCCTCCACCATGGACTCGAAAGAGACGTCCCCTTCGCTTAAGATGAGAGAGCTTACGCCCGGTACGGGAATACTGCCGCTCGCTCGCCTGCCACTGCCCGTGCTCCGAGTGCCCGCCAAAGCTGCTGTCTGCAAATCATAGAAGAAATCTGTCACGACTCCGTTTGTGACAAGCGGCAGACGTTGACCCGGCACCCCCTCATCATCAAAAGGACAACTCCGCACTCCGTATTCTACGGTAGCATCATCCCATAGGCTCAGCCCTTTGTCAAAAACCTGCTGCCCCAGTTTGCCCATCAACGGAGAAGCTCCTTCAAAGACTGTTTTGCCATTAAGGGCCAGCACTATGGGCGATAACAGGACGCTGGCCACTCCAAGAGGGGTGAAGATCACGGGCAGCACCCCGGCGGACAGGGCAGCCCCCCCTTTAGCCATCTCCAGTTGCCCTATCACCCTGTCAGCCAGGCCATCAACGCTGCCAAGCGGACGACAGGAGCTTTCGCTGTCACCCACAAACAGCATATCTGTGTCCTCAACAAGTATGCCTTCCAGGCTAAGGCTGAAGAAGCTCTTGTCATACGTTCCTTCACCGCCCTGGGAGTTCATTATGGAGACGGAGGTTGTCCCCTTGGTCACTTCAACATCGCAGAGGATAGCGGCAGTATGGCCTGTAATCTTAGCTATAAGCTCCTTGCCGGCCTCAACCATGATCTCCATGGCGATCTCCGGTACTCTGGAATCGAAGACACGCACTCCCGGGTAGTCCTGGTAAGACGGGAATTGAAAATCAGCCGGACCGCCAAAGCGAGACGTCTCCACAGCCATGTCAACCAGAGCTTCCAATCCACCCCCGCCACTAGCTGTAGCAAAGCCAATTCTGCCTGCCCGGAAAATCCGCAGGGCGATACTGCTGCGCTCCTTGGTCTGGACTTGTTTTAGTTCATTGGCTTCAAACTGTATCTGCGTTGAGCGAGAAGAAAGCAAGAAGACTTCAGCTTGCTCAGCCACCCTCTGGGCGGAGCGAAGAACCTGCAGCATGTGCTCCTTCTCAAATCCCATGTTCCACTACCTGAACAACATCAAAACTCAAAGATGAGGAAGCAAGATCACTGCTTCAAGTGCAGAACCACTTCATTCTCTTCTCTTCAGAGACAGCCCGTTCGTGCATCTTCAGGTCCTGCCCTGCAGCTTTGTCTCCAATACCGACTGAGTCCCCGTCTCGGCTGTTGCCATAACGACCTCTCTGAGACAGACCATTTTAGACTGTCGATAGCCGCTTTTCAAGTTATCGCCCTCGTTCAGTACCTTGGCGACACCTCTCTAGTGTCATCGCGAGGAAGCCCGATGAATCGGGGAGATGAAGAGATTTCGAAGCGAGGTTTCTCATTCCAACTATGGCAGGCTCCGGCTTCGTGATGGGATTGCCACGCCCCCACGCGTCGGGCCTCGCAATGACGGGCAAGGTTATGTCAGGCTCCATGTAGCTGACTCTGATTTGCGTTGCTACTGCTATTTCAGTATTATGAATTCGATGGAAGTCAGTGCGCTCATAGAACAGGTCAGCACTTACCTGCCTGATGACGAAGTAGCTGTCATCAAGGCAGCTTATGAATTCGCTTCTCGGGCTCACGAAGGACAGGTGCGCAAGACAGGGGAGCCGTATTTAGAACATCCCTTGAATACCGCCATGTCGTTGGTTGACTTTCACCTTGATGCTGACACCATAGCTGCTGCCTTACTGCATGATGTTCCCGAGGATTGTGGCGTGCCGTTGGAAGAAATCGAAGCCAGGTTTGGCTCACAAGTAGCAAAACTGGTAGACGGAGTCACGAAACTGAACAAACTCTCACGTCGATCTCGAACGGGAGACACAAAGTCGACAGTCCAGGCCGAAAGCTTACGCAAAATGCTCCTGGCTACCGCTGAAGACCTGCGAGTGGTTATTATCAAACTGTCAGACAGGTTGCATAACATGCGCACGCTGGGGGCTTTACCCCCGGACAAACGGCGTGCCATTGCCCAAGAGACCCTGGAGATATATGCTCCGCTAGCGCACCGTTTAGGTGTGGCACAGGTCAAATGGCAATTAGAGGATCTAGCCTTTCGCTACCTGGAGCCGCGCTCATACCATCGAATTGCCCGCTTAGTAGCAGGGAAGAGAGCCGAGAGGGAAGCCTTCGTAGCCGAGGTCAGTCAGAAACTGTGCCAGGAATTGGATAAAGCAGGCATCAAGGCTAAGGTTTCCGGCCGGCCGAAACATATTTACAGCATATATAGAAAGATGGGCAAGTATGATGCGCAGGGCAAGGAATTCAGTGATATCCATGACCTTTCCGCGTTGCGTGTGTTAGTAGACTCAGTTTCAGATTGTTACAAGGCACTGGGGGCAGTCCACAATTGCTGGCGTCCTGTGCCCGAGGAGTTCGACGACTTCATCGCCAACCCCAAGAGCAATGGCTATCAGGCCTTGCATACTACGGTGATGTGCCAGGGTACGACACCGCTGGAAATACAAATTCGAACCCATGATATGCATCGCATCAGCGAATATGGCGTGGCTGCTCATTGGCTCTACAAAGAGGGGAAGGCAGGCAAGCATTCTGTAGAGGAGACGGCTTGGCTGAGGCAATTTGGTGATTGGAGGGAAGAACTTGAAAGCGAGGATTTCCTGGAGTCTATTAAGACCGACGTTCTTGTGGAGCGAGTATTCGTCTATACCCCCAAAGGGGAGATAAAAGAGTTGCCCAGAGGTGCCACTCCTCTCGATCTCGCTTTCCGGGTTCATACGGACCTGGGCTACAGATGTATTGGCGCGAAGGTGAACGGAAGGCTTGAACCACTGAACTATGTTCTTAAGAACGGCGATGTGGTGGAGATTATGGCCAGCAAAGCAGATAGAGGCCCCAGCCTGGACTGGCTTAACCCTGAGGCTGGCTATGTTAAGACGTCTCATGCGCGAAGCAAGGTGCGTCAATGGTTCAGAAAGCAAGAACGAGGTCAGTGTATTGAAGCCGGCAGGCAGATTTGGGATAAGGAACTTAAGAAGCTATTCGCCGGTTCGATCAGTATTGAGGAAGTAGCGCATCTACTTGACTATGTCGACGCAGATGACCTTCTTGCTGCGCTGGGCAGCGGTAGCGTCAGTGTTTCTCAGATAGCCCTCAAACTTAGTGGAGACCTGGAGCCAGTGGGAGAGGGGGTTACAGTTCTGCCTCCGCGGAAGGTTCGCCCAGTGAGTATCAACGTATTGGGTGTCGGTGACTTGCTTACTCGTTTAGCTGATTGCTGTCATCCTCTGCCTGGGGATAAGATTATTGGCTACATTACTCACGGCCGGGGCATTACCGTACACCGCAGAGATTGCCTCAATATTATCAACGAAGACGACAAGGAAAGATTGATCAAGGTGGAATGGGGTGAAGTGGCACAGGTTTATCCTGTGATGATTCAGGTTGATGCCTGGGACAGAGTTGGTCTTGTCAGGGATATTAGTGCTATCATAGCGGAGGAAAGGGTGAACCTGACCGAGTTAAGCTCCGTGAGTCACCTCGATGATAGCGTCTCATTGCATGTTACGTTGGAGGTGAAAAACGGCGTCCAGTTGAGTAAAATAATATCCAGGATCTATACCATCTGGAACGTAGTAAGCGTGATGAGAAAGGGGGCATAAGTGTCAAATATCAAGTCGGGTAACAAGGCAGCCAGGACGGCAGAGAGAAAGCGGCTTCGGAACCGCTTAGTGCGCCGTAGTCTTAAGACCTACCTGACTAAGGCGAAAGTCGCAGCTGATGCCGGGGAAGAATCGGCACATCAGAAGACGATGACGGCCATAAGCAGTGTAGATAAGGCGGTGAGCAAAGGAATCATTCACAGGAACAAAGGCGCCAGGATTAAGTCCTTCTTGATGAGCATGTTAGGTAAGGAACACGGAGCGACTAACTGATACAGAGATGGCTATTAAGCCGCTTTCAACAGAGCAGGAACGAATTATCAACTTCGTCACCGGCTTTCTGCATGGCAGAGGCTATCCGTCTACGATTAGGGACATTGCGGCTGGATGCGGAATAAGCTCTACCTCAGTGGTGGCTTACAATCTGAAGAAACTGGAACAAGCGGGATACATCCGCCGCCACAGCGATATATCTCGAGGAATCAAGTTCCTGACCCCGAGGCAAGAAGGAGGCAACGTTGTTAGTATTCCCGATGAAACCCATTTATGCCACTCCGGATAACGTCGAGATTCAGGGGCGGGTGGTGGCTGTGATTCGACGTGTCCCATAGCTTGGGAAATGCAGCACCACAAAGGGAATTGTTTGAGAACGGTCCGGTTCCTTACTTCTGATTTGTAGTTTAGTGTGATGTTATCCCAATTCCAAGCGGTAGGGCAGGCTCTCTTTACTCAAGGGCTGGTCTTCTCCCAGGGAGGTAACCTTAGCATCAAGCTTGGGGAGCATCTAGTTATTACCCATCGAGGCAGCACCTTGGGCTTCATTCAGGAAGGGGACTTGGTGGAGACGGGGATAAGCAAGAACAATCGGGCTACGCCCCTGGCTTCGAAGGAGTTGGAAATTCATCGCTGTATCTACAAGAACACTCCAGCATTGGCAGTGGTCCATGCACATCCTCCTTATGCCGTTGCCTTGTCATTCACGGAAGAAGAGATCGTGCCCTGCGATTTGGAGGGGCAGGTCTTGTTGTCCAGGGTACCTGTCTTAAGCACGGATGCGATGGCAAAGCTCGAAGACCTTGCGGGGGAGATAGCCAGGCTACTGAACGAGTACAGGGTCGTTCTGGTGCGGGGTCACGGGAGCTTTGCAGTCAGTCAGTTATTGGAGGAGGCCTATTACTACACATCTGCCCTGGAACAGAGCTGCCGCCTCCTTTACCTGCTGAAGACTCTGAGGGTAGTCCCGGGGTGACCGTCGCTTAAGGATTCGCCTATAACCCTGCTGATTCAGGCGAATACAGGTAATACCAATCAGAGTACTCGGGGGTTTTCCCCAGCATCACCTGGGCGAAGAGCTTCTGTAGTGCGGCGGTTACCTCGCCAATCTTGCCCGTGCCCACCGGGCGACGATCGATTTCCAATATAGGGGCTACGTCGGATGCTGTCCCGGTGAAGAAGCACTCTTCAGCCACATAGAGTTCGCTTCTGTCAACCGGCCTTTCAATCGTATCTATGCCTAACTCGTTCTTAGCCAGCTTCATGACCGTGTCCCTGGTAATGCCCATAAGGATGTTGTCGTATGAGGGAGGAGTTATCAGTCTCCCCCCCAGAACAAGGAAGATATTCTGGCCGCTGCCTTCGGAGACATGCCCGCCCTGGGTCAGCAGTATTGCTTCGTCAAAGCCGTTCTCAAGGGCCTCGGTCTTAGCCAGGGCGCTGTTTACATAAAGGCCACAGATCTTGCCCCGAGGCGGAATCATGTTGTCATCCACGCGATGCCACGATGAGACGCAGCAGCGAACACCCTTCTCTGTATCAAGGTAAGTAGGAAATGTTGCCACGACAATGAAGAAGTCGTCGTCCAGATTGTGGAGACGGATGGCCAGGTTCTCGGAGCTCTTGTAGGCTAGAGGGCGGATATACACGTCTTCCCGGTAGCCGCTTCTTGCCAGAAGCTCCGATGTCAACTGGCAAAGCTCATCAACTGAGTAGGGAAGATTCATCTTCAGGATGCGACAGGACTCAAGCATGCGTTTATAGTGGTCCCGGACTCTAAAAAGGCAGAACTGTCCCCGATCGCTATCCCAATTGCCGCGAATCCCCTCGAAGCAAGCGGTGCCGTAGTGGAGAGCTTGCGTCAGGATGCCGATCTTCGCCTCGGATAACGGCATGAACTGCTTATGGAAAAAGGCATAAGGCGGCATCTTGCTTCCCTCTCTACTTGCTCCAAACGAATCTGATCACAATTATACTGTAGCCTTAACCTCAAAACAAGGTTCTGCCTTTGGGCCTCTCATCGAGAGTAGACCAACGGACGTGAACACATAATGCCGGAACGCCAGCTGACCCGAGTGCAAAGGGATAGCCGCTGGTTTTTCTGCCACCGTGTACAGTAGCTGTGCCAGGCAACGTTGCCAGATTTGCTCTCTGCTGTTCCTCTCGCCCGACGTCCAGGGAGTGTACCATGAGATGGTCGACTTCATCGTCAGCCAACTGGTTTTCACAGGTTTGCTCAGAACAACCTGCCCGGTTCAGATTGCCTTTACCCATTCAACCGCGTTTACGAAGATCTGCAGGCCGTCCCCACAATTCCGCGGGGTCTCTCTGCCCCACCTTGGGTGCTGTGTCCAGCGGACAAAACGCTCAGGATGCGGCATCAGTCCGAAGATACGTCCGGAGGCATCACATATGCCAGCTATGTTGCCGAGTGAACCGTTCGGGTTATGAGGATACCCGGCCGAAATCCCTCCTTTTTCATCAGCGTAGTACAGAACTGCATTCAAGCTCTCCGGTACACCGGTTGCAGCAAACACCTTACCCTCTCCGTGGGCAACGGGAAGATACATATTGCCTATGCCCCTGGTGAAAACACAAGGAGTTGTTTCGTTAATGCGCAGATGAACCCAACGGCATTCGAACCTTCCCGAATCGTTGGCGGCAAGCGTCAACGACTGGGGATTTGCGTCCCCGCATCCCGGCAGGATGCCGGCCTTCAACAGCACCTGGAAACCGTTGCAGATCCCCAGGATGAGCTTTCCATCATCGACAAACCTGCGAATGTCCTCGTCGAGCTTCAGCCTCAGTTCATTGGCCAATATCTTCCCGGCTGAAATATCATCGCCATAGGTGAAGCCCCCGGGTATCACCATTATCTGGAAAGAGGAAAGCAGCTTCTCCTCGCGCACGAGTTCACTAATCTGCGCGGATTCCACTACTGAGCCAGCCAGTTCAAAGGCAAACGCCGTCTCCGCGTCACAGTTGGTGCCGGCGGCGTGCAGTATTAGCGTCCTTACTTTAGCCATTAACTCAATATCCTACCAGCGGAGCGGTTTCTGCCACGCTTCCTTCAGTTCGGCAAGCGACGCCAGAAGAACCCTATTGCCTGAAATGCCATACACATCCAACCCTTGTTTGTTTGTCACCCGCCCGATGGCGGCGAAATCGACTCCGGTCATCATATTCTCAAACTCAGTCTTGTGTTCCGGAGCCACCTCTACTAAAAAGCGCGTGTTAGATTCAGAGAAAAGAACGAAATCGTCTCGACTTATCGGTTCACCCAGCGGGACCTCCCTTAGACAGATTTCCATTCCGAGCCCTCCGGCAAATGCCATCTCAGCAGCGGCCACCGCAATGCCACCCTCGCTGCAATCATGACAGGCCTTGACCAGGCCGTCCTCCACGGCTGTGCTAAGGGCATTCATAAGCTGCTTCCCTCTCCTGGGATTCACCTTGGGTACATTGTTTCCTATGTAGCCATGAATGCTGTAGTAGTGCGAACCACCTAGCTCATTCCAGGTGGCGCCAACGATGTAGATGAGATCGCCCTCTTGCTTGCAGTCCATTGAAATCGCCCTGTTCACGTTTGATATCACTGACACCGCAGATATCAGAAGTGTAGGCGGAATACAAATGCTATCGTTTTCAGTCTCATATTCGTTGTAAAGGCTATCCTTACCCGAGATAAACGGAGTCTCGTATGTAACTGCCATATCGTAGCACGCCTGCGCTGCTCTCACCAGGCCGCCCAGTCTGTCCGGCTTTTCTGGGTTGCCCCAACAGAAATTATCGAGCAGTGCTACTCTTCGAAGATTGCCGCCGACGGCAATAATCTGCCTCAATGATTCATCTATGGCAGAAGCGGCCATCCAGTAGGGGTCGATATCCCCATATTTGGGATTGATGCCGTTAGATACAATGATACCCATGTCGGAATCGAGCACAGGCCTGATAATGGCAGCGTCGCCGGGACCATCATTGCCTGTTCCTACGAGAGGTTTGAGGACACTGCCGCCCTGTACCTCGTGATCATATTGGCGTATCACCCATTCCTTGGAGCAGACATTCCACGAGCCCAGAATCTGCAGTAAATCCTCCCGCAGGTCAGAGGGTTGAGAAAAGTCTGGCTCCGAGAAACGCGGCGCGTCCCAAACTGCTTCGCGCTCAATCTGCGGCAGACCACCATGCAGGAATTCCATATCAAGGTCGCCAACGGAATTTCCGTCATAGAAGAGCTGGAGACGTCGGTTTTCAGTGAACTCACCAATGACCGTAGCTTCCACATCTCGGCTCCGGAAAAGGGCAGTTAGCTGCTCAATGCTGCTTTGCGGAACGGCGAGCACCATTCGCTCTTGGGATTCGGACAACCATATCTCCCTGTACGACAGCCCCAGATACTTCAAAGGGACTCGTTCCAAATGGATGCGTGCCCCTGTTTCTGCCGCCATTTCTCCTACTGCTGATGAAAGGCCTCCCCCACCACAATCAGTGATCCGCCGATACAGTCCTAAGTCTCGCGCCTTAATCAGAACATCAATCAGCTTCTTCTCCATGATGGGATTCCCTATTTGAACTGAGCTGGCAGAAACACTCTCAGATTCTCTGGTAAGGTCAGCGGAAGCAAAGGTGACGCCATGAATTCCGTCACGCCCGGTTCTACCGCCCACGACCACGACCAAATCCCCCGGTTCCTGCTGGCGTATCTGACTCATGCCTGTCGGTATCAGTCCCACTGTTCCGCAGAAGACCAGCGGGTTTCCTATATATCGTTCATCAAAGAGTACGGTTCCGTTAAGCGTCGGAATGCCGAGGCGGTTTGCATAGTCGGCCACTCCGGCACGAACGCCTCTGAAAACGCGTCGAGGGTGCAGAACACCCTTAGGCAGCCTCTCATAAGGAAAGTCGGGTGGTCCGAAACAGAACACGTCAGTGTTCATGATAGGCTTGGCCCCCAGGCCTGTGCCCAGTACATCGCGGATAACCCCGCCTATTCCTGTTGCCGCTCCTCCGTAGGGCTCCAATGCCGATGGATGATTATGTGTTTCCACCTTGAAGCAGATTGCATAACGACCATCGAAATCTATGACACCGGAATTGTCCTTGAAGACCGAGAGACACCAGGGTTTCTTCAATTCGTCGGTGGCCTTCATGATAGTGCTTCTGAGTAGATTGTCGATAGTAAGTTGACCAAGCTTGATTCTACTACTGAAGGTCTTATGCACACAGTGTTCAGACCATGTCTGAGCCAGAGTCTCAAGCTCGACATCGGTTGGATTGCGGCCTAGTTTGGAGAAGTGATCCTGAATCTGCTTCATCTCGCTTAAACTCAGCCAGAGCCCATCTTTACTCACCTCCATTAGCTGGCTATCATCGGCGCTCAGCAACTCGACTCTGTTCAGGGTGAACTCATATTCTGCGGATGGCGCAGAGACCGCCTCATACTCGGTGACGATATGCTGGACAACGCTGTTAACCAGCAACTTGTCGCAGGTAGATTGAAACGCTTCGTCGGAGAGTGTTCCCCACAGCAAATACCTCTTTGTGGTTCTTACTGACTCAACGGTGGTGATGCCGAGATCACGAATTCCCTTCCTGATGCTCTCCTCCACAGGATCTATTACACCGGGATTGTAGGCAACCTCAACAGCACGAACACCGTGGTATGAGAGCCTTGCATTGGCTTCATAATAGGAATACTCTTCGACTACAGGATCAACCAGGAGTTCTTCGCAGATTCTTCTTACCTCGTTTTCGCCTAAGTCTCCCTCAATAAGGTATATGTCACTCACTCGCGCCTGCTTTACACTTGCGATGCCGAGGTCGAGTATATCCTTTCGCAGAGCTTCTCCTTTCGGGTCGGGGAAACCGTCCTTTATAGAGACTTCAACTCGATACAAAAGCACTCCTTTCTGTCTCTACCGTCTCAGCAGCATCAAATGTATTCCTACACATTCACATCGGCTGTTCTGCGGTGATCAGAAGACAGACGCATGCCAAATGGGTCACACACTTCGGACAAACGATCATTAGTCATGAGGGCCAGGGCATATCCTCCTGAAGATGCTGCACCACATATCTTATCTTATCGACCCGGCCTTTCTCAAGAGAAAGGATCGCCTGATCGGGTATGACGTCGGCATCCGTGGAACTGCAGAATGTATGGCCCTGGCGAGAAAGCTCTTCATATAGGAGCTCAGCGTTAACAATATCCCCACTGTATACTAATGCCAGCTATAATATCGGCAAGTATTTCTTAAGCTCATAGTCTGTCACCTGAGTTCGATAGTTATCCCACTCAATTCTCTTGTTCTTGATGAAAGCCTCAAAAAGATGGCTGCCGAGTGCCTCGCGCACCACCTTGCTCTTCTCTGCCAGCATTATAGCCTCCAAGAGGCTAGCCGGTAGTGTTCCTATCCCTCGTTTGCGTCTTTCCTCGTCAGTCATGTCATATACGTTTTCCTCCACAGGGTCAGGAACTTCGTACGCCCTCTCGATTCCTTCTAATCCGGCCGCCAGGATTACGCTGAAGGCTAGATATGGATTGCATGCCGGGTCAGGCGACCTCAACTCAATCCTGGTTGATTTCTCTCTGCCGCGGCGATACTCCGGGACCCGGATGAGGTCGGAACGATTCTGCCTCGCCCAGGAGACATATACCGGCGCTTCGTAGCCTGAAACAAGTCTCTTATAGGAGTTAACCCATTGATTGGTAACCGCGGTGATTTCGGGAGCATGTTTGAGAAGTCCGGCTATGAAGCACTTAGCCGTCCTGGACAGGCAGTATGCATCATCTTTGTCAAAGAAGGCGTTCCTATCACCGTTGAACAGCGACTGGTGGACATGCATGCCACATCCGTTCATGCCAAAGATGGGTTTGGGCATGAAAGTGGCGTAGACTCCGTGCTGTAGCGCGACTTGCTTCACCACCAGACGGTAAGTCATCACGTTGTCCGCCATAGTCAAAGCGTCGGTGTATCTCATGTCTATCTCGTGTTGGCTGGCCGCGCCTTCATGGTGGGAGTATTCAACGGCGATACCCATCTCCCCCAGGGCAAGAACTGTTTCTCGCCTTAGATCAGTGGCGCCATCCATAGAGGTCATGTCGAAGTAGCCTCCTTCGTCCAAACCTTGTGTTCCCTTCGAATCCTGAAAGTAGAAGTACTCCAACTCAGGACCAACGTTGAAGGTATATCCCATGTCGGCCGCCCGCTTCAGATTTCTTCTCAGCACATATCTGGGGTCTCCCTCAAAATGCCCGCCGCGAGGTTTATGTATGTCACAGAACATCCTGGCTACAGCATTGTGATCTGTCGGTTGCCAAGGTAGTAACTGCCACGTGTCAGGGTCAGGCATCGCCACCATATCGCTCTCATCGATTCGGGCAAAGCCCTGAATAGAGGAACCATCAAATCCCATTCCTTGCTCCATGGCACCTTCCAGTTCCTCCACCGTAATGGCGAAGTTCTTCAGAATACCCAGGATGTCGGTGAACCATAGCCTGATGAACTTAACGTTGTGTTCCTTGGCCATCCTCAGGACACAATCGGTGCCTTCTTCTCTACTTCTCTTATCCATTATCACCTCTTATATGTGTTTGGCATTGGTTCAGAATGTACTTGCACGGCGCCTCAATGAAACATCGCCTCCCTTCCGTGGTCACTATTGTAGCACTTAAGACCATCCAGCGGCATCAGATAGTTGAAAACTCTATGCGATTTTCCTGCATCCTGTACCCGCTCCCACTGCAACACGTCACCTCTCACCCCGACAACCCGGTGCCCGGATTGCAGATCCCGAAGTCGCTCCACTCCGAATCCCAGACGAGACGCCATAATCCCCGATGTAGCGGCGAGAGCCTTCGACGCACAATCATAGATGAGGCGCTCTTGGGTGCTCGGGCGTCTTCTCCGCAGGATCGTAGTACTAATTCACTAGGCCAAACAGGACTAACGGGTGATTCCCCTCAATCTGGCTGACTGCTATCTTAAAGATACTGCGACTGCATGATGCAACGGAGAGAGACGATATGAAAACAGTTGCTTCCACCTCCAGTAGTTATGAAACGAGGCTGGTGGCGAAGCTCCGCACGGACGACAGCACAGCTATAGAGGAGTTCTATAACGTCTATAGGAGAAGACTCCACTATCTGGTACTGGAGCATGTGGACCGAGACCAGGGCTTAGCTGAGGATCTGGTTCAGGAAGTGTTCTTTGCTGCCCTCGGTTCGCTGGACAGGTTCCGTGGTGACAGCCAGCTTTATACCTGGCTGCGCAGTATCGCATTTCACAAGATAAACGACTATTACCGCCGCCAGGCGCGGGAGCCTAAGCCCGAGGAATCAACTCCCGAGATTCATGCCCTAAAGCTAGAGCAAGCCACCGGCGATGAACAGGCGGCCCATAGTGCTATGGAATCAGAAGAGACTCGCCTCGAAGTTCGCCATGCCCTGGTGGACTTGCCTCGGGATTACCAGGACGTGCTGGTACTGAAGTACCTTGAAGAGATGCCGGTGATAGAGATAGGTCAGGTTATGGGCCGTTCGCCAAAATCGGTTGAGGGATTGCTCGCCCGAGCCCGGAAAGCGTTGCGTACCAGTCTGGCCGCAAGCAACCATGCAACCTGATTGTGGTCTCACACACAATCAGCCAGCGCAGTTCTCCCTTCAGATTACATAGTCTCCTGTCTTTCGTTGCGATGTTTCTTCCCCTGCCACTGCGAGCGCTTCCTCCGCGACTGGCAAGACCAACCGTCCAGTCTCGTCTCACATCAACGGGAGAAGGTGACAAGGTCCACTAAGAGGATGACTGGTCGCCTCCCAATCGGCGGGAGCTCCCAAGGGGCTCCCGCTTCGACGGGAGGAGGTAGGTGAAAAGATCAGGGCAAAGATGATGATACCGTTGCCGTTACCGCCTGGAAAGCATTGACCAGCCCCTCGCCCACACCATCTCCCATGATAGGAGTGCAACTACTCTCAATGGCCCAGCGCACCTCGTCATTGGCCATGCCGTTACCGCTGCTATCCTCAGCGACACTGAAGATCAGCGCAGCCACGCCTGAGACATGAGCCGCGGCTGTCGAGGTGCCGGTCCTATAGCCATACTGATTCTGGGGCAACTCAGAGTAGATGTTAAACCCGGGACCTGCTACATCCACCCAATAACCATGGCTCGATAACAGAGCTAAGGAATCGCTCTTGTTGGTACCGGCTACGGCGAGGCAATTGGAGTAATAGGCCGGGTAGGAAGGCTCCGACCCGCCTCTATTGCCCGCCGCCGCTACGATTATTGCTCCCTGGCTCCAGGCATAGTTTATCGCTTCTTCCAGCTCCGGCGATGCTTTCATGGCTAGGCTTATGTTGATAACTCTCGCCCCGTGGTCCACCGCCCAGACGATGCCCCTGGCTACCACCGCTGCCTCGCTCCTCCCCCTATCATCAGCCACCTTCACATTCATCAACCGGCATTCGGGAGCGATGGCGGCGATCGTGCCCGCTATGTGGGTCCCGTGCCCGTAAACGTCATCGCTCGTTGGGCTATCGGTGAAATTGACCTCGGACACCACTCTATCAGCCAGATCCTGGTTGTCTTTGCTAATGCCCGTATCCAGCACAGCCACAACAACCGACTGGTCTCCCCTGGTCACCTGCCAGGCCCGGGGTGCCTCAACTCTGCTCACCCCCCACCTCTCAGCCAGACAACAATCGTCTGGAGAATAGGTCGTCTGCAGAGCAGCACCATCGTCGGGGGCATCCTTATCATGGACACGCTCCGCATCATAGACTGGCAAGATACTATGGGCGGATACGTCTCCTCTGGCAGGTAGCACGCCGTGTGCTGACGCAGCAATGAGTATCAGTGCGACCAGCATTAAAGCTATGGCTAAATGTCTTGGCTTCCTCAATATCCATTATATATAGCAGCCGTCCAATCCAATGAGAATCACCCATGGGTACCGTTTCGGTCACATTCTTTCTAGTATTTAGTAATGTGCTCTTTTACCCAGGACTTGTTGACCAGGGACGTTTGTAACCCTGTGCATGATCGTGCACAATGCCCGCCATTCAAGGGAGAGTCCCTTCCCAATGTAGAGCCCATAAGGGGCTACCCTGCAGGAGGTTCGGGCCACCTGGAACATAAAGTGCCTTCCCTCAGGGTAGTGCCCCACTTCGATTGAATCGGGGCACTACAGAACTGCCTCTTCCTCTCGATTGCTGAAGACTGATAACTGCGTGCTTCACTCGGGATTTGGTACTGGTACTTTCTAACCAGTACTATTTGACAGACCACAAGTGCTCTGCTAACATCAGATAGAGTATTCGAGCTTTAAGAGGAGGCAGGGCAAGGTAAGTAGATTCCCTGTTGCTAGCGGTACCTACTACTCTGTTGGCGAATCCGCGAAAATCCCCCAAAAGTACTGGAAGAGGCGAGGGATTTCCCCTTTTTTAGCGACTACATATATGACGAAGGTAATATGGCAAAGGTAATGGCTAATTAGTCCTAGCCAGGAGGAGAAATATGAAAAAGAGGATATTTTCTGTAATAAGCGTGGTCATGCTGATTGTCATGACCTTGCCAGCCACCAGCCCCCCACCGGTGGTGGCACAGCCAAGTGGGTGGCCGACTATATGGACAGGGCTAGCCTCGGATGATAATGAGCACTGCGAGACGTTCCGCAACGTGGCGGATATGGATGGCGATGGCTATGCGCTCTACTACGATGTGGATTCTCAGTATATATACCTGCGCATGGAGACTGTCACTGCACCGGGCTGGCCCTCTACAGGGTCGCAAGGCGCAGCTCGCTACAAGTGGTGGTTCAGTACCGCGGGGGCGGCTGCCTACGTCAGCGGGACCAGCGTGTACAATGCGGAATTTCTGCTGATACTGGAGGACAGGACGGATACAAGCAACGTTGACGGCAGCAGGGATCAACTGGGCGAACTGACCCTCATGGACGACCTGGCAAATATCGGATTTGCAAAACGATGGAATAAGGGGGACTCTGGGGCTTACCTCACCGGTACTCCTGACAACGGCGGTTCAAGTTCCCTTTGGAAGAGAGCAGTCGGAAATGGAACGGCTGGGACTGGAGGACCTCAGGGCGTGATGGGCGCGGATATCGGCTACCGAATTGACAACGGCTTCGTGGACATGTACGTAAGCCGGGCCGCGCTGGGAAACGCGTCCTCGTTATGCCTCATCTGGGCAACCGATAACCAGAACCCCAATCTGGACCAGGCTCCCAACTGCGACCGCCCAACGGGAGCAAATTGCATCATGCTGGGGGAGGACTTCGGCGACGCACCTGCTCCCTACCCCACGCTGATGGCGAATGACGGAGCCCGCCATGCTGTGGGCGACATCTATCTCGGTGCCACTATTGACGCGGAATTGGATGGCCAACCAAATTCAACTGCCACGGGCGACGACAACAGTGATCTCGATGATGAGGACGGCGTTGTTTTCACGACGGCATTGGTAAAGAGCCAATCGGCCGACGTGACCGTGACTGCGTCGGATGCCGGGTATCTGGATGCCTGGGTGGACTTTAACGACGATGGCGACTGGGCAGATGGTGATGAGCAAATCTTCGCCGGCCGATCACTCAGTGCGGGAGCCAATTATCTGAACTTCTCAGTGCCTGTGTCGGCAACACAGACCGACCAGGCATTTGCTCGCTTTCGCTTCAGCAGCGCTGGTGGCTTGTCTTACGATGGGCCTGCTGCTGATGGTGAGGTAGAGGACTACCAGGTGGCAGTTGAGGATCGCCTTATCCTCACCATCACCGCGGACAGCGACAGCAAGGTCTACGACGGGACACCCCTGACCAACAGTGGCTACAGCATAACAGCTGGAGCACTGGCAGCAGGCCACTCCCTTGACTCGGTGGTCGTTACCGGCTCCCAGACAGATGTCGGGAGCAGTGACAATGTGCCGAGCGATGCCGTGATCATGGACAACGGCACCAACGTGACAGCCAAACATGACATCACCTACGTTAACGGCACGCTGACAGTCACCCGTAGGCCGCCCCCACCCCCTCGTGGCGGCGGTGGTGGTTGCCCTGTTGGATGTGCCAGATACTTCACGGTGGACTGGGACGAGAAGATCACCCGTACCTGCCTGCCCGACAATGACCGGCTGGCAGAAGACATGCTCTGTCCTGACCCCGATGGCAAACACAACCTGTTCCTGGAGCAGGGGACTCTCGCACCTGAAGTCGATGGAGAGCGGCATTACCTGATAATAATCAGAGAGCTTGAAGAAGAAGACACGCCTCCTGTTCCAGACAATACTATGGCAGTTGCGGCCTTCAACATAACTCCTGCGGGCGCTGTCTTCGAAGAGGAGATCATCCTGACACTGGGCATCGATCTACTGCCCGACGATGCCGTGGATGCAGACATATTCTATTACGATGAAGCTCATGGAGTCTGGGTACCGCTGGACGGTGACCCAGTCGATCCAAACGGTGTGGCAGAACTGAGCCTCTCTGCAGGCGTAAACCACTTCACCGTGTTTGCCGTACTGGTCGACCTCGCTCCGCCGGCTCCTCCCGCCAGTTTTGTGGCCAGTGACTTGAGCATTGAGCTCAGCGTGGAAAAGATATGGAGCGCTATCACTTTCGTGACCAAGACAGGAGAGAACGTTACCATTACCGCTAAGGTAGAAAACGACGGTGGGCAGGCAGGCACCTACACTGTTGAGCTCAAGATAAATGGAGAGATAGTGGATAGCGAGACGGTGACACTGGACGCGGGACAAAGCCAGTATGTGAGTTTTGACCGGTCCGACATGGGTTACGGGCAGTATGAGGTAGAGGTCGCCGGATTGAGCGATACGTTCACAACCTTCCGAACCATCACCTGGTGGCTTATCATCATCCTAATAGCCGCGATTGGCCTCATTACCTGGGGAGCGGTGTGGGCTAGAAGAAGGCGCAGAGCAAGACAACAGGCATGAACGATACAAGGGGATAACGTAGCCCGGGGCTACGTTATCCCTGTCCCCCCCAATCTGCAAATCCTGTAGTGCGATCTCTTAACGTCGTGGGCCCTCCTGCACGAGGCTAAGGCCTGGCACAACGTTTTTGTCCCGGCCACTTCTGCGGTGCGACTAAGATCGTGCCGCACCCCGATTTCTGTAGTGCGACCCTTCAGGGTCGTGCATTATCGCGCGAGGCTAAAGCCACCGGTGTCATTGCGAGGGCGTAGCCCGCGGCAATCCCTGCCCCTCCCTGAGATTGCTTCGTCCCGATAATCGGGACTCGCAACAAAAAGGAAACAGCCTCGCAGCAAGGCAGCGAAGGGCGCTCGCAGCGATATTTCGACATTGTGGCTTGTTCGATATAGAATACCGCTGTATGAGCACGAAGACGCGGCCAAAGCTGAAGACAGTCTACTGGGGCCTCCTTCTTTTTGCCGTCGCTCACTTGCTCGTCTTTCTTGTTGTCACCCGCGTAGATCCATTCCTGGACGAAAAGGACATACATGTGCCGATTCAGCCGTCCGAGCCCATATCATGGTGGCCCGGGGAAGTGACACTCCCCAGCGGAGAGGTCATCGAGGTACCGGCCCATTCAGCGGTAGGGCCGATCTTGATCTATGTTCTTGCGGCGGCGGCCGCGCTGGGGGTCACACTCTCCTTGATTCCGCTGGCGGCTCTGAAGGTTTTCCTCAGACTGCTGTTTGCCCTTCTGTTTAGTTGGGGGGCATTCATCGGAACTGTCTTCTACTTGCCCCTTCCTTTGGCTGTCGCCGTCGCCGTCGCGCTTGGAACACTCTGGTTCGTGATACCCCTCGTCTGGTTACATAACCTGGTGTTGATCTTGGCTGTCAGTAGCCTGGGGGCGGTTTTCGGCCGCTTCATTACCCCGTGGACTGCTATGGCCATCATTCTGGCACTCGCCGTCTATGACCTCCTGGCAGTCCGTTTCAAATTCATGCTCTGGATGGCAGACAGGCTATCGCAGATAAATGCCCTGCCGGCACTGATCATCCCCAGGAACTATGCTGACTGGAACTTGAACTTGAAAGGCCGCGAAGAGAAGGTGATTCAGGCAAACCCGTCCCAGAGGGAGTACTCCATACTGGGCGGTGGTGATATCGCCTTCCCTTGTCTGCTTACGGCCTCCGTCTGTTTTGCCCGGGGGCTGGCTCCGGGGGCTATCATCGCGGTACTCGGCGCACTGGGACTGGTCACTGTCTATGTGATTCAAGCGAAATTCTTGAAGGGGAAGCCAATGGCGGCTCTGCCCCCTATCGCTGCCTTCACATTGGTTGGATTATTGATTATCTCGTGACCTGCCCCCAAAATGCTCCGGTTATTGGTATCCTGGGCTGTGATATTGTTCGGGGTTTGGAAATCAGGATTCAGGATTTCCCCTTCAGGGATTGGCATCTAACCTGAGGGTTGTTTCATCGCCCTTCCGCAGGGTCAGGACGGGCCTGGCAATGACATGAGAAAACGACGGCAAAGGAACGTCCTCATTTCTGCTCTGGATGGGAAGCCAGATGCGAGTTTATCTGCCTGCGTATTCGGTCAGCCACAGTCCTGGCCACCCGGGCGAAATCCTTTCCTCTTGAGGCATAAAGAATCTGTCTCGAAACATTGAAAATGGCCCTTTCTCCCCGGGCATCCACTCCGTAGCTGACTGCTGAAGCCAGGTCTCCTCCCTGGGCGCCAACGCCCGGGATGAGCAGGCACATTTCAGGGCAGATTGAGCGGACCCTCTTCAATTCTTCAGGACAGGTAGCCCCGACGACCAGGCCGATGTTGTCATGGATATTCCATTCTCTGGCTTTGTGAGCCACAGTTTCGTACAGCGGCAGGCCATTTGTATGGAGGTCCTGAAAATCCACGGCGCCCCGGTTTGACGTTCGGCACAGGATGAATACGCCCTTATCCTGGTAGCTGACAAAAGGCTCTATGGAATCATAGCCGAGGTAAGGACTGACGGTGGCGGCATCGAAGCCAAAAACCGAGAAGAGAGCCCTGGCGTACGCCTTTGCCGTATTTCCTATATCGCCGCGCTTGGCATCGGCGATTACAGGTACGTCGCCCGGTATATGTTTTATTGTCTCTTCCAGGATGGCAAGCCCTGCGCTGCCCAGGGCTTCGTAGAAAGCTAGATTGGGCTTGTAGGCGCAGGCCAGATCGCTGGTAGCCTCAATAATGGCTCTGTTAAACTGCACGACGTCCACCCCGGGCATAAGCTCCGGGTCGGGGTCGAGTCCGATGCAAAGCAGGCTTCTATTCTTTCGGCTCATATTCAGCAACTTATCGATGAATTTCATTGCCGTAACCCAGATAATATCAGGAGATGGGAATAAATCAAAGCTCGGTCAAGGCTCCCCTGCCTTGGCAGTGCAGTGCCAATTGCTATCGAAAGCCTTCCGCCCTATCGCTTACAGACATTGCCTCATCCTGCCCCCCTTTTGCCTCTGGGTGCGTCAAGGGTTACAATACAAGGAGCAGGAAGGAGATGAAACGTGCGCGATCAACTCGTTGATGCCTTGAAAGGCCATGATGCTGACTATGTCGAAATCCGCTTTGAGGAGAGCCACAATACTAACATCGTCTACAAAGGTAAGAGCCTGGAGGAGATAAGCAGGGCTCGCAGTTCTGGCGGCAGCATTCGTGCTCTGGTTCAGGGCAGTTGGGGATTTGTCAGCTTCGACCGACTCGACAATCTGGCCGACAAGGTGGTTCTGGCGGTAGAGGAGGCAAGGCTAGCCGGCAGAGAACCCTTTGACCTCTTCCCCACAGAGCCTGTCGTCGATATCGTAACTCCGCAGTTGAAGCAAGATGCAGCGGCAATACCCCTGGGGGTGAAGAAGCAACTTCTCGATGAGTATAACGATATCATATTAAGCAGTCCGAAGATTCAAAGCTCAAGGATCATATACCGCGATGCCAGGCGCAGGGTCATCTTCGCCAATTCCGAGGGCAGCTACATAGAGCAAGATAGACCTGACCTGTCATTACGATTGACAGCCATAGCTCGACAGGATGGTGAGGTACAGCAAGCGGGAATCAGTCTGGGAAGCAATTGTGAGTTCTCCGCTGTAGAGGGACTACATGAGCAAGCCAGGGAGATAGCTAAGCGTGCCGCAGCCCTGCTTGTTGCCCCCCAGGCGACAGGCCGGGAGTACACCGTGATCCTGGACCCCATTCTGGCCGGGCTCTTCGCTCACGAGGCCTTCGGGCATCTGTCGGAGGCGGATTTCGTATATCAGAACCAAAACCTGCGGCAAATCATGGTCCTGGGGAAGAGGTTCGGCGGCAAGCATCTCAATATCGTTGATGATGCTACGATCCCTGACTTGCGGGGAAGCTACAAATACGATGATGAAGGTACGCCGACAAGGAAAACCTGTCTTATTCGAGAGGGAATTCTGGAAGGAAGGCTCCATTCGAGGGAAACCGCGGCCAGGATGGGAGAGAGACCCAAAGGGAATGCTCGAGCCGTTAACTACCGCTTTCCCCCCATAGTGCGAATGACCAATACCTTCATTGAGCCTGGAGACGCGTCGCTCGAGGAAATGCTCGGTGACATAGAAGAAGGCGTCTATGCCAGGGACTGGTATGGCGGCACGACCAACCTGGAGATGTTCACCTTCTCGGCCGGCGAGGCCTACATGATTCGCCAGGGGAGATTGGCAGAGTTGCTGCGCCCCGTGGTACTAACCGGCAATGTTTTTGCTACCCTGAAGAACATAGATGCGATAGGCAACGACCTGGAGATGAACCAGGGCGGTGGCTGTGGCAAGGGAGGGCAATATCCATTGCCCGTTTCTAACGGCAGCCCGCATATCAGGATTCGGCATTGTGTGGTAGGAGGAAGATAGAAATCAGCACTCTAGTCCTGCGCACAATTCCGTAAGAAATCCCTCCCCTTCGTTCCCTTCCGGTTCCGGCCTTGTCCCTCCAGTAGGCCCCATTGCCGGCATTGCTCGCCAACCGCGGCAACCCCATGCCCCTACACGACATCGCTTTGCGGGATTCTTCGCTCCGCTCAGAATGACAGGAAGCCAGCGGCTCAGTTGACAGGTGGCGAAGGACTTTGAATGACACGGGCAGTCTGAATAGCTGCAATATGGTAAACTAACCGGTAAACAAGGGGGAGTTCTTTGCACAAAGCGCCTCGGGGAACATTCGACATCCTGCCTCAAGAGCACGCCTACTGGAAATACGCAGAGGAAAAGGCTGTTTCCTTGTGTCTGCTCTATGGTTACCAGCCGTTGAGCACGCCGATATTCGAAGATGCCCAGCTTTTCACCAGAACTGTCGGCGGGGGCACAGATATCGTCGACAAGGAGATGTATGTTTTCCAGGACAAAGGCGGGCAAGAACTGGCCTTGAGGGCAGAAGGAACCGCGCCGGTGTGCCGGGCTTACCTGGAGCATGGATTATTCAACCTGGCTCAACCCGTCAAGCTCTATTATATCGGGCCGGCCTTCCGCTATGAGCGCCCCCAGGCCGGGAGATACCGCCAGCACCACCAGTTTGGCTTTGAGGCTCTGGGCGAGGCCGATCCCGTTCTGGATGCCGAGGTAATAGAAATGGCCTGGCGATTGTTCATCTCCCTGGGGTTATCCGGGGTTTCCATTCAGCTCAACAGCATTGGCTGTAAGCTCTGCCGACCCGGGTACCTGGAAGTGCTGAGGCAGCATTATTCTGGTTATGCAGAGCGCCTTTGCTCTGATTGTAAGGCCAGGCTGACCAGAAAGCCGCTACGTCTGCTTGATTGCAAGCAAGCCGTTTGCCAGGAGATAGCAGGAACGGCGCCGAAGACCACGGATCATCTGTGCCATGAATGCCGACTGCACTTCGAAACCGTTCACGGATATTTAGGGACGTTGGGCATCCCCTTTTATCTGAATCATAGATTGGTCCGAGGCCTGGATTACTACACCAGGACGGTATTCGAAGTGGAACCCCAAGAGAAAGGGGGACAGAGTTCGCTTGGGGGAGGGGGGCGCTATGATGACCTCATCGAGACATTAGGCGGAAACCCCACTCCAGGAGTTGGCTTTGCAGCCGGACTGGAAAGAATAGTATTGAATCTGAAAAGAGAGAGTCCGGATATCCCGCCGTTGCCCAGGCCTGTTGCTTTTGTCGCCTACCTGGGGCCGGAAGCCAAGATCGAAGCGCTGAAGATCGCCTCGGAGCTGCGGAAGGCTGAGCTTGCCATTATCATGGCTACAGGTGACAAGAGCCTGAAGGGGCAGATGAGACAAGCTAACTCTTTGGGCAGTACCTACGCCGTCATCCTCGGCAAGGAAGAGCTCAGCAACCGGAACGCAATATTGCGAGATATGGGGAGCGGAGACCAGCAAACGGTTCCTTTGACCGAGTTAACCAGAGTGCTCAAGCAGGGTCAGAAGTAGCACCGCCAATGTCAGATATGCTATAATAGGCGCAGTGCCATTACCATCAACGACAAGTAGGGATGTGCATTGCTTCCTACCATCAGCCGCCATTTCGTCTTACGCCATAGAATGACATGAACAACCACGCAGCGCACGAATATACTGCCAAAGATATCCAGATCTTGGATGAGATCAAGGCCGTACGCTTACGACCGGGCATGTACATTGGAGGCACCGATCGGTACGGATTGCACCAATGCCTCTACGAGATAGTATATAACAGCATCGACGAAGCCATGGCCGGCTGCTGTGACCGAATTGACATAACAATCCATGAGGATAATAGCGTCACTGTGACTGATAATGGCCGAGGTATCCCTACAGAAACTATCCCGGGAGAAAGCATCACAGCTCTGCAAGCAGTGATGACTCGCTTGCATGCCGGAGCTAAGTTCAGCGAGCATGTCTACGGCGTATCCAGCGGCCTGCACGGCGTTGGCGCCTCGGTAGTAAATGCCCTGTCCTCCTGGCTTAATGTTGAGATTAAGCGCCAGGGGAAAATTCACCGCCAGGAATACGAGCGGGGCATTCCCAAAGGCGACGTAGAAATCACCGGGGATTCCCAGGATACAGGCACCTCCATTACATTCCTTGCCGATGAGAAAATCTTCGAGGACATTGAATATGATTCCGACATGGCCTGTCAGCGATTAAGGGAACTGGCTTACCTCAACAAAGGGGTGGGAATAGCTCTCAAGGACGAGAGAAACAATCAGGAGAGAACGTTCTACTTCGATGGGGGCATAGCCAGTTTCGTCCGCCGCCTGAATAGAAACAGAGGCGTTGTTCACCCCTATCCTATTTATGTCTCCGCTATGATAAATAGCACGATAATCGAAGCAGCTATGCAGTATAACGATAGCTTCACAGAATCCACTATCTCCTTTGCCAACTGCGTGAATACGAGAGACGGCGGTAGCCACCTTACCGGCTTCCGCTCAGCATTGACTCGAGTTTTCAACGATTATGCCCGGAACGCTAAACTCCTAAAGGATACTGATCCCAACCTAACCGGGGAGGATGTGCGCGAAGGGGCAGTTGCCATCATCAGCGTGAAGCTGCCCCAGCCCCAGTTTGAGGGGCAAACTAAGGCAAGATTGGGGAATCCCGAGGTAAAGAGTCAGGTCGAGTCGGCGGTGGCAAACAGCTTGGCCCTCTACCTTGAGCAGCACCCGAGCGAGGCCAGGGCAATCATAGAGAAGTGCCTCACCGCCGCCAAAGCCAGAGAGGCGGCACGCAAGGCTCGCGATCTCGTCTTGAAGAGAAACAGCTTCGAAGCATCAACTCTGCCAGGAAAGCTGGCTGATTGTTCCGAGAAAGAGCCGGCACAATGCGAACTTTACCTTGTCGAAGGCCCCTCAGCCGGCGGCTCAGCTAAGCAAGGGCGAGACCGCGCATTTCAAGCTATTCTCCCCCTGAGAGGCAAGATACTTAATGTGGAGAAGGCTGCCAAAGAAAAGATCATAGCGCATGAAGAACTGAGAGCCATTGTCACAGCACTGAAAGCAAGTACCGACGACCAGTTCGATAGCTCCAAACTTCGTTACCATAAGGTAATCATCATGACCGATGCCGATGTGGACGGCTCGCACATCCGTACTTTGCTCCTTACCTTCTTTTTCCGCCATATGATGGAGTTAATCAACCAGGGCTATCTCTACATTGCTCAACCACCCCTCTATCGCATCAAGTCGGGTAAACAGGAATTCTGGCTTTACTCTGACCGGGAAAAGGAGCAAAAACTCAGATCACTCAAGTCAGACAAAGTGGACATCCAGAGATACAAAGGACTGGGCGAAATGAGTCCGGAACAACTATGGGCGACAACTATGAACCCCGCTAACAGAACCTTGCTCCAAGTACAGGTAGAGGATGCTATAGCCGCCGACCAGACCTTTCGTATGCTGATGGGCGATGAAGTTCTGCCGCGCAAGAGATTCATCCAGGCCCATGCTCAAAGTGTGAGAAACCTCGATATCTAGCCACCCGGCTTCTCGGTCCGGGTCTGCGTGACATCATGGCAACCCGCCGCCAACGACCTCGTTTTCATCTACCATCGTACTGTTCCGGAAGCTAGTACTTGAAGCAGGTAATCGCGCAGCTGAGTTTAGGCCTCAGCTATCTCGAAGATGGCAGGTAGATCTTCTGTTCTGTTATGTATTCTTCTACTTCCGCGGGCACGAGATAACGAATGGACAACCCCTGGCCTACGCGGTGACGGATTCCCGAAGAGCTAATCTCGATTACAGGCATATCCAGCTTAACGACTCTGTCCGGTAGCTCAGGAATTGACGTTTCTAAGTGCTTCAGATCCTTTGTGCCTAATCTAGGGGCAACGACGAACCTGCATATTTGAACTAATCTCCTGGGTTCCTTCCACAAAGGTAGCTCGGCCAGGGTATCGCGCCCGACGATGAAGAAAAGGCTTGCTTCGCTGCCTAGCTGCTCTCTCAGTATCATCATGGTATCCACGGTGTAAGAGGGACCGGACCGCTCCACCTCGAGAGTACAGAGCTTGAAATGAGGATTGTTCCCTATGGCACGCCGCACCATCTCCACTCTGTGCATTGCAGGGGAGATATGTCTGTCTAGCTTGAGCCAGGGCTGCCCGGCAGGCACGAAAAGAACCTCGTGCAATCCTAGCCTTATTCGTGCTTCCTCAGCGACAATGAGATGCCCTATGTGTATAGGATCAAATGTGCCGCCAAGGACGCCAATATTCACTGCTCTATCTTCTCGGCTTGGGGCGGAATACTGCTATTTGAGGATCGGAGGTTGTTTCCTCAGCCTGCCTTCCCTGCTCCACCGTCTCCATCGCTCTTCTCACCAATTCTAACACAGCTTGGCCGCTAACGGCAGAGATGTAGAAGACAGGCACCTCAAGTTCATCGAGCTTTTGCCTGACCTCAGACACACCAGCCTGCGCCTGGGGCAAATCCACCTTGTTTACGGCCACGATTCTTGGCTTCCGCGTCAAGTCCGGTTTGTATAGGGCTATCTCTCGATCCAGTTGACTCAGGTCCTCCATCACCATCGGCGAACTGCCATCGAGCAAGAGAATCAGTAGCTTAGTTCTCTCAGCATGGCGCAGAAAGCCGTTTCCCAATCCTTTACCAAGATGGGCACCTGCAACAAGGCCAGGGATTTCAGCAACAACAAAATCCCTCCTGTCGCCTGGCATGACTCCCAAAACCGGCTCGCGCGTAGTAAAGGGGTAATCCGCAATCTCCGGTTTGGCTTTCGATATGCTGGATAGCAAAGTCGATTTCCCCGAGTTGGGATGGCCGACGATACATATATCGGTAACGGGCTTGAGCTCCAGGACAATACATCGCTCTTCTCCTGCTTTACCCTGGGTAGCTACCTCAGGAGCCTGGTTCACAGCGGTGGCAAAACGAACGTTGCCCAGTCCTCCCCGCCCCCCCCTGGCCACCACGATCTCTTGCCCTGGAGTGCTCAAATCAGAGAGCAGTGTCTCCATCCCGGAGTCACCGTCTGCGAACACCATCGTGCCCACCGGCATGGGAATAGTTAGATCCTCCCCTTTCTTACCCCGCTTCCGCCATCCGCTTCCGTGGTCACCATTACCAGCGCGAAATTCCTGCCGCTGCCTCATCAAGCTTAGATCATCTATATCAGGACTGGCAACGATGGTCACACTACCACCATCTCCCCCGTCTCCCCCATCGGGACCGCCGAAAGGAACGTATTTCTCCCTCCGAAAGCTAACACAGCCATATCCACCATATCCACCCCTCACTATGATCTCTCTTCTGTATAGCATAACTAAATAGCCTAACATAAACTTAAGTATATTAATAAGTTAATACTACTAATCATAAGCAATATTATGGTGATGGCAGTATATAGTGAGAAGGGTCAGGGTCTGGAAGCGAACTTCGCCCGGAAAAGCAACAGCTTATTCACAAATCAGTATCGGTTCTGCACAGGTTGTTGCTTGTTTCTATGGGTCTTCCCGGCATTGATCTTCTCTTTCATTTCGGCGATTTGATTAGAGAGAGTAGGGTTAACATTCAATTCGCCAGCTATCTTCTCGTAGCCATGAAGGATCGTGGCGTGGTTTCTGCCGCCCAATTGTCTGCCGATTTCGCTTAGAGAGCAGTCGCGCTCCTCGCGTATGAGATAGATGGCTACGTGTCGTGCCAGGGTAGTCTTCCTATCCCTTTTCTTGCCAATCAGGTCTTCCGTCGACAGATCGAAATGGTCCGCTACTACTTGCAGGAGCATCTTCATGTCTTGCTTACGGATCGGGCCTGTCAATAACTTGTTGATTGTCTGTGGAGTGAGCTTAGCACCGGTCAGTTTGGCCTGGGCAGTCAGGTAAACCAGGGCACCTTCAAGCTGGCGGACGTTCCCGCATACCTTCTGCGCTACAACGTGCAGCACTCCTTCGAGTTGATGGCTCATCGCCTTTTCTGTCTTGGCCCGCAGAATATCGATGCGGGTTTCAAGATCCGGCGGTTGTATGTCAACAACAAGACCTCCTTCGAGGCGTGATTTAAGCTTGCTACTAAGTGGCTGCATATCTCCAGGAGCGCAATCAGCAGTGATGACGATTTGACGGTTATTGCTGTATAGCTCGTTGAAGGTATGGAAGAAGCATTGCAGGGTTTGTTTCTTGTCGATCAAGAAGTGAACGTCGTCAAACAGCAGGACATGGATACTTCTGAATTTGCTGCGGAACTTGTCAACTTGGTTATCTCTCACAGCTGCAACAAATTCGTTGGCGAATTGCTCCGCAGTAGTGTAGGCTGCCCGCAGTCCATTGTTTATGGTTAGATGCCCGATGGCGTGGAGTAGATGGGTCTTACCTTGTCCTGTGCTGCTGTGAATGAAAAGAGGGTTATAACTGGCTCCTGGGTTCTCAGCTACTTCTACAGCGGCAGCATAAGCCAGACGATTGAAATCGCTGACAACAAGGTTATCGAACGTGTACTTTGGGTTGAATCTGTACTGCGCAGCTTTGGTGCTTGTCCCGCCGTCGGTCTGATGGGCCAGGGGGCTTGCTGATGGCTGTTCGTGATTGTGAACCTGGAACTGCACATCGACATCCTTGCCCATAATGGCAATCAAAGTCTTCCTCACCAGGGGATAAAGGCGCCTGGACAGCCATTCAGCGACAAAAACGTTGGAGACACTGACGACGAAGATACTGTTGTCGTAGCTTAGACCCTGGCTATCACTGAGCCAGGTTGCATAATTCGCCTTGCTGACCTGTATTTGAAGGTCCCCTAGAACTCTCTTCCAAATCTCTTTCGCTGACTGCAATTTGTCCCCACTTCCGAAACCACTCAGCTACAAAGATAGCTGAAAGGAGTACTAAGGCGAGGGTAAGACCTCTGGTGCTGCCTGTTCAGAGAATACCAAGTCTTGCCAAGCTTCCTCTAGGCAATCTTTGACATAATGAAAGAAATTATTGAAAATAGTCCTTTCACATGAAAGCGCGCACCCTTTTCATGGGCACTCCGCAATTCGCTGTGACAATACTGGAGTCTTTGCTTCGGAGTCGCTGCCAGGTGCTTGCTGTGTACACTCAGCCCGACAAGCCAGCTGGGAGGGGGCACCGGGTTGCCTTTTCTCCCGTCAAGAGGCTGGCGTTTGCGCGGCAAATACCGGTTATTCAGCCGGAGACCCTCAAATCTGTCGAGGCGGTGGAGGAGATGGTGAGCTTCCAGCCCGAGCTAATAATTGTGGCGGCCTTTGCCTTTATTCTCCCCGCCGAAGTGCTTGCGATGCCCAGATTCGGTTGTCTGAACATTCATCCTTCGTTGTTGCCGCGGCATCGAGGTGCGTCTCCAGTTGCCAATGCCATTCTTTGCGGAGATGGAAGTACCGGCGTTACCGTAATGCTGATGGACAGCGGCATGGATACCGGGCCGATTCTATGCCAGGAAGAAGCGAGGATTTCCGTTATGGACACCACAGGCTCGCTTAGCCCCAGACTGGCTGATGTGGGTGCCGGTCTTCTGCTGAGAACTTTGCCCGAGTGGCTTGGGGGCGAGCTCAAACCACGAGTTCAGGATGAGTCCCGGGCCACTTATAGTAAGGTAATAGCCGGGGAAGATGCCGAGATTGATTGGCAACTCTCCGCACTCGAGCTCTGGCGGGGAGTAAGGGCGTACAATCCCTGGCCGGGCTGCTACACCTGGTGGCGAACGAAACGGCTCAAAATCCATGAGGCTATGCCTCTTGACTGTGCTGCGAGAGGAGAACCGGGGGAAGTAATAGCCCTGGCAGAGCCGCCTGGAGTCGGGGTGATAACCGGTCACGGTGTTTTGAGGCTTGGGCAGGTCCAACTGGAGGGAAAACACAAAATGCCGGTCGATAACTTCGTCCTTGGGAAAAGAGACTTCATCGGTTCCGTCCTGGGACGAATGTAGTTCCTCCTGTTCTCCTACGCCCGCTTTCGACGCCGCTGTCCTTTCCTCAACAATGAGTAAATTCCCTCTACTTGCCGTCTTGTCTCGTCCAGCGAACCATCATTATCAATGACGAAGTCGGCCGACCTGGTTTTTTCCTCAAGAGGAAGCTGGGATCTCATCCTGTTCCGGGCATCGTCCCGGCTTAGTCCTTTTTCCTCTAATCGTCTTAACTGGGTCTGTTCACTGGCAGAAACAACGATCGTCTTATCCACAGATATAGGGAGAGCGGCTTCATGCAGTAACGGAATGTCCTTGACAATAAGAGCATCGGGATCAAGGCTGTTGATCTCCTCTGTAATCCTCTCGTCCTCCTTAACCACCTCCGGATGAACAATCTGATTTAGCCTGGCCACCTTTTCCTTGTTGGAGAATACTATATCGGCCAGCTTTTGGCGATTGAGGGCCAGGTCTTCGTTTAGGAAATCGTTTCCGAAACACTCTACTATTTCTTTCCAGGCCTTTGAGTGAGGACGGACCACCTGCCGGGCCAACTCATCCCAATCAATTATGTAAGCCCCCAGTTGTTTGAAAAGACCGGCTACCGTGCTTTTGCCAGTGCCTATACTTCCTGTAAGACCGACAATAATCATCAGTTCGCCCCTTGTGCGTCACCTCTCTTAGCTAACAACCTTCCATAGTAAGGAGATTTCGACAAATACAGGGCGGCCAAAGGATTGTGCCCTGTAACTCTGTCTTTTACCGCCAGCACTGTCATGGGGACGCGACAGTATTTGATAAACAAGGTGTCGTGTCCGATGCAGAGTCCCAACATTATAGCCAGATCAACTTGCTCACTGTTGAGGACCTCTGCCTGAACGATGGGATTGCACAGGGATTCCCAGGTTTCAGGCCCCACAATATGCTGCTCAGGCTTGATGCCGACTCTCTGCTTAGGCGTAGCACCCGATTTGCAGCAAACAGAGACAACTTCAAATCCCTTGCTTTCCAGAACATCAGTGAGCATCTGAGCTTCTTTTCTCAGACCGAGGCAGAAAGCCATGCCCAATCTCTTGTAGCCACACTTAGAGGCAAACTGAGTTAGCTCTTCGATACGGGGGATCTTGGTTCTCATCCCCTCCTCCGTCCGTTCATAGCATTCAAACTCCTGTATCGAGGCCAGGCGCGCGAATTCCTTGACTGCCGGCTTGTCATATTCAGAGACAGCTCTATCGACAAGCTCGGGGAACAATCTCATGGGGCAGAAGGAAGGCGCTTCATCCAAGGTAGGTGCCTCATCAATCCCTATAGCAGGGCTACACACCACCTTGGCACATTTGGCACACATGGGATGTAGTGCGTCAGTCATCATTCAAACCTCCTTGAGGCCTAATGGCCGCATACGTTGTCGCCTGTTGCCTGCTTACCTCTTACATAACCCAGAAGGACCTTCTCGGGGTTATCGCCGAGCGCGCCAACAACCATTTGGGTGGCCGCCTTTTGCGAGAAGGGTTCGGGCGCGCGAGCCCATGCCGCTAGCTATGACAACGCAAGCGCCTTGTTCAGTCAACCAGGCGGGAAGAAACCCGGGTCGATGTCCTGGCGACGGCATGACCTCCTTCCTCACGATCGCGGTAGTAACCTCATCAACGTCAGACAGGGAGAAATAGCTGTGATGGCCACAGTCGGCAGCCATCTTCTGTTCTGCTATAGGCGCCGCCAATCTCATTTCCTATCCCTCCTGCAAGTGTCTTCTGAGGAGCAAGGAGGCATCTCACAGCGTTCCGTCTTGCCACAACAGGTCGTGCCTGGTACAGAGCACTGGTCTTTAAGGCATGGGTAGCTGAGAGCAGCCTCTCTAGCTTGTCACTGCCACACACCGGACATTGTACACCCTGGCTGTTAAGGGTGCGGAGAAACATCTCCGGAAGGCTCCCGCATTCCAAGCATTTGTACTCATAAATTGGCATCTCTACCTCCTGGGTTTCTGGTTTTGCTGAAATGACCAGCCATAGCTGTTCTGTACATGAAATGCCTGGCTTTCCCATATTGCCAGGCAAGGTTCCTCCATCGCTTGCAGTATCAAACAAGATAGCCTTTAGGACCAGGACGGCGACGCAATGTCTCCACAAGATCAAGCGGCCTGACTTCACGTCTTGGCGCTTCATATACAGTAACTACATTCCGAAGATTGCTGAACTTGGCTCGAATGCTAGCTACATTTTCGGGCGGCAGTGGTTTCACCTTCGATGGGCGCAGGGGTGTGTTTATCTGCACCTCGTCGGGCGAAATGCTACGGGCAAGCTCCGCTACCTTTTCGGCATAACCCTCATTAGTCTGCATAAACATTACCTGAAGGGCCAGTTTGCCCTGGTATGCGCCCCTGAATCGCCTCATGCCATCCAATATGAGGTCAAAACGCAAGCCCGAGGCCGGCCTGTTGACTAAGGAAAAGAGCTCGTCGTTTGGTACATCCAGCTTGGCCACTACCACGTCAGCCCGGGCGAGGCGCTCCCTTACATCTTCGCGGAACATGAGAGAACCATTCGTGAGCACTGCTGTCGGCAAATCCAAAATCGACCTTGCAAGCTCAATCGCCTCACCCAGGTTACTGGCCAGGGAGGGCTCACCCATGCCAGAGAAAGTGGCGTAGTCAGCATCTATCGGCCTAAGGGACTCGATTTCACTGGTCAGTTGGTCCAAGCTGATGAATTCCTCTGGCTCGACGACAAAACGGGTGGTCTCACCTAACTGGCAATAGACGCAGTTGAAGGTACAGATTTTCCTCTTGGCATTGAGAAGGTCTATACCCAGTGATCTGCCCAACCTCCATGAAGCAACAGGCCCGTAAACAAGTGCCATTTCAGTATTTAACCTTCATACTTGATTTAACGTCCGTCAATGTGCCCCGGAATCCAGTGCCACCGTTGATGCCGGCCATCCTTGCCCGGTTCATCAAGGCCGGCATCTCGGGGAGCATGCTTGATATGGGCCAAACCATAACCTCTCGATCTGCAATTCGCCGACGAGCCTTTCAGTAGTCTTACGTCAACGCGATGTGCCGCCTATAGAAACAACGGGAGGCATTTTCCCGTCCTCCTTAGTGCTTACGGTATGCTCTCTTCCAGGGCTCTCGTTTCGTTGCGATGTAGTCTCTTATGGCTGCTTGGAGCGTATTCGCCGCCAGCAGAGCGCAATGCTCACTTTCGTCAGGCAGTCCGCCCAGGGCGTCCAGCACATCACGCTGCGTCATTTTCTGAGCTTCGCTGATGCTCTTGCCCTTGGCTATCTCTGTGACCATGCTGCCAGAGGCAATGCTGCTACCGCAGCCATCGGTCATAAAGGTGGCATCGACAATGGCATCATTGTTGACCTTGAGCCATATTTCCATTGTGTCACCGCAGGGGCCTGTCACTCTTGCGAATGCGCCGGCGTTCTGCATAACACCCACGTTCCTCGGGGCCATGGCATGGTCGATTACTGCTTCAGAGTAGATCCTGCGGGCATCCGCCAAAATCAACTCCTGGAGTTCCTGAGAGTCAGCAGACATTCTTTTGCCTCCTGTTCATCTGCCACCAGCCGACACCACCTGGACCAGAGCTTCGCCCAGCCTGGTCACGATTTCATCGTCATAGCGTTCGATTTTACCCTCATCACAGAGTTTGGCTAGCTTGGGGTCTATGGGTAGCTGACCCAAGAACGGGGCATTGACGGCACGGGCTGTCTCTTCTCCCCGGCTCCGGCCAAAGACCTCAATCCTCTTATCTATCTCGGGTACATACAGGTAACTCATATTCTCGACCACACCCAGAACGCGCTTCTCCATTTTCCGGACCATGTTCACCGCCTTGCGCACAATCATCTGAACCAGGTCCTGAGGGGTGAAAACGACGATTACCCCCGAAATCGGAAAGGACTGCATTAGTGTGAGCGGTGCGTCGGCAGTTCCCGGCGGCAGGTCAACAATTAGATAATCAAGCTTGCCCCAGAGCACGTCTTCACCAAACTGCTTGATGGTATTCCCAATTAGAGGGCCGCGCCAGATAATGGCATCATCCTCACTGGGTAGGAGAAGATTGATAGACATGACTTCAATCCCTGACCCCGATAGTACCGGCAGAATTCCACCTTCGTTGCCACTGGGCCGAGCGCTGAGTCCGAACATCCTAGGTATGCTCGGGCCGGTAATATCAGCATCCAAAATGCCTACCTCATAGCCCTTACGCTTCAGGGCGATGGCGAGCAGACCTGATACCAGGGATTTGCCTACGCCTCCTTTACCGCTCATCACGGCAACAATGTGATCTATTTCGTTAAGGTCCTTTGCCTTGGCATCAGTATATTCAACATTCGCATCATTGACATCGGGCAGCTTCTCAATGACTTCCTTCGCCTTGGTCTTGATCCAGTCCTGTGCGTCTGGAATCAACCCCGTTGATGCCAGGGTGACGTTTACTTTCTCACCGGAAGCGGTGACCTCACGCACCAGGTTCATCGCGACGATGCTGCGGTTGATACTAGGCACCAGTACTGCTTCCAGGCTCTCCCTTACTTGTTCTTCACTCGCCACAAGTTTCCCTCCATTTCCATCTATCAGTGGTCACAGATGTTACCCTCTGTAGCTAGTTGGCCGTTGAGATAACTCAGAACCGCCTTCTCTGGGTCACTTTCCACAGTGCCGACAACGACCCCGATGCAGTGCTGCTGGAAAAGGCTCTGCGCCCGGGATCCCATGCCACCGGCAATCACAAAGGCAACGCCTTGTTCTGCCAGCCACTCCGGAAGAAGCCCCGGCTGGTGGCCCGGCGACGGTATAAGCTCTTTCCTGATTATTTCCCTCTTATTTTCATCAACATCGATCAGTGCGAAATATTCACAATGACCAAAGTGCGGCGATACTATCCCGCCGTTTACCGGTATCGCATACCTCATAGTAACCTCCATCTATTGTTTTTTATTTTTGGTCCCTTAGTGCCGCCGGCAGGTGTCCCCGGTAGAGCAGGGCGGTGCGTTACAACGCTCGGTCTGGCCACAGCAGGTAGTGCCAGGAGCCTGACTACTCGTTCTGATTACATAGGATGAGGAAATGAGTCTCTCCAACTTTGCACTGCCACAATCAGGGCAGCGCGGGGCCTGCTCAGTACCTCGGACGAACACCTCTGATACCTTGCCGCATTCGAGACATCTGAAGTCGTGAATTGGCATCTTTTGTACTAACTCCCTTCCAAACTCGTTTTACGTGAGATAGCCTGCCTCATAAACCGACGCTTCGGGTCGGACTGCTCAGCATACAAGAGCTGCCGGAAGTGGCAACGAAGGCTGAGAAAACACGGCGAGAGCTCTCTGTCCCGCACCTGGGATATTCTACTTCCCCGTCGCTATTGCTCATACTCCGTCGCAGGTCAAAACGTTCACCACATTTAAGACACTCGTATTCATAGATTGCCACGGTGTGTCACCCCTTGCTACCGTTCGTTAACCTTATCGAGAGTGTATGCCACATTCTTTGTATCTCCCGAGTGACGTTACCATTAGTGTATTCCACTACTGGCACTCCTTGAACAATTGACTCAGTAACAACATTATCAAAAGGAATCCTCCCTGCTATCTCAACTCCCTGGCTAAGGCATTGGCTCTCAATTTGCCGTGTGTTCTCCTCGTTCAAGTCATGCTTGTTGATGCAGACCATGGCAGGAACCCCGAAGTGGCGGCAGAGGCCAAGCACTCTCTCCAAATCGTGCATCCCAGAAAGGGTCGGCTCGGTAACCAGAAGGGCTAACGCTGCCCCAGAGAGAGATGAAATGACGGGGCAGCCGATGCCGGGCGGGCCATCACTAATAATATAATCGAAACCCTGCTCTTCAGCAATCTGTTTAGCCTGCTGCCTGACTACTGCCACCAGTTTCCCTGAGTTCTCTTGAGCTATTCCCAGTCGGGCATGAACAAGAGGGCCATACTTGGTATCGGAAATGAACCAGTATCCGGCCATATTGTCCCTCATTGTTATAGCTTCAGTTGGGCACACATGTGAACAGAAGCCGCAGCCTTCACAGGATACTGCGTCAACCCGGAAATCCTTGATAGCGTTGAAGCGGCACAGCTCCTGGCACAGGCCACACTCATTGCACCCGCTTTCATCTATGTGAGCTACCTGCCCACTCCAGAACTCGTTTCTTGCCTTCTCCGAAGGGCTGAGTAGCAAATGAAGGTCTGCCGCGTCAACATCACAGTCGGCAAGCACCTTTCTTTCCGCCAGAGCCGCCAGCGAGCCGACGATGATGGTCTTCCCGGTGCCCCCTTTACCGCTTAGTACTACGACTTCTTTCATCAACTATCTCCGCGACCTTATCAAAGAGCTGAAGGAAGATGCTCTTCCACTGCGGCATGCCATCGACCAAAGTTATACCACGTGAGTAGAGGCGGGCGATCTCCATATCCAAAGGAATGGTAAGCAGGATAGGTATGTTCTCTTTCTCACAGTACTCTTCCACTTTGCTATCACCTACACCGGCACGGTTGAGCACAACGCCGCATGGGACGCCGAGTTCTCTCACCGTTTCGACGGCAAGGGCCAGGTCATTCAGCCCAAATGGAGTTGGCTCAGTTACCAGAATACAGAAATCGCTCCCCTTGATTGCCTCTACTACCGGACAGGATGTGCCCGGCGGAACATCTATGATGACTGTATCATCGTTATTGGCATACTCCTTCACTTTTCTGATAATCGGTGGCGCCATTGCCTCACCCACCGTGAGTTTGCCATGGACAAAGCCCACAGCATCCGCGTGTCCCCACTCAACAACTCCTGTCTCGCGGCTCTCCTCAGTGATAACCTTCTCTGGGCAGAGGTAACAGCAGGCACCGCACCCGTGACAGAGCTGAGGGAAGGTCAGCACGTGCTTGCCCAGTACGGCAATGGCATGATAGGCACACACCTCAGCACACTTGCCACAGTAGGTGCACTTCTCTTCGTCTACGTTGGGAACCGAAATTGATACGGCTTTGCTACCGGTGATTTCGGGTTTCAGAAACACGTGGTCGTTTGGCTCCTCCACATCACAGTCGAGCAGTTTAACCTTATAGTCACCGCTCAGCGAAAGAGCCAGGCTAGTAGCGACCAGCGTCTTTCCTGTGCCACCCTTCCCACTGGCAACAGATATTATCATTCTATTCCCGAATCATCTTGGCACCACACTTGGGGCACGTTAAATCGTAGCAGGGAATACCTACCTCGTGAGGGATATTTGCACCACAACTCGGGCAAACACAGCTGCCACTAGGGCCTGCCCCAGGTCGGTTTCCACCCATCCTTCCCATACCCCGGCCACGTCCTGATCCTCTTCCCGGCCCCTGCCCATAAGGTCCCGTGCCATCTCCTCTAGGCATAAATCACCTCGCTGTTTTTCTCTTCCCTTCTAGTGATGTATCCGACTCTGCGCTCAACTCAGTAATGAAGTAGGGATAGTCATCAGTGCGGTTCTCCTTTCCACACTGAAAGCAAGTTTGTATTATCTTCTTAACTTCCTCCTCTGTTACTTCCTTGCCCCCGTATTCCAGGTAACCATAACTCCTCCCTTCCGAATTCAAGCTTTGCTTACTCTATACCTGGCAACCCGCAGACTCCAGAGCTGCAAGTGGGGCAACTCATATCTGCATCTTCGGTTCCACTTGAGCTATGGCTAAAAAATGAGGAAATGAGCCTCCTCGGATTTGGAGCGTTACATTCAGGGCAGTTTATACCAGAAATACCTTCGCCAACGCTTTGGCGAACCTCGAATCTCTGCCCACATTGGTTACATTGATACTCATAAATAGGCATGTTTTAGCTCTCCTTCCCCAACTCTGCGATGCGACGTTGAATCTCACTTAGCTGCTGCGCCATCATCTGAGTCTGAGATTTGAGCGCCTCTATCTCTTCCTCGGGGCTCATTGCTTGGGGCGCTGCCTGAGGTATTATTCCTGGCCCCATGCCTCTGCCCATTCCCATTCCTCGACCCATACCCATACCCATGCCGCGACCCATGCCAGAATGAGAGCCTACGTTTGGTTGGGTGCTTGGTTGTAGCCTACCTGTATTATAGGCTTCAACAGCATCCTTTATCCTGCCTGAAACACCGGTGATTACTTGGATCCCCGCTGCCGAAAGGGTCTGGTAAGCGTTGGGCCCACAATTACCCGTGAGCACGAACTCCACGCCTTTGCCGGCAATCATCTGGGCAGTGCTGATGCCTGCCCCACCGGCAGCCATGGCGCTCGAATTCTCCAAAGTCTCAAACTCCATGCTCTGGGGGTCAACGATGATGAAGTATTGACACCTTCCAAAACGAGGATCTACGTCAGCATCCAAACCAGGAGCTGTTGCCGATACCGCAATTCTCATGATGCACCTCTTTCTAGTTTACTCCGTCTCCAGTTCTTTTATTCTAGCATCTATTTGCTCCAACTGTCCCTTTACTGCTTCTGCCTGGTCCCTCAGGAAATCCAGCTCCTGCTCCCGAGTCATCTGAGGAGCGTAGGGGTAGGCTCCTGGCGCTGCTCCCATAGGTGCCCCCGCATAACTATATGGCGCAGGACCTGCATAAGGCATGCCCCTTCCAAACCCATATCCCCTGCCGAAACCATACCTGCGCCCTGTACCCCAAGGGCTGCAAAAACCTCTCCCTCCTCCCGTCATTGGTCCCATTCCCCGTGGTCCCGTTCCATCAAACCCTGGCATAATTCACCTCCTTGTCAATTTGAGTATTGTGTACGCAAATCTCATTTCTTTACTAAATTCTCTACTTACGAAGCTCCTCCAGCCTCTTCTTCACTTCGTCTAGCTCGCTCTCGAGCAATCTCTCCTCGTCTTCAAGCATGGCAACTCTTCCTCTCTGGACATAGCTCCCCAGGGGGTAACCATATCCATATCCTCCATAGGGATACCTGTAGGGGATTCTATACTGCCAACCCCAAGGGTGCCGAGATCCGAACCAACGCCACATTTTCTCATCTGCTCGAGAAATCCTAATACTTACCACCAAGGGTATCCATAAGGTCCCCGTCTTCGCAAGCCACGACCCAAGCCACGACCCAAGCCACGACCGAAGCCGCGACCGAAGCCACGGCCAAAGCCATAGCCCCACCTGGGCCGTACCGGTGCCGGGTAACCGTAACCATAAGCGTACGGATCACCAGGCATTGGGTTGGCAAAGCCCGGCCTACCAAAGCCAGCGCAGAAACCAGCCGCCCTACCGGTCATCGGACCTGAGCCCATCGGTCCTGTTCTATCTCCAAATGGCATCTTTATCACCTCCTTTCTCTATTCATTGTTCATCACGATCTGCCGCCGCGAAATCTCCTGCCACATCGTCGGCCCAAACCAAACGGGGGTAGAGGCGTGGGCTGTATATCCCCACTGAAGCATACGGGGCAGGACAAAGGCAGTCTCTGTGCCCTGGCCTCAAAAGACACATTCCACTCATGCCCGTCATTGCCGCATCTAAAACGGCGCTGGGCAAGCTCGAAATTGCCTCCTTCGATTTGAATTGCCTTGCCATTGATCAGAGCGTCGGCCAGCTTTTGCCGGGCCGATTCCAATATACGATGAAAGGTCGGCCTGGAAATCCACATTCGCTGGGCACACGCTTCCTGTTCCAGTCCCTCCAAATCCTTGAGACGGATAGACTCAAGTTCCTCAAGCGAAAGACGAACACCCTGTAAAGCACTTACGGGAATACCCACCGGTCTGAAGGAGTCTATGCTCGGCAGCTGGGCAACGCATCGCAACTTCGTTGGCCTGGCCATCAGAAATCAACCTCCTTTTCGCTACGAATTATGAACATATGTCAATAATAATGATAATGGATCCTGTCGAAGTTGTCAAGTTTTGACCATAGCCATGGCGTGGTGATACAAATGGAGATATGAATTGTGTTGAGCTTTTCCCCAGTCTCGACCACTGTATCGAGAGTACGGCCAGGGAGGAATTCTGGAACTCAGTGAACGGATATTCGGAAGGCGGGCGTGAGGACAAGGAATTGGAGGAGAGGATTGAACTCCTCAAGGCTTTCCTGGAATCGGCGGACTTTGGAAAGCTCCGCAGCCAAAGCGAGAAGCACTTGATAGAAGGCAAGAAGATCAAGTTTGTGATTTGCCAGCAAGAGGGCGGGCTGGATTATCGGATGATGGTAATCGAGGGCGTTTAGCAATTCGAATTGCGATTACTGTGGCCGGTTTCCTGGTTTGTGCTTGCGATGCCTGGCGATGACGCGTGGTAGTGAGTAAGCAGCCTTCGCGATTCAGCTTCCTACCTTTGGACCAAAGCCACGGCCTGGGCAGCTATTCCCTCTTCCCTGCCGATGAAGCCCAAACCGTTAGCGGTGGTGGCTTTAACTGTTACCTGCGCTATCTCCACGTGTAAAGCCTGAGCTATGCACCTCCTCATTTCATGGATGAAAGGGGAGAGCTTCGGGCTCTCAGCTACGATGGCAACATCAATGTTAGCCACAGCGAATCCCTTGGCTTTAACGAGGTCTGCGGTCTTGCTCAGTAGAATCAAGCTTGAGATATCCTTGTATTGCGCTTCCTGGGAGGGGAACAAGGTGCCGACGTCGCCCAGATCAGCAGCGCCGCATAAGGCATCTATTATGGCGTGAGTTGCCACGTCGGCATCGCTCCAACCTGACAGCCCTTTGTCGTAAGGGATATCAACCCCTCCCAGGACCAGCCTGCGTCCCGAAACCAGGGGATGGCTATCATAGCCAATGCCAACTCTCAATTCCTCCTGCATCTGATCCCCTTCGAGATAGGTTTCGCACGATGTCTTACTCGCCTACCCTGAGAAATCCTCCTTCATCTTCGACGCTGCAGGTGACCTACGGTCGTTGATTATAATGCCCTTCTCACTTAGAGATTTCTCTTTCTGCCCGCAAGGCGTACTCGCGGAAAATCAGCTTCAGCCCAAACATGGCTCCGTCCTATAATATAGCACGGGCAAGGGTCAGATACTTCTTCTGGCGATGATTCTTGCCAGTGATAGGTCTTCAGGCGTGGTCACCTTTATATTGTTGTAATCGCCCATATAGAGGCGTACCTCATATCCCAGACGCTCGACAGCAGCTCCATCATCGGTAATCTCCACCGGGAGGTTCTCATAAGCCCTGGTTATGACATCAAAGCTGAATATCTGAGGGGTTTGCGCTGCCCATAGTTTGTCGCGCTGAAGCGTTTCCCTGATCAATCTGTCGTCGGCAACAAGCTTGATTGTATCTTTAACTGGCACTGCTGCTACAGCGGCCCCGGTTTCTCTGGCCACCTGAAGGCCGTTCTCAATCAAATCTAGAGTCAAGAAGGGCCGAGCTCCATCGTGAATCATGACCAGGCCGCAGTTTGTTATCCGCTTCAGCCCTTCCTTCACCGAATCCTGCCGCCGCGCTCCCCCACGACATATGGTAACCTTGGACCAGTGCCTCTCCTCTTTCAATTTCCTCCCCCGGATCAAGTCCCTATCGCTCAATACCAGGACTATCTGCGTGATGAAGCTGCACCCGTGACAGGTGTCCACAGACCAGGCCAGCAGAGGCCTATTTCCCAGAGGAACAAAGAGCTTGTTTATGCCCGCCATCCGTTCGCCGGTCCCGGCAGCAACCACAACCGCGCCCATTTTGATGACTTTGTTCATCACATTCCTTCTCAAAAGGCGAAGAATCCAAATCTGACTGGGGATCGCGTATCAAGGACGGAAAACCAACAATGACAAATCAAGGGGCAGGAACCTTCTTCTTCATCTTCGCTCTGCATTCCTTCCTTTCGCATCCTGTATCTTGTTTTCTCTTGTGAGCCCTAGCTTCAGAGCCTCAGCTACGGAGCTAGCCTCGATTAAGTTGATGTCTGCAGCGCGGAAGGATTGTCTGATTTCGCTCGCAATGACAGAGGGAAGTTCAGGCATAAGGCAGGACTTGAAGCCTAGTCTGACAGCTTCGGCGATTCTTCTCTCTACCTGGGATACCCCTCTAAGCTCTCCATTCAAACCTACTTCTCCCAATGCAACCAGGCCTGAAATGGGCTTAGCATCGTGGAAACTGGAGGCAATGGCTGAGGCCATCCCCAGGTCAACAGCCGGTTCGTTCACTCTCAAGCCACCAGTAACGTTGACTATGATGTCCTGGTTGAATAGCTTCAGCCCGGCACGCTTAGTGAGCACAGCGATCATCAGCAGCAGCCGGCTAAAATCAACGCCGTTAGCGATACGCCTGGGTGGAGTGAAGCTATTAGGGGTAGTCAGAGCCTGAATCTCGACCAGCAGGGGCCGACTTCCCTCGAGAGTGGGCACCACTACGGAACCAACAGTTCCCTCCCTGTATGCGCTTAGGAAAACCTGAGAGGGATTAGCTACTTCAACCAATCCGCTATCGCCCATCTCAAACATCCCTACCTCGTTAGTGGAGCCGAAGCGATTCTTTGCGCTGCGTAGCATTCGGTAACTGCTAAATGGTTCACCTTCGAAGTAAAGCACGACATCAACGATGTGTTCTAGCGTTCCCGGACCTGCGATGGCCCCTTCTTTGGTCACATGCCCTGTGATCAAGAGGGGCACGCTATTCTGTTTCGCCCACCTCTGTAATCTCCAGGTGCACTCGCGCACCTGCGAGATACTGCCGGGCGTCCCCGCCACATCCTCCAGATACATAGCCTGAATTGAATCGATGACCGCTAATCCAGGAGAAAGTCCTTCCAGGCATTCTACTACTGTCCCCAGATCGGGCTCAGAAAGGAAGTAGATCCCTTTGCCACCTATGCCCAGGCGCTCGCTTCTAAGCTTAATCTGGTTAACGGATTCTTCGCCCGAGATGTAAGCGACAACCGTGTTGTTTTCAGCCAGCATCGCTGAAACCTGAAGTAGAAGCGTGGACTTGCCTATTCCTGGCTCGCCGCCGACAAGCACTAGGGAACCCGGAACTAGACCACCTCCCAGAACTCGATTCAATTCAGCGAAGCCGAGGTGAAAGCGGGCGAAGTCACCGCTCTCCACTTGGGAAAGCTCTTGGAGGCTATTGCCTGTGGAGTGAGGCCTCTTGGTGATGCGGGATGACGCCACCCTGGTTTCTACGAAGCTGTTCCATGCCTGACAATCAGGACAGCGCCCTAACCATTTGGGGATTTCCTTCCCGCATTGCTGACAGACGAAAATACTTCGGGTTTTGGATTTGCCCTGATTGTTGGATTTCAAGTCTGCTGGCCGGACCGCCTAATACTCGATAACTGCTAGCTTTTCTCCAGTCCTAACGGCGTGCCCCGGCGAAACTGCCACCTCTACAACTGAACCTTTCAGGGGAGAAAATATGGGATTTTCCATTTTCATGGCTTCTATGACGCAAATCACGCCGCCTTCTTCAACGGCATTACCCACCTTCACCTCGACGTGTATTACTCGCCCCGGTAGCGGCGCCGTGATTACTTCCTGAGCCATGCTTACGCGGCCTCGGTGACCAGGGGTTTTATTACAATGCCCTCCTCGGTGCAATCCACCACCACCTTGTCTCCAGGCCGGAATTCGCCGCGAAGCAAAGCCTCGGAGAGCCGGTCCTCAACCAGAGTTTGGATGGCACGGCGCAAGGGGCGGGCTCCAAAAACAGGGTCATACCCCTTGTTGCCTATAAAATCCTTGGCTTCGGCAGTGATTTCCAAAGTAATATTCTTCTCCTTAAGCGAAGCAACAACCTGGTCGAGCATCAGGTCAACAATCTGGCGGATATGCTCTTTGCTTAAAGCGTGAAACACAACCGTGGCATCGAGACGGTTAAGGAACTCGGGTCGGAATCTTCGCTCGTTCTTCATCTTCTCGAGCACTTTCTCCTTCATTTTCTCGTACTCCACGTGCTGTTTTCCCTCGCCATCAATGTGGGCAGCAAAACCGAGGGTCATATCACGCTTGATGAGCTCGGCACCGACATTGCTGGTCATGACTATGATGGTATTACGAAAATCAACTCTTCGCCCCTTGGCATCGGTCAAATGGCCATCATCGAAAATCTGGAGCAGGATATTGAATACATTTTCATGAGCCTTTTCAATTTCATCGAGGAGAATAGCACAATAGGACTTCCGTCTCACTGCCTCGGTCAGTTGCCCGCCTTCCTCATAACCGATATAACCCGGCGGTGCTCCCACCAAGCGAGCTACATTGTGAGGCTCCATAAACTCCGACATGTCGAGTCTGACTAAGGCATCTTCACTACCAAACATGAACTCGGCCAGAGCCCTTACCAGTTCAGTTTTGCCCACACCGGTAGGGCCCAGAAAGATGAAGGCACCAATGGGCCGTCTCGGGTCCTTCAACCCGGCGCGAGCCCTTCTTACCGCCTTAGCCACAGTATCTATGGCCTCATCCTGGCCGATGATGCGGCGATGCAAAGCCTCCTCCATGTGCAGAAGCCGACTGGTTTCATCGGTCGTCAGCGTCACCACAGGTATGCCCGTCCACATACTGACTACCTCGGCAATATCCTCTGATGTAACCACGGGTCGGCCTTGTTTCTGCCTGACCTGCCATCCCTTGTCCATGGTCTCGATCTTCTCCAGTAGTTGAAGCTCACGGTCACGGAGCTCGCTTGAGTGCTCATACTGCTGAGCCGCTATAGCCGCCTCCTTTTCCTTCCGTACACTCTCCAAATCCCGTCTTGCCTCAGCCAAGCCAATAGGTGGACTGCCCCGCTTGATGCGCACTCGAGAGCTGGCTTCGTCCACTAGATCGATAGCCTTATCAGGCAGAAAGCGGTCGGCAATATATCTGGTGGCCAGTGGGGCAGCTGCCTCCAGGGCTTCGTCGCTTATGTCCAGTTGATGGAATTCCTCATATCTATGTTTGATGCCGCGCAGTATGGCCAGAGTCTCTTCCGTAGTAGGTTCAGCGACCAAGACAGGCTGAAACCGCCGCTCCAAAGCCGGGTCTTTCTCTACGTATTTGCGGTAGTCATCCAGAGTAGTGGCACCAATACATTGTATCTCGCCCCGCGACAACGAAGGCTTCAGTATATTGGCGGCGTCAACCGCGCCCTCAGCTGCTCCGGCACCGACGATAGTCTGCATTTCGTCTATAAACAGGATGCAATTACCGGCAGCCTTCTCTTCATCAATAACCCTCTTTAGCCTTTCCTCAAATTCACCACGATACTTCGTTCCCGCCACTAGGGCACCTATGTCTAATGCCACAATCCTCTTGCCCTGCAGCACCTCGGGCACTTCTCCGGCTATTATGCGCTGGGCCAACCCTTCAATAATAGCTGTTTTGCCTACACCTGGTTCGCCGATAAGGGCAGGGTTGTTCTTAGTGCGACGACTTAGTATCTGGATAACTCGTTCAATCTCCTTGTGACGCCCAACAACAGGGTCAAGTTTATCCGCCCGGGCCAGAGCAGTCAGATCGGTGCCAAGTTGATCCAGTGTTGGCGTGCGGCTGGCGACGCGACCTGCGGTTCGCGTTCGCATGGACTCCTGCCTGACAACTCGGCTGACCTCCTCACGTGTTCGTTCAAGGGTAATACTCAAACTCTCCAATACACTGAAAGCCACGCCTTCGCTTTCACGCAGCAACCCGAGCAGAAGGTGCTCAACACCTATATAGTTGGAATTGAGACGGCGTGCTTCATCAACAGCAAACTCGATCGTTCTCTTCGCTCGACGAGCAAGGTCAACGTCTCCGCTGGTAGCGCGACGCTCTCCCTTTCCAATCAGAAATTCCACAGCCGCCTGTATCTTGCTCATCGAAACACCCAGATTACTCAGCACTCTGGCTGCAACCCCTGACTCCTCCCCCGCTATCCCCAGTAGTATATGTTCGGTATCGATGTAGCTGTGACCCAGGCGCTGCGCCTCTCCTTGAGCTCGAGTCAAAACCCTGCGAGCCCCTTCGGAAAACCTCTCAAATCCCGTGCTCATTTCAGCTTTCGCTCCACTTCACGCTAGAGTATAGAGCATACCGCTCTTCTAGTCAACAATCTTAGCTTACTTGAAGTAAGCCGCAGAGTAGTAATATAATACCACGTAATCGTCCTGAAAGGCTAGTGAAATGTGGGTTACCGGTGGTACAGCAAAGGGAACGCGGCTAAAAACCTTGGCCGGGCGCTCCATCAGACCTACTACCAGCGTGGTGAGGCACGCCATATTCTCTCTCTTGGAGAACAGAGCTACTGATTGGCGGCGGGTTTTGGACCTGTATGCTGGCAGCGGTGCTCTGGGCATCGAAGCTCTAAGCCGTCGGGCAGAATGGGTCGATTTCGTTGACCACAGGAAGAGCTGCTGTGACATTATCAGGACCAACCTGGCAAAGATAGGGGAGCTACACCGGGCCCACGTTTATTGCTGCAGTGTGAGCAGAGCAATCGCCTTCCTCAGCAATCATTATGACGTTGTATTCCTGGATCCGCCTTACTCCGATTCGTCGGCAGGCAATTCACTAATGAGCCTGGCCGAGTCGGACCTGCTGGGGGAAAATGCTACAATCGTGCTTTGTCACGCAAACCGGTTTCCCCTGGAGGCTAACTATGATGGACTCCATCTGGTTAGGCAACGCCGCTATGGTGATACTTTCATCTTCATATACCACAAGGAGGTTCAGCTATGACCGTAGCAGTCTATCCTGGCACCTTTGATCCTCTTACGTGTGGGCACGTGGACATTATCGAGCGAACGGCAGCCCTCATCGACAAGCTGATCATCGGTATCTACGAGAATCCTGGTAAGAAGCCGCTTTTCTCACTGGAGCAAAGGGTAAGGTTAGTAGAAGAGGCGGTAAGTGGCCTGTCTAACGTCCAGGTCAGGCCTTTCAAGGGACTGACCGTGGATTTCATACACCAGACAGGAGGAAGGATTATGATTCGTGGTTTAAGGGCAAACTCTGATTTCGAACGGGAATTCGAGATGGCGTTGATGAACAGAAAGCTCGCGCCTGACATCGAGCTGCTCTGCTTGATGACCAGTTCTCAATATCAGTTTCTTAGCTCATCCCTGATTAAGGAGGTAGCTAAGTTAGGAGGTTGTCTTGAAGGGATGGTTCCCGACCACGTGGCTGTAGCTCTGAAGGAGAAGGTTTCCCTGCCTATTGAGCTCGCCCCTGGTAAAGACGAGGCGTAAAATCAAGAGCTAAATATAAAGGAGGCAATAGAAGGATGGCATATAAAATCACAGACGAGTGCATCAGCTGTGGCGCCTGCGAACCGGAGTGTAAGAATGAGGCTATAAGTGAGGGAGAAGAACTCTGTGTTATCGACGCTGACAGATGTACTGAATGTGTCGGCTGGTTTGATACACAGAAGTGCGCAGAGGTTTGCCCTGTGGATGCTTGCATTACTGACCCTGGTCATAAGGAAACACGGGACCAGTTGCTGGCGAAATGGCACAAGCTATATCCTGGCCAGACTCCGGCTGCCACTTGAGATAGGGTGTTTCAAACACGTGAGGAAGAGGACTTCGCTTGGCGACCCTTGCACCGTGAGCCGATGGGAAGGGGTGGGCTAAACTGCTATTGAGCACCGCTTTTCTGCAACAAGCTTCGGCCTGACCTGCCGAGAAGCTAATCACAAATAGCTGACAATCATCTCTCAGCGAGACGCTGTCTGGCTTATGTACAGGGGACCACTTTTCAGGTGATTCAGAAGTGAGAGCTCGCTGTAGGATCGTATGGCGACATAACAACCACCGCAGCGATTAGTTCGCGAGAAATCCCTCATCATCTCTTTTCGGCTGGAGTACTCGCTGCGGTGCAGTGAACACGGGACCAACCTTCCATTAGGCATGATGATAAGAAATCTTGTACCTGCTTTGCAATTCGGCATGTATCCTCGTTCAAAGAATTTTGCGGTGTTTCTGAGCACGACAGCCGAGTTAACTATGCTGGCGCCCTGCTTTTTCATTGCTATGAGTTCGCTAATGGCTTGCCGCAGGATTTCCAGATCCTCTCCATCATTTATGCAGTAGCCTGTTTCGTTTGTGCGCAGCGCGGTGTATGCGCTATACGATATGGATACATTCCACTCGGCAGCCTTCCTTACCAGAGGTAGCATATCCCTCAGGTTGGCTCGGGTTATAGCCGTGTTGAGGACAATATCCCGGAAACCAAGATTCGCCAGCCGGGGAAGGGTCTGCTCCAAACGCTTGTATAGACCTGGCCGTCGCCGAAACTCATCATGCCGCTCATCAGGGAAGTCAAGTGACACGGAGAATTGATTCACCCCTGCTTCACGCAGTTGCAGGTAGTTGCTCTCGTTCAACAACACTCCATTCGTAACGAGTATCACGTGCGGTACCCCGGCGGATTGCTTGATAGCCTTGACTATGGCTGCTATATCCTTGCGTAGAAGTGGCTCACCGCCGGAAATCTGCGCTACAAGCGGCTTGAGGCTCCGAGTCAAGTCTGCATACTCCTCCGGTCCAATCTGCGTTTCATCCTCTATGAACCCCCCAAGGTCACAATGACGGCAATTGCAGTTGCAGGAAAGCGTTACCTCGTAAGAGACGACCATGGTGCGATTAGTTACATAGGTATCGACACCCTTCTTAATAAGCTTGACCGTGTCATGCAGAGAACGACTTGCCATTTGTTATCCCCCTATTTGAAACCGACCATTGTGCAATTGTCCAGTCTTGAGGAGTATGCCAGCATCATCCTGTTCATACCTCTACCCAGAATAGAGCCAGGGCCGAATAAACCCCTTAAAGGCTCATACAGCCTGAGATATTTCAGTATCGGAATAAACAGCATCAACAAGCTTATGGATTCCTTATAGGATACAGGAGATATGTCCCTGAATCCAGTCTTCTGCAGAACGGTAGTGAGAGTTCTCGTAGTAAACTGGTTGAGATGTAACATCCTTATGTTCCACCATCTTCTTCCCAAGATTCTCGCCGGCACCCCCTTGATATCCGGGGTCGACAGTGCCAGCAACCCCCCTGGCTTCAGTATTCTGTGAACCTCTCCCAGCATTATTAGAGGGTATGGCACATGCTCCAGAACTTGCCACAGAGTAACTACATCAAAACAGTTCTCGGGAAACCGTAGTTCCTCAAAGGGCCTTGCTTCCACATCGAGGCCGAATTCCCTTCTCGCATATTCCACCGCATCCTGTGATAATTCGACGCCTTTGGTAGCATAACCGGCTCTCGAGGCGTTGAAGAGAAAGAAGCCCTCACCACAGCCTATATCCAGCAGATACGCTCCACTCTTATGCTGCTCAATCAACCTCACCTGTGCTTGGGAAGCGGTCAAGCGAATTCCCCGGATAATGGAGGCATCGACGCTCTTTCTCTGAGAGTACGCTTTATTGATTTCGCCTGCCTTCTCTATAGGATTGACGTATATCAGTTGACAATTCCGACATCTGACATGCCTTCCCCACTTCCTCCCAGGGATCATATATACGGTCTCCACCACTTCTCCGAAATCTCCGGCCTTCATATTAGACTCAAAGAGCACTTCATAATCGTTCTGCCCGCAGCAGGGGCAGTTGCGGTACTCAAAAAGCGAATCCATCTCTATCCAGCTCTCAGAGGCGTTGAGCTTTTGCATGAGCGGCAGCCACGGCCTCGAGAAGATGATAACGAAATGCCCCCTTCTCTAACTGAAGAAGAGCTTCGGTAGTTGTTCCTCCTGGCGAAGTAACCATGTTCTTCAGTTCGGCGGGATGCTTCCCCATCGTCTCAACAGCACAGGCAGAGCCGATCACAGTTTGTAACACCACTTCCTGAGCTATAGACCGGGGCAAGCCGATGTGCACACCAGCATCGATGAATGCCTCGATAAAGAGAAAGACATAAGCTGCACCACTGCCGCCTAATGCAGTGACCATATCCAGATATTTCTCGTCAGCAACATAAATCTCTTTGCCCAAAGCACCCAGTACAGTCTGAGCTAACTCTTTCTGCTTCTTGTTGGTCTCAGTAGTTGCTGTCCAGACAGTTATTCCCTGGCCGATCTGCGCAGGCATATTAGGTGCAGCCCTCACTACAGAGGAGTGATTCAAGTCCTGACATAGCTTGGATAGAGTGCCGCCAGCTAGTATGGATAGCACTAACTGCTCGGGCGATGGCGCCCTTATCTCTTCCGCGACCTGGCGCAGATTCTGAGGCTTCACTGCCAGAACAATCAGGTCAGCATTTTCCATAGCCTTTCGATTATCAGCTAGAGTGCTCACTCCATATTCCTTGTTTAATAATTCGCGCCGTATGGGACTAACGTCGCTAACCACCACATCTTGAGGTACAGCTACTTTCTTGGTCAGAATGCCTCTGATCATCGCCTCACCCATAGCCCCACCGCCGATAAATGCTATCTTTGCTCTTCTTTCAAGCTTCGCCATATTCTCCTTACTACGCTAACACAATGTTCACCACCCGTTTCGGGACATAGATGACATTGCTTAGCTTCTTGCCATCGATAAGAGTCTTCACTCGCTCTCGACCTAATGCCAGTTCCTTAGCCTCGACTTCGCTTATGGATGCGGGCACAAGCACTTTGTCGCGGAGCTTGCCGTTTACCTGAATGACCAGCACAATCTCTTCTTCCTGGGCAAGCTCTTCGTTGTACTCCGGCCATGTCTGGGTGTGAATACTATAGGGATGTCCGGTTCTGGTCCACAACTCCTCGGTAAGATGAGGGGCGGTGGGGGCAAGGAGAAGCAGAAAACTGCTGATTGCTTCGCGCCACAATGAATCGGAGACCGTCCCGCCCGCCTTGACCTTCAATAGATAGTTCGTGAATTCCATAAGGCTGGCCAGCATGGTGTTAAAGCGGAATTTTTCCAGGTCCTCAGTCACCTTCTTAATGGTTTTATGGATCATGTGGAGGAGCTCTTTCTCATCCTCTGTATTAACTGCGTCCCGATAACTCGGAACATAGTCGGTCGTCACCAGGCTCCATACCCGGTTGAGCCAGCGACTGATGCCTACAAGGCCGCTATCGTTCCATTCTCCGCCCAGTTCCCAGGGACCAATAAACATGAGATAGCCACGAACAGCATCAGCTCCAGATTCAGCCACATATTCGTCGGGGGCAATCACATTGCCTCTCGATTTGCTCATCTTGCCACCACCGTAAACGATCGTCCCCTGATTGAACAGACGAGCAAAAGGCTCGTCAAAGCCGACCAGACCCATGTCCCTCAATGCCTTTGTGAAGAAACGGGCGTAGAGGAGATGCATAACTGCGTGCTCAGCACCCCCGGTGTACAGATCGACAGGCAACCAGTATTTGACTCTGGCATCATCGAAGGGAGCATCCCTGGTTTCCGGATTCGTGTATCTCAAGAAGTACCAGGATGAACAGACAAAGGTATCCATAGTATCAGTTTCCCTTTGTGCCGGCCGGGAGCACTGGGGACAGGTGGTATTGACGAAGCTCGAGGAGTATTTGAGAGGAGATTCCCCGGTAGGTTTGAATTCGGCATCGGGAGGGAGCAGGACAGGCAAGTCCGTCTCGGGTACCGGAACTATGCCGCATTCAGCACAATGAACCATAGGTATGGGCGCTCCCCAATATCTCTGCCTGGAGATAAGCCAGTCACGAAGGCGATAGATGACCGTCCGCTTGCCCCATCCCTTTTCCTCCAGTAAGGCGCAGATTGCCTCATATCCTCGGTCGCTCGTCAAACCGCTGAAGCTGCCGGAATTCACCATTGTTCCCGACCCGGTGTAGGCCTCTGTCAATTCCTCACCTGACCAACCCGGAGGAGCAATGACCGTTCGCACCGGTAGCTTAAACTTCCGGGCAAACTCAAAATCCCGTTCATCGTGAGCAGGAACTGCCATTACTGCTCCGGTGCCGTACGTCGGCAGCACATAATCAGTGATCCAGACAGGCACTTGCTCGCCGCTCACCGGATTGATAACGTGGCTGCCCAAGAAGACCCCTGTCTTTTCCCTGCCCAGCGCCAGCCGGTCATACTCGGTTTGCTGTTGACACCAGGCAATATACTCGTCCACTTCAGCTTTACGCTCAGGGGCAGTCAACTGAGGAACTAGAGGATGCTCCGGAGCCAGGAGAAAGAAGGTCACCCCAAAAATGGTATCGGGGCGAGTGGTAAATACCCTAATCTCTTGCTGCGCTACCCCTTCATGCTCCAGTCGGAAGGACACTTCAGCGCCGTCACTTTTGCCCACCCAGTTCCTCTGCATTATCTTTACGCGTTCCGGCCAATCCAGGTGACTATGGTCGAGGAGCTCCTCAGCGTACTTAGTAATCCTGAAGAACCATTGCTCAAGAGCTTTCTTGGCGACCGGCGTGCTGCATCTATCACAGGAACCCTCCCCCACGACTTGCTCATTAGCCAGCACTGTCTGGCATCTAGGGCACCAGTTGACCGCTGCCTTAGCCCGATACGCGAGACCGGCGTGGTAGAACTTAAGGAAAAACCACTGGGTCCATCTGTAATACTCCGGCAGGCACGTAACGACTTCACGGTTCCAGTCATACATGGCCCCCATGCTTCTCAGTTGCCGGCGCATATTCTCGATGTTCTTCATTGTCCACTCATGAGGATGAATCCCGTGGCTGATAGCAGCGTTTTCCGCCGGCAGGCCAAAGGCATCAAAGCCCATAGGATGAAGCACATTGTAGCCCTGCATTCTTTTGAATCTGGCATAGACGTCTGAAGGCGCCATGATATACCAATGGCCGATGTGAAGGTCTCCGGAGGTATAAGGAAACATGGTGAGGGCATAGAATTGCGGGCGACCGCTATCCTCCTTTACCTCATACATGTGGTCAGCCGCCCACCTTTGCTGCCATTTCCTCTCGATTTCCCGGGGAGCGTATTGCCGTGCCATATGTACTGAAGTTTACCTTAATCTCGAGTGAATTGAAAGGCCTTTGGTATCGAAAGAGAGAATCCCGCCGGGGACTTGATTGCTCCCACTGCTGGCCGAACGCGAAGACAGTCCCGAAGGGTATATGAACGTGTCGCGGAACCTTCTGCCTGTCCTTTTTGAGGCAATCCCCCAAAAAGGCATCAGCGCCCCGCGGGATGAAGATCCCGTAGAACTTAGGCCCACACGCCTGTGGATTTCACCCAAATCTGAGGAGCGTCACTGACAGGGTGCGGCTCCTCTCAAGACGCGGTGACAACTCAACTATGGATGCTTAGGCTCTACCTATTCTGAATACCTTGGTGCTGCAGACCGGGCAGACACCTTGCGTTGCCGGTCTGCCGTTCTTGAGTGTGACGCGGCTCGGGTTTCTGATTTCCACCTTTTTTCTGCACTTCATACAATAAGCTGTCGCCATCGTGCCCTCCTTTCGGTTTCGTTATGCTTATATTGTTACTACAAGCCGCGAATCTTGTCAATACCCTTCGGGCTTCCGAAGCAAAGATTGCGAGTTTTTCACCGCCCTGGCAGGCTAGACAGGGAACAGAAACGTTCAAGGGGCGCTCAAAGGAATATGTGGCATGGCAGTTAGCATAGGTTGGATAGCAGCTGCAGGGCCGTATTTAATCGTTTCAGGCATTTCTCCTTTCCCAGTATCGCCATGGTCTGAAAAAGGGGTGGGGCCGCCGTGCGTCCTGTAACAGCTACCCTCAGCAAACCGAAGAATTCCCTTGTGCCTGAGCTTAGCTCGCCGGCGAGGGGGCGCAGGATATTCTCGAGGTCGGTGGCATTCCAGTTCATCACTCCTTCTAGGTATTGCAGAGCAGTCGTAACAGCTTTAGCGGTCGATTGGGCATCCAGTTTTCCGCACAAAAGCAGGCCCGTATCATACTGCAGTTCATCAAGAAAGAAGAAGCTAGCAAGCTGAGGGGCCTGCGCTAAAGTCCTGGCCCGTTCTTGAATGAGCGAGAGAACCCGGCTTACGTAACTGCTATCCAACGGACGTTTCACCGATTCCGGCAAATCTCTATCTAGGAACGGCATGGCTCGCTGAGCAAATTCGTCCGGGCTTAGTTTGCGCAAATAGACCCCATTCATCCACTCTAGCTTATCCTTGTTGAAGATGGCCGCCGCCTTTCCTACCCTTTCCAGAGAGAAGTGTTTTATCAGTTCTTCTCGGGATAGTAATTCAGTTCGGTCATCGAGCGACCAACCCAGAAGCGCCAGAAAATTGGCCATCGCATCTGGGAGGTATCCTTGCTTCTGATATTCAGTTATAGAAGTAGCACCGTGTCTCTTGGAGAGCCTGGCGCGGTCAGGTCCCAGGATTATAGGCAAATGAGCGAATTGGGGAGCCTGCCAGTTTAGAGCCTGGTAAAGCAGAACGTGGCGGGGAGTGCTGGAAAGCCACTCATCGGCCCTGAGGACGTGCGAAATAGCCATTAAATGGTCGTCTACTACAACAGCCAGGTGATATGTGGGATAACCATCTGATTTCAGCAGGACGAAGTCGTCCAGGGTATCGTGCTTGAAAGTTATCGGGCCATGAATCAAGTCGCAGATAGTGGTTTCGCCATCAAGAGGTGTTCTGAAGCGAATCACGGGAGTAACGCCTGTTGCCTCCATCTGTGCCCTTTCCTGCTGTGTCAAATCTCGACAACGGCGGTCATATTTCGGCGGCTGCTTGCGTTTTGCCTGTTCCTGGCGCATCGTCTGTAATCGCTCTGGAGAGCAGTAGCACGAATATACATGGCCCTTCTGAAGCAAGCTCTGGGTGATTTCGTGGTAGATGGGTAGTCGTTGTGACTGGAAGTAAGGCCCTTCATCCCAGTCTAATCCCAGCCACCGCAAGCTATCCAGTATCGCCTCCACCGCGCCTTCGACCTTACGGGCAACATCAGTATCTTCGATTCGTAAGATAAACTTGCCGCCGTGATGGCGGGCAAAAAGCCAGTTGAATAGAACGGTCCTGATGTTGCCTAGATGTGGATACCCTGTGGGGCTGGGTGCAAACCGAAGTCTAACCGATGTTTCCAATTCAGACTGCATTGCGCTGTATTCTTGTGTGGGTTCACTCACTTGGAGAGGACTTGATGCAGCTTTTTCAGGCGCTCCAGATGTTTCCTGAGCCTTTGGACAAGTTGCTCAGTCTGATTCAAGGCGGCTTGAGTATCTTCTATCTCCGTCGTTATCTTGAACAGGGTTGCACTGTGCCGCTCGCTCAGTTCAGTCTCAAGACCAGCCAATTCCTCTATCCCGACCTCTGCCATCAACTTGGACAGGAGACTGTCTTCTCTGTTTGCTTGCTCTTTAGAGAGTTCGTCATAGGATTTCATGTCATTAGTTCCCTTTCTTTCATCTCTCTTGAGGATAGGTGAATTCTAGCACACCACAATGTCGCAAACAAGATGGCGGACTTGGCGTCCTGTGAAGCTACACACGGCTCAAGGCCCGGAGTTCTGCAATTACCCCCGCTTTCCCCACAGCAAAGCTGTGCTGGCAATGGCAACAGCGAGCATGACAATCGACACGCCGGACAGCGTGATGAAGAACTGGTAGCTATCAATGAGGCGGCCGAGCAGGAACGTTATCGCCGGTCCGCCGCGGCTGACCATATAATAGAGGCCGAGCACGGTGGCACGTTTCTGCGGCGAAACGTGGCTAATTATATAGGACTCCACCACCGGCATGCCCACATGCATAGCGGTGCCCATGAGTAGCAGGACGGCATAGAGGCTCACGTTCAGGGACACGTGATTGAGAAGGTAAATCGCGGGCCCGGAGACAAGGCCAACGGCGATTATGACTGGAATCGGCCCCAGACGGTCAGACAGGAGACCTCCCAGAGGGCCGGCCCAGATGCCCCCAAAATAGGCGATTGACAGCAGAGCTGCGCCCTGTTCCTCACTGGCGCCGAGCACATCAACCGCGTAGAGGGGGGTGAGCTTGAGCGTGGACTGAAGTAGCACCATGCTGGCGATGCCAATGGCGATAAACGCGGACAGGCGGCGCATGTCGCCAGGCTCGGATGGCGCTGGTGCCGAAGCTTCCGCTCCCTTCCGCTGGGCACTGCCTGCATAACCCATCTTGCCCAGGAGCAGGTGAAATACGATGCCTAAGGACAGAGTCGGGATGGCTGTAGCGATGAATGTGCCCCGCCAGCCCAGAGCACTGGCAATGCCTGCGGCGATGAGTGGTGCCAGGAAGAAGCTCACGGTGCCACCTATCTGATGGATTCCCAGAGCTCTTCCTCGATGCTCCGGCCTGACCGATGCTGGGACCAGGGGCGATGCTGAGGGATGGTAACCTCCGCCCGTCAACCCCATGACAACCAGCAGGAGTGCCATAACGAGGTAGTTCGGGGAAAGCCCGATCAGAAGGCCGGCAAGGGCTGCTCCCGCCACGCCGACGGTGAGCAGGGTCCTGGAGCCGATGCGGTCAGCGACCAGGCCCGCGGGGAACTGGCTGATGCCATAGGCAATACTGTGGGCCGAGATCAGTCCGCCGGCTCGGGTGTACGAGAGAGAGAAATCACGGCGGATGAAGGGGAGAAGGGGAGGTAGCAACGCCATCATCAGATGATGGCCGAAGTGGGCCACCGTGAATAGTGGTAGCAGGGCGGTTAGAGATGAAACGACCCCACTGCGCTTTTTGGTTATGGTTACCTTTCCGTACTGCTCCCGAGTTCTGCCACAACCAGAGCAGGATTATGTGTCTTTGGTCGCCTTGTTGTCAAGAACAGTCTGTTCCAAAGACAGATGAGAAGGGAAGAGCAGAGATGCCGGAGCGGGGATTACTCAAGTGCTTGTGGATCGGGCTGCTTGTTCACTGGATTAGGCAAAGTTAGCTGTTTCTAGTATATTTAGAGATGCTGTTTCTCATTGAGGTGAGTGCGCTCTATGCCTCAGTTTAAGATAGTCTCCGATTTCGGTCTTACCGGCGACCAGCCACAAGCGGTCAATAAGCTGGTTGAGGGTTTGGACAAGGGTCACCGGGAACAGACACTGCTTGGGGTTACCGGTAGCGGCAAGACCTTCACCATGGCCTGTGTAATCGAGAGAACACAAAGGCCGACCCTGGTCATCTGTCACAACAAGACTTTGGCCGCTCAGCTAGTAACGGAGTTCAAGGAGTTCTTTCCCGAGAATGCCGTGGAGTATTTTGTAAGTTACTACGACTATTATCAACCGGAGGCTTACATCCCCCGCACCGACCTCTATATTGAAAAAGAGACCGACATAAATGAGGAAATCGAGAAACTGCGGCACGCCGCTACCAGGGCTCTCTTCACACGTCGAGATGTGGTCATTGTTGCCTCGGTTTCCTGCATCTATAGCCTGGGCGAACCTGAGGAATATCACAACTTCGCCCTTACTATTGAGAAGAACAAATACTATAAGCGAGACAGGCTTGTCCGCCGTTTGGTAGAGATGCAGTACGAACGAAACGATCATGATTTCACCAGAGGCAGATTTCGTATTCGAGGCGACACTCTGGAGATTCGGCCGGCCTATGAGGAGACGGCCCTCAGAATCGAGTTCTGGGGGGACGAGATTGAGCGCATTGTGGAGGTCTGTCCTCTGACCGGCGAGGTACTGGCTCATTGCGACCAGGTAGATATCTACCCCGCGAAGCACTTTGTTACCTCCCGGGATAAGTTGGTGGCGGCGATTGAGGACGTCAGGGCTGAGCTAGAGGAAAGATTGGAGGAGCTAAAGAGCAAGGGAAAACTGCCGGAAGCTCAGAGGCTTGAGGCGCGGACCCATTACGATCTTGAAATGCTTCAAGAAGTGGGGTACTGCACAGGGGCGGAGAACTACTCCCGGCATCTTCAGCGGCGGGCGCCGGGAAGCAGCCCCTGGACCTTGCTGGATTACTTCACTCGTGACTTCTTGCTCTTCATCGATGAATCACACATGACCCTGCCCCAGATAAGAGGCATGTATCATGGCGACACCTCGCGAAAGCAGACGCTCGTTGACTACGGCTTTCGTCTGCCATCAGCCCTCGATAATCGTCCGTTGAATTTTGAGGAGTTCAACAAGCACATCAACCAGGTCATCTATGTCTCTGCCACACCCAAGCCCTATGAATATGAGCGCAGCCAGCAAATAGCGGAGCAGTTAGTCCGCCCCACCGGTTTACTGGAGCCTACCGTTGAGGTCAAGCCGGTTAGGGGGCAGATCGATGACCTTGTTCATCAGATAAAGGACAGAGTAGCTAAGGGCGAGCGTTGTTTGGTCACTACCTTGACCAAGCGAATGGCAGAGGAACTCAGCGATTTCTTGAAAGAGATGGAGATTAAGACTCATTACCTGCATTCGGAGGTGCAGACATTGGAACGGGTGGAGATTCTCCGCGACCTCCGCCTCGGCGTTCACGATGTGGTAGTGGGGGTTAATCTCCTTCGCGAGGGGTTGGACCTGCCCGAAGTGAGCCTCGTAGCCATACTCGATGCTGATAAAGAAGGCTATCTCAGGTCAGAGGAAGCGCTCATCCAGACCATGGGGCGCGCTACCAGACACCTGAACGCTCATGTCATAATGTATGCTGACACTACTACTAAGTCCATGCAGAGAGCCATAGACGAAATCGGTCGTCGCCGGCAGGTCCAGGAAGCCTACAATAAAGAGCACGGCATAACTCCCCAGGGAATCAAGAAGGCAATCAGGGACATAACCGAGAGAATTCAAGCGGTGGCCGAGACAAGAAGTCCTTATGCGGTTACCTCTGTTTCCAGGGTGGAGATCAGCCGGCTCATCAAGCAACTGGAAGCTCAGATGAAAGCAGCGGCCAAGAATCTTGAGTTTGAAAGAGCTGCCATGATCCGCGACCGCATTATCGAATTGAGGAAAGACGAAGAGCTGATCTTGCCGATAGTAAAACGATGAAAGGGCATCTTGAACCTGGAGTTCAAGCCTGCTACCGAAACGAGTACAGATGGATGCGGCGTCAAAGATATCACAGGAGTTGCTGTCGAGCTGCAGGACCAGGATGCTGAAGCGCCCTATCACGCAGCTGTGCAAGCGGGAAGATAAGCCGGAGCGTGGAAACAGGGCCTACCAGAGGCAGCTGAGGAAAATGCTTGCAGAGAAGTTCAGGACTCAAGCAGGTTTGCGACAGATTATAGATGGCTTCGCTTAATACGGTCCAGCGACGTACAGTATTGGTGGGGAGGTCATCTTGACTCTGAAGCTTCGGGTGCCTTCCTTGCCATCCGAGACGAAATACTGTAGATTAACGAGGAAGCCAGCGTTAACAAGAAAGCCAACCAAGGCATATGGTTGCGGGAATCTAATATGCACATAGATGAGCTTCTCGCGCTGATGGTGAACAGAGGTGCTTCAGATTTGCACCTCACGGTGCCAAGCCCGCCGGTGCTCCGTGTTGACGGCGCACTGGTACCGCAGAGGGAGTTGCCACCCGTGACAGCTAAAGATGTTGAGCTCGCCTTGGAACAAGCTGCTAGCGAAGAGCAGAGGTCAGTTTTCGCTAGAGAATGGGAGCTGGATTTTGCCTACTCTGTTCCCGGGTTAGCCCGATTCCGGGTCAACGCATTGCGACAGAGAGGTGTGATCAGCCTGGTCTTCCGGTTTGTGCCATTTTATGTTCCGTCCATTGATGAGTTGGGACTACCCCAAATATTCAAGGAGCTTGTACTTGGGCCAAGAGGAATTATCCTGATTACAGGTCCTTCTGGCAGCGGTAAGTCGACTACTCTAGCAGCGATGCTCAGGCATCTTAATGAGAATGCAACGAAGAATGTTATTACTATTGAGGACCCTATTGAATTCTTATTCCGCAACAAAGAATGCCTCATCCACCAGCGAGACCTGGGGGATGACACCAGATCGTTCGCCACCGCAGTAATACACGCCCTTCGCCACGATGCGGATGTAATCGTTATCGGGGAAATGCGCGACCTGGATACGATAGGTACAGCAATCACAGCGGCTGAGACGGGACACCTGGTGCTTGGCACCCTGCATACCGTCGACGCTCCCCAGTCTATTGACCGCATCATCGACGTATTCCCTCATGGTCAGCAACAGCAGATTAGAGTACAATTGTCACAGGTAATAGAGGCGGTAATATCACAAGCTCTCCTCCCCCGCATTGATGGCGGGCGAATAGCCGCATTTGAAATAATGCTGGCCAGCCAAACGATCAGGAAATATATTCGTGACGAGAAGATCTTCGAGATACCTGTTACCATGGAGGTGAGTAGACCAGAGGGGATGCAGACTCTGGATCAGGCGTTGACTGATTTGGTAAAGAGGAAGCTCGTAACGCTAGAAGACGCCTTGATCAAAAGCAGGGATCCGGCAAAAATGCAGCGGTCTCTTCAATCCCAGGGTGAAGCAGCCACATCGTGAAGAACTGCTGGTAGTACTGAGCAGGGCCAGGAGGGCGTTGAATGGACAAGAAGAGAATACTCATAGCTGATGACGAGCCGAACATAAGATCAGTAGTAGCAAGGATGCTGGACAAAGACTATGTCGTCCTCGAAGCAACCAACGGTGAAGAAGCGGTGGATATTGCAGGACGAGAGAAACCAGACATCATCCTTATGGATCTTATGATGCCACAGATGGACGGTTACACTGCTTGCTCCCTGATTAAGGCCGATCAGGCGACGAAGATGATCCCGATCATTATACTTACTGCCATCGACCATGAGTCCAACAGGAAGTTTGCCATGGAGATGGGCGCTGACGGATACATAACCAAACCGTTTACCCCGCAGGTGCTGGCAGACGCGATTGGCCCTCTACTGGATAAGGCACTTTAGAGTCACGATTTTGCCACGGAGACTGTGGAGACCTGACTTCCTGAAGATGGCCACAGTTAGGGAAGCCCTCAAGATAGAGGACTTACGATGCATCCGGCGAGTACCCGGACTGAGTGGCCGAGAACAAACCCGCTAGTTGAGTAGGCTCAACAAAAGGGCGCAAGGCACAACTCCAGTTACCCCGCAGCAAACTCTCAGGAAGATCAGACCTGAAACACAACAATCTCGTGTGCGACTTCCTGTTCACACTGCCCTCTCTGAGAACAAGGCGACCTCATTCCACCGGTGGCCAGTCGGAACAAAGGCCTGTAGATACAACGCCGTGCTCCGTATCACGTATCCAACGGATAAGAGCCGCCGGACGGGGCAGTACAAAAGTAACGGAACAGCCCGTACACATGGGTGATTGACGCTTCCCGAAACGGAGGGCATAGTATGGTATACCTGAATAGTCACAGAGGATAGGGATATGCCTGTTATTGTTGATGACCGGACTTATTACAGAACAGCCGAGGTTTGTCGATTGGTCGGCATCAGCAGAAATACCCTCTTCAGGTGGTTAAGAAACGGGATGTTCTCCGATGTCGAGTATCGGGACTGGCGTGGTTGGCGGCTGTTCACCCTGGCGCAAATTGAGACGATTAGAATTCGGACTAGCCAAGTTACTGCGACCATCGGAGAAGGTAGGAGGGTGGACACAGGAGGTCAGTCGTCACAGGATTTTGCGGTAACAGAGGAATCGAGCAAGAACGAGTAAGAAACCGGATTGCATATGAAAACACATGAGTCATCTGTAAGGAGGAGAGTTTTCTTGGGTGCGGTAGCCCTGTCTGCGGTTGTTACCTTTATTTTCGGGATGGATGCACTCAGGGCAGAGTTGGTTGGGCTTCAGGTGATTGACCTTTCAGTGTCTGTGATTTCGCTTGGCATTTTATGGGCAGCGTATAGGAGACCGCATTCGACGGTTCCTAACTGGGTCTTTGTAGGCGTCATGGCCTCATTTCTCATATATCTGTTCGCCAGCGGCGGGCATGGCGGCACGGGACTTCTGTTTATGCTTCTCATCCCACTGGCGGCTCCCCTTTTCTTGGGCTGGAAGCACGGGATGGCCGTTGCACTCATTTCTATGCTGGTCTGTGTGGGACTAGTCGTCATTGGGGCGAACATTTCCTCGCCTCTTCCGGGCATTCCAGAAAACACATTATTAGCCAGAGCAGGCGCAATATATGTTGTTTCGCTGATTCTCTCCGGTTTGTATGATTTCGCGACGCAGAGAGCATATAGAGAAGAGACTCGGGCAAAGGAAGCACTGCGGCAGTCAGAGGAGAGATACCGCACCATTCTTGATGAGACGGGCGATGGCTACTTCGAGACTGACCTCGCCGGCAATCTGACTCTTGCTAATGATGCCCAGATTCGTCTCTTAGGCTGTTCCAGAGAAGAGACAATCGGGATGAATTATAGAGCCTTTACACCTGCAGAACAGGTGAAAGCTGTTTCCGAGGCTTACGATCGCATGTATAGGACCGGCGAGCCATTGATCGACTTCTCCGGCGATATCATGCGGGAAGATGGGAGCCGCGGATTTGCCGAAATCTCGGCTTTCCCGATAAGAAGCGATAAGGGTGAGATCACCGGCTTCCGGGGAGTCTGTCGCGACATCACCGAGCGCAAGAGGATGGAAGAAGCGTTAACGCAGGCAGCCGAGGAATGGAGGGAGACCTTCGATTCCATCAGCGATGCTGTTTCTATTCATAGTACGGACTGCCGGCTTCTGCGGGTGAATAAGGCATTTGCTGACATGTTTCACACGGAGCGTGGCAAGATCGTCGACAAGTACTGCTACGAGATTATGCATGGTCTCAACGAACCTGTCTCAGGCTGCCCGCACCTAGAAACGCTGAAGACCGGTAAGCCTGCTGGAGCAGAGTTCTTTGAGCCCCACCTGGGCATGCATCTTGAGCTGACCACATCACCCATCGTCGATGATAAAGGTGCGATCACGGGCACTGTTCACATTGCCAGAGACATTACGGAGCACAAGCGACAGGAGGAGCATTTGATGATGGCTGACCGGCTGGCTTCCATCGGCGAACTGGCAGCCGGCACTGCCCACGAGCTTAACAACCCGCTTACGAGCGTTATCGGTTTTTCGCGGTTGCTCATGGAGAAGGATGTTTCCGATGATATCCGTGAGGATCTGGGGATTATCTGTAGCGAGGCGCAGCGCGCCACCGAGGTGATTAAGCAGCTTCTTCAATTCGCCCATAAGCACCCGCCCGTGGAGGAGCCGAACCAGATAAACAGCGTTATTGAGCATGTGCTGAGATTGCGCGCCTACGAGCAGAGGGCGCACAACATCGAAGTCCGGAGAGATCTTGCCCCTGCCCTGCCCGAGATTATGGTTGACTATTTCCAGATGCAGCAGGTCTTACTCAACATAATCATCAACGCCGAACAATCTATGGTGGAGGCTAACGAGAGGGGGACCCTGACTATTGCTACCGGAAGACGAGATAGCACCGTCGTGATCTCAGTCACCGACGACGGCCTGGGTATCTCACAGGAACATCTGGCCCAAATATTCAACCCCTTCTTCACCACCAAGAAGGCAGGCAAGGGAACCGGGCTTGGTTTGAGCATCTGCCAAAGGATAGTGGCCGAGCACAGCGGCCAAATATATGCCAGGAGCCGGCCGGGCGAAGGAGCCACCTTTTTTGTCGAACTGCCCGTCAACGGTGCCCGACCATAGTGAGGTATGCCATGAAACAGACTGACGTCAACGAGAACAGCACTTCGCTGCGAGAGACATTGCTAACCGTCGATGATGAGCCAGGGATCAGGAAGCTCCTTCGCCGCAGATTATCACGAGAAGGCTACTGGTGCGAGGAAGCGGGTAGTGCTGAGCAAGCCCTGGACACCCTGGCAGCCACTCCGATATCTCTGGTCATCCTGGACATAAAGCTGCCCGGCAAGTCAGGAATCGAGCTGCTCCCGGAAATAAAGATGGACTACCCCGACACGGCGGTCGTCATGGTCACTGTTGTTTCTGAGATGAGTGCCGCCGTCCAGTGCCTGAGGCAGGGGGCTGATGACTACATCTGCAAGCCCTTTAACCTGGACGAAGTTTCCCTGAGCGTCCAGAGAGCTCTCGAGAGAAGAGATCTGCAGCTCAAGCTCAAGGGGTATCAGCACTACCTCGAGGAAAAGGTTGAGGAGCAGACGCTAGAGATTAGAAACGTGTCCCTTGGCGCCATTGAGTCGCTGGTATTCGCCCTCGAAGCTAAGGACAGGTATACTGGAGGACATTCCCGCCGGGTAGCTAACCTAGCGCTGGCATTAGGCAATGAACTCGGTCTATCGACGGATGATATGGAGGACCTGCGATGGGGAAGTCTACTCCACGACATCGGGAAGATTGCGGTTGACCAGGATATCCAGAATAAGCCGGACAGGTTGACAGACGAAGAGTACGAGCACATTATGAGCCATGCTCATGTCGGCGCCGGGATTGTTCGGCCGGTGGTCAATGATAGAGTGGTCAAGACGATCGAGCACCACCATGACCATTACGACGGCAGCGGGCTTCTTCATGCTTTAGCAGGCAATGATATACCGCTGGCAGCCAGGATCCTGGCTGTAGCGGATGCGTTTGATGCCATGACATCTGACCGGCCATATCGGCCGGCAATGTCCAGCAGGGAAGCTATGGATGAAATTCAGAGCTGTGCCGGCAACCAGTTCGACCCGGCTGTGGTTGCCGCACTACTTAGAACAACCGCAGCCGCAGTGGGTGCGACCAGGAGCGGGAATCTGCGAAGCCGTCCGGTTGATGGTCGTTGGTAGGAATATGGAGGCTTGAATTCACATGGATGAAGACAACAGGAAGACGGTGCTTGTTGCGGACGACGAGCCAACGGTCAGGAAACTGGTATGTAGAATGCTGGATAACGACTACAACGTAATCGAAGCACAGAATGGAAGAGAGGCGGTAAATCTGGCCTGCAGCCGCAGACCTGATATTGTCTTCATGGATATGATGATGCCGGACGTGGATGGACTCAGTGCTTGCTACGAGATTAAGGCAAACGAGAGTACCAGGGGAATCCCTGTGGTCATGCTCACGGCTATAAGCTATGCCCTTAATAAGAAGCTCAGCGAAGATGTCGCGGGTGCCGACGGGTACATAACTAAGCCGTTCACTCGCGAGTCCCTGCTGGAGGAAATGAGACGGCTGATTCCGTCAGGCGGCGATGATGCTGAATACATGCCTTACGAGTGATCGGTAACAGGAAGGGCCGGATATGTGGGATGATCGAAGTAATGCTCATTCATTGGGCCCTTCTGTGGTCGATGGTGAGGGACGGATAGTAGATGACGGTATTTGAGACATCATGAAGCAAATGTCGAAAACGAGCGAGCTGATTGCTAAGCCGGAAGTGATGGCAGGTGAGATCAAGCAATCGAGGGAACTGTTCCGGATCCTGTTCCATCGCTCACCAATCGGCACCTACATTATTCAGAATGGACACTTCCGACTTGTCAATCGCCAGCTCGCCTATATTCTAGGCTATGAGGAAGATGAACTGATAGGAAGGCCCTCTCTAGGTTTCGTTCTTGCAGAGGATAGGGATGCTGTGCGGGAAAACGCTGTAAGGATGCTGGAGGGAGGATGCTCTCTAGGGTACGAATTCAGGATTGTTACTAAGCAGGCAAAGATCAAATGGGTGATGGAGACAGTTGCTCCCGTCCACTACCAGAGGAAACGAGCGACTCTTGGGAGTCTCATAGATGTGACTGAGCGCAAGCAAGTGGAGGAGAGGTTGAAGCAAATCACAGGCGAGATGCAGCGTTCTAACACTGAGCTGGAGCAATTCGCTTACGTGATTTCGCACGATCTGCAAGAGCCGCTGCGTATGGTCTCGAGCTATACCCAACTACTGGCTAAGCGCTACGGCAATAAGCTGGACTCCGATGCAGATGAGTTTATCGCTTATGCCGTAGATGGTGCCAAGAGGATGCAAACATTGCTTCACGGTCTTCTAGACTATTCCCGTGTCGGCACTCGTGGGAAGCCTTTTAGCCTGGTCAACTGTGAACATATCGTTGAACAAGCGATGGCCAACCTTAAGATAGCGATCGAAGAAAGTGGGGCATCGGTGAGCTATGATGTCCTGCCTACGGTAATGGGTGATGAGGGGCAGCTGGTGCAGTTGTTTCAGAACCTCATCGGCAATGCCATTAAGTTTCGTCGGGAGGAACCACTGCAAGTCCACATTTGGGCTGGAAGAAGGAACAGTGTAGTGACCTTCTCCGTTAACGATAATGGCATCGGCATTAATCCTCAACATAGCCAGAGTATCTTCGAGATTTTCAGACGTTTGCATACCAGGGAGGAGTATCCGGGAACGGGTATGGGCCTGGCTATCTGCAAGAAGATTGTAGAGCGACATGGCGGGCATATCTCGGTGCAATCACAGCCTGGACAAGGCTCAACATTCCACTTCAGTGTCGACATGGCTGGAGGTGAATCTGAATGAACAGTCAGATAGCCGAACGACCTATGGAGATTCTCCTCGTTGACGATAACCCGGGAGACGTGCGGCTTACAGCGGAAGCTCTCAGAGATGGCGAAGTAGAGAACAGACTACATACTGCGAAGGATGGTATGGAGGCAATGGCTTTCCTGCGCAGAAAAGGAAGGTATATCGATGCACCCCGCCCCGACCTCATTCTGCTTGACCTGAACATGCCTCGAATGAACGGCCGGCAGGTATTAGCGGAAATCAAAGAAGACTCGACGCTAAAACACATCCCCGTAGTCATACTTACGGGCTCACGAGAAATGGACGACATTGTCAAGACGTACGACCTGCATGCGAATTGCTATGTCACCAAGCCAATTGACTTCGAACAGTTCATCATGATGATGAAGTCCATCACCGACTTTTGGTTGAGCATCGTGAAACTTCCATCGGAGGAAAACTAGTTGACCGATAAACCTATCAGTATCCTGTTAATCGAGGACAACCCTGGTGATAGGCGCCTGATCCGCGAGATGCTGGCTGAGGCTGGCAATGTCACTTTCGATGTGCAGTATGCTGATCGGCTACAAGCGGCAACGGAGTACTTAGATCAGAATGGAGTTGAAGTGATTCTTCTGGACCTCGGCCTTCCCGATAGCCAGGGGCTAGAAACACTGAGGAAGGTTTACGCGCAAGTATCAGACATGCCAATTGTGGTGCTAACCGGCCTCAATGATGAGATGGTCGGAGTCCAAGCGATCAACGAAGGAGCCCAGGATTATCTGATCAAGGGGCAAGTAGACACGCAATTGCTGAGGCGTACCATACGCTATGCCATCGAGCGCAAGCAGGCGGAGGAAAGAGAAAGACGACTTCAGCTACAACTGAATCTCTCCAACCGCCTGGCTTCACTAGGACTGATGGTGGAAGGCATTGCTCACGAGATAAACAATCCTCTTGCCAGTGTCATCGGTTTTGCTCAAATGCTGGCGTATGAGGATATTCCTGAGAATGCCAGGGAAGACGTTAAGACGATCGAAGATAATGCCCAGCGAGTTGTCGACATTATGACGAACCTGCTTGCGTTTGCCAGGCAGCAGAAACTGGAGCGAACGTATATCAATGTTAACGACATGGTAATGGCTGCTCTGAAGATGCGAGCCAGTCCGCTAGAGGGTAGTAACATAACGATAACTACCCGGCTTGACCCGGCACTGCCTTCGACCATGGCCGACGCCACTCTACTGCAACAAGCATTTCTTAACCTGGTCATCAACGCTGAAACAGCGATGAAATTAGCTCATGGCAAAGGCAACCTCCTGATCATGACAGAGTTTATAAGTGACACCATTCAAGTAGCATTTAACGATGACGGTCCGGGGATCGCCGAAGTGAATTTGATTCATCTGTTTGATCCTTTCTTCAGCACCCGTGGCGTCGGCCAGGGGAGGGGTCTTGGCTTAAGCGTCTGTTACGGGATTATTACCGACCATAATGGCCGGATCGATGTCAGAAGCGAGCTCGGCAAGGGATCTGTCTTTACCGTAGAACTACCTGTCGTCCCTGAAGAGAGCGGTGTAGAAGTAAGCTGACTTATTGCCGACGGCATCCTGAAGCTTTCCAACCGCTCTCGTAGGTGCCTGTATTCCCGTTACTGCGTCTTCAACTGTCACGTAACCCCGAACTGTAGCTTCAGCATCTTGAGCCGTAAACTGACTCACGGTGATAATTGTCATGTTATGGCAGGCAGCCCGGATGGCGATGTGGAGAAGCTAAGGCAAAGCCTCAATACCTTACCTCAACCGCAGGTGAGGCCTCCGCTTATAGTGGTCAGCGGCCTGCCAGGCACGGGCCAAGTCGTTTTTCTGCCGTAAGCTGGCTGAGAGACTGCCCTTTCTCATCTTAGCCAGTGATACCAATCGGAGAATCCTTTTTCCCTCCCCCAGGTACGAAGACAGTGAGAACAGGCGCCTCTTTTCTGCCTGCCATGCTCTTATCGAGGAGCTACTGAGGAAGGGAATGCCCGTCATTTTTGATGCCACAAACGTGACGGAGCACCATCGGGAATACCTGTACCGTGCCGCGGCAAGAACGCGGGCCAGGCTCATCCTGGTCTCCGTTGAAGCTCCTGCCGAAGTGGTGCGGCAACGCCTTCTGGCCCGAGAAGAAGCAGGTGTGCCTCAGGATGACTCGGAAGCCGGTTGCGCAGTGTATAACGGAATGAGACCTCAAAGAGAGAAGGTTTCCCGCAATCATTTCGTTGTTGACACCTCGCAGGATATTACTGCCGTAATCCATAAGGTCGTGCGGGCGACAAAGAGATAAGTGCCGCGTTTTCTTTGTTGACCTCTTCAATTCTTCATCCAGATAAAGTAAAATAGATGTTCTAAAATCGACATGTTCTAGGAGGCGGGTCTTGGAAATCAAAGTCATAACTGGAGATATAGCTCAGATCGAAGCCGATGCCATTGTGGTGAGTCTTTTTGAAGGGGTGGAAAAACCGGGTGGTGCTACTGCTGTCGTGGACAGAGCTTTGGATGGAGTTATCAGTTCTCTCATTAGTCGACGCGAGCTTAAAGGCAAATTTGGAGAGGTCAGCATTGTCCATACGTTTGGGAAGCTACCCGGGAGGATGGTGGCTGTTGCCGGGCTGGGCAAGTCCCAGGACTTGAATGCGGATAGAATTCGTGGGGTAGCGGGGGAATTCTGCCGGGCATTGCGAAAACTGAATTGCCGTAAGATAGCTACAATACTCCATGGTGCTGGCGCAGGTGGTATTGAGCCTGTGGCCTCGGCTGAAGCAATAGCTGAGGGCGCTCTTCTCGGGCTCTATAGCTTCACCAAATATAAGAAGCCTGAATATGAAGATGTCAAAGAAATGCTCATAGTGGTGAAGGAGGAAGAGAGAGCCCCGAGCCTGGAGCGGGCCGTTGAGAAGGCAAGGGTAGTGGCTGAAGCTGCCAGCCTGGCTCGGACGATGGTTGATGAACCGGCTAACTATATGACACCGACCCGTATGGCTGAAGCAGCCAGGGAAATAGCCGGCAAATATGATTTGGAGTTCAAAGTCTTTGACAGAGAGGACATGGAGGCGATGGGCATGGGAGCGCTCCTGGGGGTGGCAAGAGGAAGTAACGAGCCGCCCAAACTAATGACTCTCAGCTATAGAGGAGACGGACGGTGTCAAGAAGCTCTTGGCTTCTTGGGCAAAGGCATAACCTTTGATTCTGGAGGAATCTCAATTAAGCCCTCGGAGGGGATGGGTGAGATGAAGGGTGACATGGCCGGTGCTGCTGCCGTTGTGACAGCGCTTGGTGCCATTGCTCAGCTGAAACCGCAGATTAATGTCACCGCCATAATTCCGGCAACCGAGAATCTGCCGAGCGGCACGGCCCTTAAACCGGGGGATATACTGAAGGCCATGAACGGCAAGACCATAGAAGTGATAAGCACCGATGCCGAAGGAAGGCTTATCCTGGCTGATGCCCTGTGCTACGCTCAGAAGCTGGGGCTATCTCCCCTGATAGATTTGGCCACTTTGACCGGAGCTTGCCGCATTGCTCTGGGCACCTTATATGGCGGCCTCTTCAGCAACAACCGGGACCTGGCGGAGAAGGTCCTCAAAGCTGGGGAAAGAGCTGGAGAGAGGATGTGGCAGATGCCCATGCCTGCAGAGTACAAGGAGCTAATCAAAAGCGAAATCGCCGATATTAAGAATAGCGGCAACAGGCTTGGCGGGGCTATTACAGCCGCCCTCTTCCTGGCTGAATTTGCCGGTGATACCCCCTGGGTTCATGTCGATATAGCCGGCCCCGCTTCCTCGACCAAAGAGAGCGGCTATCTGGTAAAAGGAGCTACCGGATTCGGCGTAAGAACTCTGGTCGAATTCGCTTTGAGCGAAGCGGAGAGAGGGGAGACCAAATGAGGATACGATGGTTGGGACATGCTTGCTTTCTGATTACCTCCAGTGATGGCGTGAGAGTGATTACCGACCCTTACGTTGTGGGTGGAGGGATTAAGTATTCTCCCGTTAGGGAAACTGCTGATGTCGTGGCGGTGAGCCATGACCATAGTGACCACAGTAACGTTTCCGCAGTACAGGGGAAGCCGGAAGTGGTTAAGGGCGGCGGTACAAGGACGGCCAGAGGCGTTGAGTTCAGGGGCATCGCCACTCAGCATGATGCCTCTCAGGGCCAACAAAGAGGAGCTAACACCGTCTTCTGTTTCACCATAGACGACGTAAGGCTGTGTCACCTGGGTGACCTGGGACACGTGCTCACACCGGGGCAGATCGATGAAATCGGTGTCGTGGATATTCTGCTTGTTCCTGTAGGAGGCTTCTATACGATCGATGCACCTGGAGCCAGCCAGGTTTGCGGTCAACTGAAGCCGAGAATCATCATCCCAATGCATTTCAAGACGCCCGGGTGTGCCTTTCCCATAGCAGATGTCGAGGATTTCCTAAAGGAGAAAAAAGGTGTGCGCAGGGTAGGGGGCAGTGAAGTGGAGTTCGAGCGAGCAAAGCTTCCTGCTGCGACCGAAATCGTGCTCTTGCAGCCGGCTTTGTCCCCACTAGATCGGGATTGAAATCGGGCACTGATATGTAATCAATGATTGTCAAAGATTCCGAGTTTGCGTTTACTCCTCCCCCGCAGCTTTCGTGGGCAAGACGAGTTTTGATCAAACCTTGCGCCGGTTATCCGCTGCCATACCCTGCGACGACAAGTCCTGAACTGTTGAATAACATCATCAAAGGCATCAGGGAGATTAGCAATGCAGATATCCTCATTGCTGATGGGACTCCTAGCGGTGAATCGATCTATCCCATCTATAGAGCTCTGGGCTATGACTTCCACCATGTCCTCATGCTGGATATCAGGGATTCCATTTTCATAGAGGTGGAGAATCCGTTGCCCCAATCCCATGCGGTGGATAGTTTCTGGGTACCCAACGTGGTGTTGCGTAGCGACTTCTTGATCAGCGTTAGCCCGTTCAAGGTTTGCGGCAATTCCGCCCGTTTCAGTGTGGCCAATCTCTTGAGTCTGTTGCCGGTGAGTAAATACCAGAGGGGCGAATCGAGTGGTTGGGGGACTCTCTTTGAACTGGGCATCGAGGGAGTCCTTGCCGACCTCTACTTCACCCTGCCTTTTGATGTGGGCATCATCGAAGCCCGTCAGAAGTTGTTCTACTCTGATGATAGCGATCCCACGAAAGGGGAGGCGGAGGATTACGGAAAAGTCCTCGTCGGTGAACCTCATGAAATCGATCTTGAGGCTTCTCAGATAACAGGCATTGACTCCGAGCATCTAAGACTGATTATCGAGGGAAGGGTTCAGCTCGAGGACCAGATGGGTTCCTGACTGACTTGACTCCTGATAGCCAGACCCTGAGTGAATCGCGGGCGTTTCATCGATATCTTATGCTGAAGTCGGTGAACTGGCCTGAGTAGGCCGACCAGGCTACTTCCACCTCTTTGACCCTGGCTCCAAGCGAACCTGCCTTAAGTTGCTCCAGCAGTTCGTTCAACCGCGGCTTCTCTCCTTCAGCTTGAACTTCTACGGCACTGCCGCCGGCAAGGTTGCGGACGTAACCCTTAAGGCTCAGGTTGTTAGCTGCATTGCGGACGAAACGGCGAAAGTAAACTCCCTGCACCCGACCGTGAACCGTGACGGAAAGGTGTGCTGCGTCAACCAGGTCGTCAGTCCGCGGCACTGCTGTCATTGTCGACTATCCTTGTCATTCAGCGCCGCCATCGGTCATTCTTCGCCGCGATTTCATCGGGGCGAAGAATCTCTACGGGAGAAGCCCCGTCCAGGCGGCTCAGCCCTGCTTCCCGGGCCAGGGACGATGCTTCACGAAATTCCGTCGATGATATTGGCCGCGCTAAGCTGGGCGTTTGAAAAGCCCTGTGGCAGGGACGGTATTGGGCCATGATATTGACATAGGTACTGGGAGAAATCTCTTTGCTGAGGAAATCCACTATCCCCTTTGTCCCCGCCAGACCGTGTGGCAAGACGAGGTGGCGGACCAGAAGCCCCCGCCGGGCCACCCCCTCTTCGTCTATCTCCAGGTCGCCTACCTGTCGATGCATTTCCTTGATTGCTGCCTTGTTTATCGCAGGATAGCTTTCGATGCCCGATAACTCTCCTGCAATCTCTTCATCGTCATACTTCATGTCGGGCATATAGATATCGACAATGCCTTCAAGCATCCTCAAGGTCTCCACCGAATCATAGCCACCGCTGTTGTATACCAGGGGGAGATACAGGCCCGACTCCACCGCTAGCTTCAGTGCCTCCAGGATTTGAGGAACCACATGGGTTGGGGAAACGAGGTTTATGTTGTGGCATCCTGTTGCCTGGAGCGAAAGCATGATATGGGCCAGCTCTTCTTTGCTCACTTTCTCGCCTCCACCTAGCTGGCTAATGGAGTAGTTCTGGCAGAAGAGACATCCAAGGTTGCAGTTAGTGAAGAATATCGTACCCGAGCCACGTCTGCCCACTAACGGGGCTTCCTCCCCGAAGTGAGGTCCATAGCTGGACACCATTGCTTCGCGGGCCGTGCTGCATTTGCCTGCATCGCCAGCCAGACGATTGACACCGCAACCGCGAGGGCAAATGGAACAGCTTTCAAGCAAAGATACAGCCGCCTCTACCCGTTCCCCTAGCCTGCCGCTATGGCAAAGCTCCAAGTAAGCTGCCAAACCGTCTATTCCTCGGATTCCTCAGCCGGCTTCCTCTTTTTCTTGATTATCTCTGTCTGTGTCTGCGGCACGAGTTCCGAAATCGGCTTGCCCTTCTGAGCTCCTTTCTTGGGTTTCTTCGTCTCTCTATGCCTGTAATCGCGTCTGCCCATGATTACACCTCGATTTCTCCCAGGCTGCTCTTGCTGCCTGGCTCTCAGCAGCTTTCTTACTCTTCCCTGTTCCTCTGCCCAGCGCTTCTCCTTCGACCAGGATTTCGGTGGTGAACTGCCTGTTATGGTCAGGACCGGTAGCTTCCACCAAGCGGTAGACCGGTGCCGGCCTCTTCTGCCCCTGGATAAGCTCCTGTAATAGAGCCTTGTAGTTCGGGGGTATCCTTCCTGCCTTTGTTTTCTCCAATTGCGGCTTGAGCTGCTTGAGGATGAATCTCCTGGCTCTGACCAGTCCTTGCTCCAAGTATAGGGCACCGATCAATGCTTCCATAGCGTTTGCTAAGTTGCTCGGCTTCGACCTCCCTCCGCTTGTTTCTTCACCCTGGCCCAACAAGAGCCAGTCACCTAGCTTGAGGGAAGAAGCCAAGTCTGCCAGAGTATCACGACAGACCAGAGAAGCACGAATCTCTGTTAGAGCCCCTTCGGGAAGATCGGGGAACTCTTCGTAGAGCCTTGCTGCCACAATGAAGTTAAGTACGGCATCACCGAGGAACTCTAGGCGCTCGTTGCTAGAAAGGGCAAAGGTGGGGTTTTCATTGAGATAGGAGCGGTGTACGAAGGCCTGTTCCAGCAAGGACTTCTGGCTGAAAGATACACCCAAACTGCTCTGGCAATCATCCCAATCGTTCATCTTCCGAATCAAGTATAGCAGCAAAGCCTAGCTAGCTCAACCTGTTTTTCTCCTGGGAATACCGATGTCTGCAGGCCGACAGAGGACTCAGACCTTCACTGTGCCTGCCTGGATGTTGAGCGCTTTTGCCCGTGTGCGATGCGTGGAAGGGATGCCAGCCCGTGGATAGAGGAGAATCCCCGCGGTCGGCAGAAAAGAATGCCCCGAGTAACCTCCCTCCTGCTGGTTTCCGCCCCTCTTCCTTTCAGGTTCCGCTTACTCAGTGCAGGTTCCTGGCCACCAACTTCCCGTTCGCCTACTCGGGACTGTTCAGTTCAACGCAGCCGCGAGGGTTTGTCAAATTCGATCACGGAATCCCCCGCGCATACTGCGCAGTCCCTGCCACATGGGAACGGGAACTGCATTGAGGCCCGGTCTCCAGAGCTCTTTGGGGCTTCCTCCCGCCCGATGCTATAATGGTTTCTGAATCTTCATGGATATCCTGGCCACGCTCAATCCCGCCCAGAGACAAGCTGTGGAAGCCATCCAGGGACCTGTACTTATCCTGGCTGGACCCGGCAGCGGCAAGACCAGAGTGATTACCCATCGGGTCGCTTATCTGGTCAAACTCTGTGGCGTTCAGCCTCACCGCATCATGGCGGTTACCTTTACCAACAAGGCCGCGCGAGAGATGAGAGATAGATTGGGACAACTCCTGGGCCAGGCAGCAGAGGCCTTGACTTTGGGCACCTTTCATGCCATCTGTGCCCGGATTCTCCGTCGCGAGGGTCAAGCCATAGGGCTTGACTCAGGCTTCGTTATCTACGATGCAGACGACCAGTTAACCCTGATGAAACAGGCCATGGAAGAACTGAATCTCGACCCCAAGCAATATGCTCCTCGTGCTCTGCTCTCCGCTATCGGGGCTGCCAAGAGCCGCCTCCTCAGCCCTGGAGGCTATGCCGAGTGGGTTAGCAGCTATTTTGACGAGATAGTTCATAGGGTTTATCAGCGCTATCAGGAACTGCTCAGCAAGGGGAAAGCGGTCGATTTCGACGACTTGTTGATGAAGACGGTGCAGATGTTCCAGGACCACCCTCAAATCCTTAACAGATACCAGTCAAAGTACGCTCATATTCTGGTTGACGAATTCCAGGACACCAATATCGTCCAGTATATGCTGATGAAGCAGATGGCAGGAAAACATCGCAACCTGTGCGCGGTGGGCGACCCGGACCAGTCCATTTATTCCTGGAGATTTGCTGATTTGCGTAATATTCTGAGTTTTGAGAAGGATTATCCCGAAGCCAGAGTGGTGCTTTTGGCGCAGAACTATCGCTCCACCAAGACGATACTGGAGGTCGCCTCAGACGTCATCTCAGCCAATAAGCAGCGCAAGCCTAAAGAACTGTGGACGGAGAACGAAGACGGAGCTTCAGTGATGGTTATCGAAAGCTATAATGCCGAGGATGAGGCCCAGTCGGTGGTCAACGAGATAGAAAAACTCGTCGGTCAGGAGCAGATGTCGCTCAAAGATTGCGCCGTCATGTATCGGGTCAATGCCCAGTCACGAGCATTGGAGGAAACGTTCCTCAGGTATGGTGTGCCGTACAGGCTTGTTGGTGGCACGCGCTTCTACCAGCGGAGAGAAGTCAAGGATATCATTGCCTATCTCAGGCTCATCCACAACCGCCAGGATAACGTCAGCTTCGCGCGGATTATAAACGTTCCTGCCAGAGGCATCGGACAGCGCAGTATGAGCCGGCTTCAATCCTGGGCAAAGGCTCGTGATATCTCACTTTTCGAGGCCCTGGAAGGGGTGGGGAGTAATGTCAGTGCCACGGAAGCGAAACAGGCTCTCAGTCCGCGCATTGGCCAAGCCATGGCCGGATTTGATGCTCTTATGAACGGACTTATTTCCCGGAGCCGTGAACTGAGTCTTTCTCGTCTACTGGATGAGATACTGGAGCGCAGTGGATATAGAGAGTACATTCTGAGCAAAGAGGACGGAGAGGAGAGATGGGAGAACGTAATGGAGCTGAAGAGCGTTGCTCGCGAATATGATGAACTGGATCCCGAAGAGGCTTTAATCACATTCTTGGAGAAGGTAAGCCTGGTAGCGGATATAGATGAACTGGATGAGAAAGCTGACGCCGTGACTCTGATCACCTTGCACCAGGCAAAGGGACTGGAATTCCCCGCTGTCTTCATTGTCGGTCTGGAGGAGGGCATTCTCCCGCACAGGAGGTCTTTCGACAGCCCGGAAGAAATGGAAGAAGAGCGTCGTCTTTGCTACGTGGGGATCACCAGAGCCAGGAAGCGGCTCTATCTTCTACGCAGTTACCGTCGGAGCTTGTTCGGTGGCAGCACGGCAAATCCGCCTTCCCGCTTTCTGCAGGACATCTCGCCCCACCTGATCAGTTCCAGAGGGTTATGGCAGGAGAGCCCGAGTCCTGCAGCCGGTCCCGATTTGGAACGGGCTTCCCCGCCTGCACTGCCACCTCTCGGCGGTCTGGCACTGAAGGTCGGTGATCACGTGCGCCACAGCAAATTCGGCGCCGGCATAGTGATGAATTGCAGCCCGACAAGGGAAGACCAGGAGCTGACCGTAGTCTTTGAAGAGGCAGGGGTTAAGAAGCTTCTGGCTAGCCTGGCGCCACTGGAAAGAATCGAGAGACCTCGATTCTCCTTATGACTATTGACAATATACACGAAAACGTGTAAACTGAAACTGATATGACGATCAGGGTTTTGGCGCCCGACGTAGTCTCCAAGATCGCTGCCGGCGAGGTGATTGAGAGGCCGGCTTCGGTGGTGAAGGAACTGATAGAGAATTCCCTCGATGCCGGCGCCACCCAGATTGCCGTGGAAGCTCAGGGTGGGGGAGTAGAGCTAATCAAGGTGAGCGACAACGGGGCAGGTATCCCGGCATCGGAGCTAGAGCTTGCCTTTCGCAGATATGCTACGAGCAAGATCGGCGACCTGGACGACCTGGAGAGAATCTCCAGCCTCGGCTTTCGGGGCGAAGCCCTGCCCAGCATCGCCGCTGTTGCCGAAGTGGAGATCGCCACCCAGACATCTTCCGACGCCGTCGGCAGCCAGGTGTGTTTCAGAAACCGGGAGGTAGTCCGTCGGGAGAGCCGGGCCAGACCGCAGGGTACTACCGTGACCGTGCGCCGATTGTTTCGCTATTTCCCGGCGCGACTTAAGTTCCTCAAATCGGTGACCACTGAGAACAGCCAGATCGCCCATTTGCTGAGCCAGTATGCTCTCGCTTTCCCCGAGGTCAGCTTCAGTCTGGTCCTTGACGGACGCACCACCCTGCGCACTGCGGGCAGTGGTAATCTGCGTGAGGTCGTAAATGAGGTCTATGGTTCAGAGCCGGCCCAGAGGATGCTAGAGGTGCGACAGGCGGACAGCCTGGTCAAAGTCTGCGGCCTGATAAGCCCGCCTTCGCTCGTTCGTTCTAATCGCAACTACCTGAGCTTCTTCGTCAATCGAAGGTGGGTGCGCAGTCCCCTGCTGGCGCGGGCAACCGAGGAAGCCTATCGTGGTCTGCTTATGGATGGACGGCATCCCATCGCGGTAATCAACATCTCCCTCCCCCCTCAAGAGCTCGACGTCAACATTCACCCGGCCAAGGCACAGGTCAAGTTCTGCCATGAACAGGCTGTCTTCGGCAGTGTACGGAAGGCCGTAGAGGAGACACTGGCCAGGACACCGGTAGCCCGTCCCAAGGCTATGACCTTCTCGCCTGGCTCAGGGCAATGGCAGAGCCCCCGCATGATTACCGATAACGAGCCGGTTTTTGTCGTTGCCCGGTTGCCGGCCCTGGAACTACCGCTTCTGAGGGTAGTGGGGCAGGTGGCCAACACCTACATCATTGCCGAGGGGCCAGACGGACTCTATCTCATCGACCAGCACGCTGCCCATGAGCGTATACTCTATGACCGGATTATGACACAGTGGCTGCAGAAGGAAGTTGAGGTCCAGGGGTTACTCCAGCCGATAAACATAGAGCTTAGCCCCCGAGAGGAAGAAAGCATGAAGGCCGGCAATGAGCTTCTAGCTGCCTTCGGCTTTGCTGTCGAGCCTTTCGGAAACAGAAGCTATCTCATACGTGCCGTACCGGCACTGATGGCCGGAGCCAATGTTATTGAGATGGTAAGTGCGTTGCTTGATGACCTGGCGGGAAAGGAAGGACCCGGTCCCTGGGAGGAGAAGATAGCTCAATCGTTGGCCTGCCACGGCGCTGTCAGGGCCGGACAGCAGCTGGGCGGTGAGGAGATGCGGGAGTTGATAAAGCAGCTGGAGCAGACGAAGCAGCCGCGCACCTGTCCCCATGGCCGGTCAACCATGATTCATCTCAGTTCTCATCAACTGGAGAAAGAGTTCGGCAGGATAAGCTGACCTGACCTCCTACGCCTCCGTGTTCATCACTGATTCCACCGCAGCTCTCTGCAGCACAGGGCCACTTCATCGATTCAAGAGTGGATCGTGCCCGATCCGTAAAGGGCAGGTTGTCCGGATACTGCTTGAGAGGTTGTGCTCGTTTATCGGCTTGCTATTGAGGACGGTATAACACTCGCGGCTCAGCCCGCTGCACCTCCCTTTCGCCCGCATCGCCTCGACGCGAAAGGCAAAGAACGATTTCAGGTTTTTCCTTGTCGGCAACCCTTACTACTGCCCCAAATTCGAAGTGCTTCCATTTCAGTCAATCGTCCTTAGAGAAACCATGTATGTCAAAGAGGTGGCAGTCCATGGTTTTCTCTTCGTATCCGGGAACACACCTCCAGTGTAGACACGCCGGTCTTAGGCAGACCGATCTCAGTCGGAACTATGTCGGCAGGTGATAGGACTTTTCGCCTATGACCATTTCCCAAGGAAACTGTTACTTTCGGGTGATTGTGTGATTAGCTGAAGAAAACTACACTTGAGACAGTTTAAGTACAGAGGAGATGAGAAAAATATGGAAAGTGGCGCACGAAGGGATGTCATGCTGACAGCGAAGGAAGCAGCCTGGCTGCTCCATGAATCTGGAGTTGAAGGGCTTCAAGAATAGCCGAAAATGATACGGAAGAGCAGAATCAGACAGCCCTAAGAATCGCACAAAGGGGTGAAAATAGCGAGATGAAATTACGAAGATAAGACCTGGTTTGCTACGTATTACTGAAGCTAGATATCAAAGGAAAATGCATAAGGAGGTTAGAATTGAACATAGGACTTAGTTTGAGGAGACACCATTACGTGAAAAGGGTTAGCATCTTTTTGATTGCTTTGGCCTTGATCGTGGGGGTCACGGGCTGTGGGCCTGCTCCTCTGCAGCACGCCCTAACCATCTCGAGCTCCGTGGGTGGCAACGTGATCACTCCCGGGGAGGGCACATTTACCATCGATTATGGCACGGTAGTAGGACTGGTGGCCGAACCCGACGACAATTTCCACTTCGTGCAGTGGACCGGTGACGTAGGCACCGTAGCCGATGCCGGGGCCGCCTTCACCACCATCACCATAGAGGGCGACTATACCATCACCGCGCAATTTGGCATTGATCTCCAGGAGTTGATCGAGTACGAACTGACCATCTCCAGCACTGCTGGAGGCTCTGTAACGGTCCCCGGCGAGGGCGTGCTCGAATATGAAGAGGAAACGGTGGTTGACCTGGTGGCCGTGGCGGATGATTGTTACGAGTTCGTCGGATGGACGGGCGACGTGGAGGACATCGACGACCCCCTCTCTGCCACAACCACCATCACCGTGAACGATAACTGCTCTATCACCGCCAACTTTGAGTTCAAGGTCGACCCCATGATCGCCGCAGGTGGATATCACACGGTGGGGCTCAAGTCCAATGGCACCGTGGTCGCCGCTGGATCGAATGCCTCCGGGCAGTGCGATGTCGATGACTGGGAGGACATCATCCAGGTCACCGCAGGAGTGTATCACACGGTGGGGCTTAAAGACGACGGCGCCGTGGCCGCCGCGGGATCGAATGACGCCGGCCAGTGCGATGTCGGTGACTGGGAGGGCATGTTCCAGGTGGCCGCAGGAGAGCAGCAGGAAGTTGGTGGCGATGGCGGGGATGTGTTTTGGCAGGATGCCCATGAGCGTCTCGCCGACCGCCCAGCAGATGCACACGCCGACGGCCAGCGCGACGGCGCCGGCTGGACGGACATCCTCCAGGTCGCACCAGGCGAAGATCACACTGTGGGGCTTAAGGACGACGGCACCGTGGTTGCAGTGGGAGACAACGACCACTATCAGTGCGATGTTGATGATTGGAATCTGAATTAAGCTTTGCCCCTTACCTCCGCCCTTAAGGGCCGAGGTAAGGTCATGTTGTATCATTGCGGGTCCCGACTTCTCGGGGCCCGCAATCTCGTTTAGCCGGGTTCATGCATTCAGGCCTGAAGCCGATAGTAAGGCTCGGGCTGTTCGGGCGCCGTGACAATAAGCACCGCAGCCGTCAACACTATTGTGGGGAGTAGAGGGCCATAGTTGGCTTATTGGTGGTGGTTTCGGCCGCATTGACCATACGGGCAACGACGCGGCGAAGCAAAGGTACAGAGTACAGCTGCGCGTGAAACTGTACCTTAGCTTGTGTTGACTGAGGCGGTACCTGGCGGTATCCGCTTGACAGTGCCGAGGTCGATACAATATCAACTGGGAGCTTTGAACTGGTAGAGGCGCCGGGGCAAGCTAAACAGGTTTGCTGCTACCTATTACTATCGGCATCTTCTATTCGGCTGCCAGGCCGGAAAAGGATTCCCCCTAAGTACTGGAGCAGGCGAGGGATTCCCCTTTTTTTTGCGACTAACTATATGACGAAAGTAATAGCCCATTAGTCGTAGATGGAGGAGAAGAGATGAGGAAAGAGATGAAGCTTCTATGGTTCCCGGCACTAATTCTTGTTGCTGCGCTGCTTTTTCTTAACTCTCTCCCTGCTTCGGCTGGCCACAACCCTAGTCGTGGAAGGCCTCTATTGGAAGCCAGAATAGCCCTGGAATGGGAACTCTTGTCTCCCGCTGGAGCTGGCTTTGTCGGCATCGCCCATTCGGAAGCTGAGGGCGAAATTGTCGTCTTTGTCGAGGATGAACTGGCGAAGCGACGAGTGCCGCGCTCTTTTGAAGGCTACACGGTGTGGGGGGAGGTTACGGGGAGAATCGAAGGGCTTTCCAATCTGGTAGCGGAACCCGTAACCGGCGTCAGCGAGGATAGGCAAAATGAGGTCAGACCTCTGGTCGGCGGGACAAGCCTTTCAGCCTACGTCACGAAAGAGTCAGGGGTATACCGGTATGCCGGAACCTTGGGCATGGTCACATATGACAACAAGATTCTCTCTAATGCTCACGTTATTGGTATGAAGCCGGGTACCAATGAGTTTCTCAACACAGGAACACCCATCATCCAGCCGGGAAGCTGCGATGGAGGGGGATGGGGCGATCGGGTGGGCGAACTCGAGGACTACATACCCGTTGACTTTGAGCCTAACGCGGAAAACTACGCTGATGCTGCCATAGGCAGTGTTGATGCTGATGTTGGTGCGTCTCCTGGCGGGCAGTTTGACGAAGAAGGTAACTACTGGATTGAGGGATGGATCGAGGTCTCTAAGGGAGATAGCGTGCGAAAATCCGGGCGAACCACTGGCGTCACCACAGGTGAGATAGTTTACACTAATGCCTCTATCTGGGTTAGGTACGGCGACCAATCAGCTTATTTCGTGGACCAGATCTTAGTAGCTCAGGAGAACTGGTCGTTTGCAGCGCGGGGTGATTCGGGCTCGGCGGTCGACAAAGATGGGGAGTTCGTTGGGCTGGTTTTTGCTGGCTCTGATACGCTCGTGGTCATTAACAAGGCAGAGCACATTATTGCCGGACTTGGTATTGCTGTTGAGCTTCCGGAGGGTCGGTGTAGCCTCACGACCTCCAGCACTCCTGGCGGTTCAGTAGGCGAACCCGGCGAGGGGATGTTTATCTACGATGCCGGGACCGCCGTCGCCCTTGTTGCAGAGGCTGACGAAGACTACCAGTTTGTGAAATGGACTGGCAATGTGGATGCCATCGGCGACGTTTATGCCGCCACGACCGACATCACCATGAACGACTCCTGCTCCGTCACAGCCGACTTTGAACTGAAAGAAGGTCGGTGTAGCCTCACCGTCTCCAGCACTCCTGGCGGTTCGGTGGTGGAACCCGGCGCGGGGATGTTTATCTACGATGCCGGGACCGCCGTCGCTCTTGTTGCAGAGGCTGACGAAGACTACCAGTTTGTGAAATGGACTGGCGATGTGGATGCCATCGGCGGTGTTTATGCCGCCGCGACCAATATCACCATGGATGGCTCCTGCTCCGTCACAGCCAACTTTGAACTGAAAGAAGGTCGGTGCAGCCTCACCATCTCCAGCACTCCTGGCGGTTCGGTGGTTGAACCCGGCGCGGGGATGTTTATCTACGATGCCGGGACCGCCGTCGCCCTTGTTACAGAGGCTGACGAAGACTACCAGTTTGTGAAATGGACTGGTGATGTGGATGCCATCGGCGATGTTTATGCCGCCGCGACCAATATCACCATGGATGGCTCCTACTCAATCACCGCCAATTTTGAGTCGTGGCATCCCGATCCCTTGGTGCTGTTGACGGTATCCAGCACCGGCGGTGGTTCTGTAACAGATGCTGGTGAAGGGATGTTCTTTTTTCCTCTCGGCACCGAGGTCAGCCTTGTGGCTAAGCCTGACGAAAGCTACCAGTTTATCGGCTGGTCGGGCAACGTGGACGCCATCGTCGATGTTAGCGTTGCCTCGACCACCATCACCATGGACAGCTCCTACTCCGTTAGAGCTAATTTCGAGAGTGCTGGTGGGGGGTGCTTCATCGCCACCGCAGCCTATGGCACGCCGATGGCAGAGGAGATACAAATTCTGCGTGAGTTCAGGGATGGATACCTGCTCACCAACCCGGCGGGACGAGCTTTCGTAGATTTCTACTACACGGTCAGCCCGCCCATAGCCGAGTTCATGAACCAGCATCCAGGACTGAAGCCGATAGTAAGGGCCTGGCTGGTGCCCGCTGTGGCCATGAGCACCGTAGCAGTAAGTACGGCTCCTGCCGAGAAGATGGCCATGGCAGGCTTGCTGGCGCTGGTTGCAGTGGCGGTGGCAGTATGGGTGTGGGAAGGGATTTGTTCGCCACCAGAGAGAGGCAGCATGCAGAATGCCGGCCAGAGAAAGAGTTCGGCAGGATAAGCTGACCTGAGTTCCCATGCATCTGCCTTTGTGATGGCTCAGCAACTGGGTGGTGGCTTTGGTGGTGTTGCCTGCTGAGTGATCAATCAATGCGGGCTCCGTGTCACATTCCCTCCCACTCAGGCCCTCCTCGGGATTCCCCCGCGGAACAGGGGTCTAGGCCTGGGTACTAGGCAGTCATCCGTTCCTCGTATTTCTGCTTTGCCTGGCGGAAGTACCCGACCTGTTCGGCGAGCATTTCCTGGATGGGGAGGTGGTAAGGACACCTTTCTTCACAATCACCGCACTGGGTGCAGTTGGCCGCCTTCTCCACGGCATCGGCGAAAAACGCGGCAGTAAAGAGCCGTTCCGGTGGCATTCGTTTGATGGCGGTGTCGGCAGACATCATGAGCGATATCGGTATTTCTTGGGTGCAGGGTTGGCAGTAATCACAGCGACGGCAGAATCTGGTTCCCAGTTCGTCTCTCATCTTCTGCATCTCGCGTTGCTCTGCCGCGCTCATTTCTCGTGGTCCCTGCAACACGCGGACGATCTCCTCTATCTCACGGGGTTTTTCGATGCCGGGTATCGGCAATACGTCGCCGAATTGAAGGAGGTACTTGAAGGCAATGGTCACGTTATCCAGCGCCCCACCGGCCAGTGGTTTCATGGCTATGAAGCCGACGTTATGCTCCCGACACAAGGGCAGCAACTGGTCGGCGGGTTCGCAGGTGATGAAGTTGAAGGGGAACATCAGGCTCTCGAAGTGGTCTGATTTCACCGCTTCTTTGGCCACGTCGATCTGGTGCGAGGTAATGCCGATGTGTCTTATTATGCCTGCCTTCTTGGCCTCCTCTACCGCCGCCATTGGTCCTTTGGGGTCGAGGACTGTCTCCAACGATTTGAAGTCACTGATCCCGTGGAACTGGTAGAGATCGATGTAGTCGACCCCGAGACGTTCCAGACTCAGCTTGAGGTGATGCTCCAGGCCTTCACGGGTTCGAGAGCCGGACTTGGTGGCGATGATGACCTCTTGTCGGCGTCCCTTGATGGCTCTGCCTATGCGCGCCTCGCTGGTGGTATAGGCGTTGGCCGTGTCGAGGAAGGTAACACCCAGGTCGAGGCACTTCCTGACCACAGCCACGGCCTCGTCATCAGAATCCCGCTGGATGGGAATGCCACCAAAACCGAGCCGGGAAACCATCATACCGGTCCTGCCCAGCCTCATTCTATCCATTTCTCGCTCCTTCCTCTCCGGCAATGTCGCTCATAACCCGGCAGAACTCCTCCACCTCTTCATTTAGTGATACTTCTCCACTGGACGCATGTCTTCACCGCCGCGCTTCGGATAACAAATGCGAGCCAGACCGGGCGGTCTTTCACTTATGGCGCATAGCGCTCGGAACATTAGAATGGTAACGCCGGAGGAATATGCGTGTCAATCTTATCTACTGTCGGCAACCTGGTAACAGCGGGGGCACATATCTGTTGCCTGATCCACACGGTCGGTCATAGTGGGGTGGGTCTGGCAATGGTATAAGTGCGTCATTACAGTGTTACACATATTGTAAAAACCCACTTGACACCCCCTGGAGCGTTGTGTATACTGAGAAGCAGATGGAGGTCCTATTTGATGATGACAGGCTTGACCGACTGGAAATCGACCCGGAATATGCAGCGGGCTGGTCTCAACCTGTTGTTAGGGCATATAGAAGAAGAATGCAGGTCATAAGGGCAGCACCGGACGAAAGAGATTTCTACAACTGGAAATCTCTACGGTTTGAGAAGCTCAAAGGCAAGAGGAAGCATCAACATTCGATGCGACTCAATGACCAATATCGTCTTATAGTGGAACTTATGAAAGATAATCCGCAAGGCACGGTTGTGAAGATAATAGGCATAGAGGACTATCATTGATGGCCGGAGCAAAAGGAGGAGCAATGAGAGATAGGAAGCTTGCTGAAGTGTTTCCGCCCGGTGAGTTCATCAGGGAGGAGCTCGAGGCCAGAGGATGGACTCAAGATGACCTGGCAGCGATTCTCGGTCGCCCCTCACGTCTGGTAAGTGAACTGATTACAGCGAAGCGGGGGATCACTCCTGAGACCGCTAGAGGACTGGGAGGAGCTTTCGGTACCAGTGCCCAACTATGGATGAATCTTGAATCTACGTACCGACTATGGAAGAGCGATCCGGAACAGGACCTGGTTGAAAGGCGAGCCAGGCTGTACACGACAGCTCCGCTAAGGCTCATGATTAAGCGGGGATGGATCGAGGATTCGAGCAGTGTTGATGTTCTTGAGACAAGATTGAAGGACTTCTTCGGCCTCAGTGATGATCTCCGCGAGCCGCAGTTCTTTGCACATGTGGCAAGAAGATCGTCCTCTTGCCCCCAGCTTACACCACTACAGAATGCATGGCTATACAGAGCAGGCCACATGGCCAAGGCAGTCTCTGCTGGCGATTTCTCTGAGGCACGTCTTGCGGAGATGCTACAGCTACTGAAGCTGTTCCTGCCCAATCCGGAGGATCTAAGAAAGATCCCGAAGCTATTGGCCGAATTCGGCATTAGATTCATCGTCATTGAGCCGTTCCCACAATCAAAGATTGACGGTGCCACTTTTTGGTTGAACAATCATCATCCTGTCGTGGTGCTATCTCTTCGATATGATCGAATCGACTGGTTCTGGCATACGCTAGCACATGAACTCGCGCATGTGGAAAGCGGAGACGGGAAGAACAATGATAAGTTTGCATTGGATATAGACCTGGTTGGGGAGAGAACCAAGTCATCAGACAACAGACCTCAATACGAAGTGAAAGCCGATGAACGTGCGACTGACTTCCTGCTACCACAGACAGAGCTTGATGATTTCATCATGCGTGTAAAGTCCCTGTATTCGAAGAAGAAGATAGCGGAGTTTGCAGATAGAATCAATGTTCACCCCGGCATCGTGGTCGGACAACTACAACACACAGGCGAACTAAGCTATGCTCACAATCGTGAGATGCTTGTTAGGATACGCCATATCATCACAGACGTGGCCCTCACAGATGGCTGGGGCAGAAGCGTACCGTCGAGCCCGTGACGGAGGGATCAATTGGCAACTCGGCAGAACTGGAGAAGTCACTCAAGGTGGTGGTGACCTCCAGGCTGTAGTCCGTGTCAGGACAAACACAGCCCCTCCGGATTGTCATGTTGGGAAGCACTTGTCAGGGTCAGCGGTACCGTGCTAGCCTTATCGTAGCGGGTAAGTCCTGTGTTAAGTGTGTCACCGGAAGGTGGCATAAACTAGCTGTAAGCTAGTCGCTCGCAGGGACCGCTTTATCATTCAAAGCTCCAAGAAATCTTCTACGCTTAACTCAGCTTGATGCAGAATAGCTCGTAGCGTGCCTTCAGGTAAGTCGCCAGGATGGTGAGGCACCGTAGTACGGGGACGGGTCTGAGGATTCCACCATATCTCGTGACTTCCTTTGGCCTGCCGATCAAAGAAGAAACCTGCCCGCCTTAGCTTGCGAATAACCTCATCGGCACTAAAGCCAGCTAGCCTTCTCATCAGGAAATGCTTATCGGGATATGGACTTCGCCACGTGCTGGAGCACCAACTTGTAGCTTGGGCGGGAGATCATCACCATGCTCCAAATAGGACTCAATGAGCTTACGAGCTACATCCTGTGCAATCTCCAGTGTTTCTGCAGCAGTCCGCCCTTGAGCTACCAGGCCGGGCAATTCTTCACTGGTAGCTAAAAACCCCCCCTCTGGTAAGGGCTCTAAGTGAATCCCCAACATTATTTCCTTCATAATCCACTATCCTCTGCTAAGTGTCAGCTTAACTAGTATATCACACGGTCTATTTACGATGCCTTTACCATACGCAATTGCATCTTATCTTTCTATAATCGATCTCGGCCTCGGCCGCATTGCCAGGGTTCCCTTGCGGAGGGCAACTTTCTTGTAATCACAAATTTCTTTATTAGCTACCTTGTCACCTCTTGCCAGAGCTGGTGGAGAAGGCGCTGGCGAAGTTTGGAGTCGAGGATAGAGCCGAGGTAATCCTCAAAGACTTCGTTTGCCTTTTGCTTCAAGCTCTCCAATTCAGGAACAATCTCCTTGAGGTAATCTTCATCTTTGGGCATCTTAACGCTGTCCAAACCAGCTTCAAGCCAAACCTTGAGGTAGCGGGCTTCCATTTCGGAAGTGCAATCTATGTGTTCTCTACCTGAAGAAAGACGCCAGCCAAATAGCTCCTGCTCCAATTTAACTTCACCCGAAACCCTAGGCAAGCTCCGGCTGCGCAAAGGCTTGTGGGTCAACATCTTCTCCCGATAGAATTTCCCTAAGGTATCATCGCCGAGCTTGTCCATTACCGTCTTCACCAAAAGGTCGATATCTATCCCTTCTTTAGTCTTTCGCCTCTTGCCAAAGCTCTTAGCTCTGTCAATTCGGGACTTCACTAAATCTATTACTGCTCGATAGACCTCAAGCTGCTCCTCATCGGTTAAGCCCAGAATTTCTCCCATCACAATTTTATCTAGCTCACGGCGGTCGGGCTTGACCTTGTCGAGGGAGACTTTGTCAGGTGAAGAAGCGCCCAGCTCTTCAAAGACGCTGCTTATAGCCCTAGTAGACAGCCTGTTTAGGACACTCTTGAGCTTATCGCTTAGCTTTGCAGATTCAGGAATCTGAGGTTGTATAACCAGCATGTTTGCTGCCTCATAGGTCGCAATCCATAAAATCCCTTCCCCTAGATTAACTCTTGCATTGAATTCAGCAGAGAGGAAGGTAAATGTTGAGTTTAGGGATGAGTTAATTAGCTCTGCATTCACATCTTCGAGATATGTTTCATACAACTGTTGATCTGAGTAACAAAAGAGATTGGTCAGTGGCGTGAAGTGTCGATCCCAGATACCTTTAATCCAAACTAGAGCTGGTTTTCCCCTCTCTCCTAAATCGTACCACCTCTCCCTTGAGGCACAAGTAGGGCGGAGATGGTAACCTTTGCTTTCACCTTCCCGAATATATTTGAGGATATTGGTTCCTCTCAAATCTTTCTTATCCTTGTGAATCATGAGCACCCGATATTTCAAGTCCCCAGGCTTGACTATGATTGATCTACATTCCCTGGGGCTTTTGATGACATAATTCGGCACCCAATTCTCATTCTCATCTTGGTGCATCCAGAATTCTTGCTCGATTCCCCTGCGCTTTATTTCCTCCTCGGTTAGGTAGAAAAACTCATTGGCACCAGTAGTGAAACCACGTCTCACCTCGGCGATTTCCTTCAAGGGCACTAATTTCCCTTTGCCCTTCTCCAGAATCTTGAAGAATATCTCCGGCGCCCTCAGGTATTTGCCCCATTTAGCACCAACATATTTCCCACTCTCTTTATCAAATCCCTCTTGCCAAAGCTCAGCCTGGGATTTTGGAAAGATACGCAATTCCTCGTTCTGGTAAAACTGCGAATGAGCCATAATAGTCTTTATCAACTTGTCAATCTCGTTTAGCCTCTCAATTTGCTTTTGCCACATTTCTTGAGCCTGTGGGATGAAATAATCCAGGCGCTTGAAAAGATAGACAAAACGGACCAGGTTTTCATCTCGTTCCTTTTTATCTTTGCACTTCTCCAGAATGACGATGCAGGTGTTGACATCAGCTTCTTCAAACCACCGCTCCACCTTGGACTCGATGATGGCGATGATTTTGTAGTGCTTGAGGAAGAATTCTTGAAGTCCTTTGCCATAGTCCACGTCCAGCCAGGAATTAGAAACGACAAATCCGAACCTACCACCGTCTTGGAGAAATTTCGTTCCGTGGACAAAGAAGTAAGCGTGTATCCCGGCCCTTTTTGAGATTTCAGCAATCTTCCTTCCCTTAATATCCTTAAGAGCTTTGTCTATGAGTCCTTGCTTATATTCCCTCACTTCAGGAGCAATTCCAGCCATCTCCTCTTGGCGGGTATATGGGGGATTACCCACCACACAATGAAACCAGCGAGGATAGGTAACTTCTCTCTCCTTTACACCTAGAGTTTTTGCTCTAGCCCTTCGCCATTTGTCGGGTAAGTCAAAGCCGCCTTCGGTGCTCAGGAGCGTGAAGAAGTCTTCTTGAAGGATATTGGGATAGTTTTTATCCACACTTAAATCTCTGATGGCTAGGTTTATAGTAGAAAGATGGGCGGGGAATTTGGCGATGTCATTACCCCAGAGGCTATCCAGTATATCCTCATGTCTTAAGCGCTGGCTCATCAATTTCTTCTGTTGATATGCCCGCACCAAGAATGTCCCAGCGCCGCAGGCGGGGTCAAATACCTTATCGTCTTGTTGCTTCAGGCAGAACCTAAGAATGATGTCAACGACATAGTCATTGGTGAAATACTGTCCCAGATTATGACGCTCATCCTGAGGGATGAGCCTCTCAAAGATTGGACCAATAATGTCGCCGAGCTTAGAGAAGTCGTATTGCCCAAGCACACCCACCAGATCTTTTATCTCTTTGACTACCTCCTTCTCGTCGGGAAAGGCTATGGCATCAATGAAATCCGTGGTGTAGATGGTCTCGTAGTCTATCTTTAGCACTTCGTCGAAGAAGCTCTGCAATATCTTTTGAAGCTGCGCTCCCTTGATTAAGCCTTCAGGTATTTCAAGAGGAGCAAGCTCATGTGGACGCTTGGCTTGGAGCACATCATAAAAGAGTATTTTGTTCACCAGCAGGTAGGCAGTCTGCCTTGCTGCTTTATTAAAGTCTTGAGGCTGCCAGGCAAAGCTCCAGCACTGGGAAACAAACCATTTGCCAAGTTCCGCGGCAAAGGTGCCATCTTTGTGACAGCGATTCTCAATTATTGTGGTGTAATATCTGGAGAGCCTTCTTATCTTGTCCTGAAGCCTATAGATGAGGAATTCGTCGGTTGGCAATTTGGGCTCAGGCTCCTTGCCAGTATAGACGGCATAGAGTTTACTGAAGAAGATATCCAGTTGCTTTGTGATGCTTTCTCTATACCTTGTCCCCTCAATATTATCTAAATTCTCTATATCTGAAAGGCAATATCTATCAACAACTTGGTCCTCTTCATTTTTTTGCTCATTGACCTTTTGGGTATTAAACCAAATCAACTCCTTGAAGTTGGTAGTGGCGAAGTACTTAGCTTTCCTGGCATTTGCTTTCTCCCAGGCAGGCTTTTTAAGGTTTTCATAGTCAAGAACATTAAAGTGGGGATGCTTGGCTTCTATGACACAGAGGATATTCTGGCTACGACGAGATTCATAGATTATGATGTCAGGAGATTTTCTATCTGCTCCAGAGGTATCTACATCGGGAAGCCCCAAATCGAGCTTTTTCTGCTCAATAATTTCCCTCATCCAATGCATAAGCACTGCCACTGCACTGCGCTCTGTCTTCCAGCTGGTAGCATCATAAGGGCTAGGGATTCTAGTTAGCTTGCCACCAAACTCAGATTTCTTCATGCTCTTTTAACACCTCGTTTACGATTCGTCGGGCGATTTCGAAGGCGGCGGCGATGCGAATGATTTTGGTATCTCCAAGCCCCCTTACATCCAAGAGCTTGTCTAGAGGCTGGTTAGCCATGCCCTTGAAGCCGCCAAACCGCTGCAAAATTTCCTCGGCAATCTTTTCCGCTGGTTTACCCGGGATGCCTGGGGCAATGAGAATGGAGAGTAGTTCGGCATCGGTCAATGTCTCCGCGCCCAGTTCCCTGAGCTTGCCGCCGGGGTGCTGCCATTTTGGTGGCTTGCTATTCATGTTTCCACTCTCTCAGTGAAACACAATCTGATAAAGGCAAAGCCTGCTTGGAGGTATTTTACCATCATACAGAGGTATTTATCTCTAATAACGGTTCCGCCAGGTGCGCATATATGGTGGTAGCAATCCCATTTGGCGGGTCCGGGCCCGTGATGTCCAATGATCGCAGGAACTAAGCCCTCAGGGGGTTTTCATGCTTACTGAGGAAGAAGTATGGTTCTTGGTCGAACACAGAGCGAGTTCCCGCTGCACAAACATATGGGTGGAGGGTCAATCCATAGCAAGAAAGGCCTGCTCTGCGCGACGTGCACAAGCGACAGGATGCTTTCCAGAGAATTGCTATGAATTTACCTTGCTAGCAGGGTCCTTAAGAGCGCCTGCTTCTTGCGCGGATCCGGTATGTCCCGCCACACGCATTCAACACCGGATGTGCCCGCTGTTGTCAGGAAAATGTCGCCACAATTGTACACACGCTGCCTCAGGCTAATCTTCATCCTGATGTCCTGTACCTTGCTCAGGCGGTTCTCAAATAAGTCCTTTGAAAGTATCCCCCTGAGCACAAGTATTCGACTTGTGGTGAGCGCGTAGACAACAGAGCGCCACTTCAGATAGCCTATGAGAGCTATGATCAGTCCGGCAACAATGAGTATTGCACCAAAGATTGGCCATTTAGGAACGATCAACACGATGAGGCCACCTGCAAGAAAGAGGACAGCCGTTGCGATGTGGTTGAAAAACGTCCCCATTTTGCTTGGGTGCGTTTCATAGACAACCCTTTCATGCTTTTCCATCATGTCCAGAGGAATCATCCTGGGCATTTCGTAAGTAGGAACGTCTTCACGGTCTTCCTGCAAACGCGCATGAGTGCTCTCCGGCACGTCCTCTTCTATACGCGTTCCGCAATACTTGCAGTATTGACCGGATTCATCGATTTCCTTGCCGCATTTTGCACAATACATGTCAGTACTCCTATGCGCTGGAAAGGCTAGAATGCCATATCTCCATAAGTCTATTCGTGTCCGCTATTTGTGTCAAGATAGATCATCTTCAGGAGATTTCACTGTGCGCAATCCGTAGAAGTTGGACCAGGCAGTCACGACACAGTGGAAGAGGTCTCTCCCGACAGATTGTGTACTGAGTCCAGGGCTGCGGCGCAAGCGACTGGCGCGACCGCGGGACGCGCTCAGTCTGGCTGACTCCCATTCATGTCCTTTGTCCCCTTCTGAGCGATTGAACCTGCCCGGGAGTGAGTTCACGGATTTCACCCTCCGGCAGTGCGCGCAGTCTGAGGCTACCGAATCTTATCCTTTTCAACTCCAGGACCCTGTATCCCAGAGCGGCGAACATCCGGCGTACCTGACGTTTCTTGCCTTCATGAATGGTAATCGAGTAATTGAAGGGCGGATATTTCAGGGCCTTGACTCTGGCCGGGGACGTCTTGCCGTCGTCCAGATCGATTCCCTTTTCCAACTGCATTTTCTCTTCCGGCTTCAGGTCCTGTTCTATTCGGACCAGGTATTCCTTTTGCTGTTCAAAACGAGGATGCGTCAACCGAAAAGTCAGGTCGCCGTCGTTAGTCAGGAGAATCAGGCCTGTGGAATCTTTATCCAGACGACCCACCGGGTAGAGGCGGATGTGACGGTATTTCGCGGGGAGGATATCGATCACCGTTTTCGCTCCTCTTGTATCACCGGTGCTCGAGACAATACCCTTAGGCTTATTCAGCATGAGATAAAGAAGGGGCTCGGCTGTGGCTGAGACGAGTTTCCCATCGATCGTTATGACGTCCTTAACAGGGTCAACCGGCTCGTTGAAGCTCTGGATTATCTCGCCATTGACGGCTATGCCACCCCTCTTGATAACGGCAGCTACCTGTCTTCGCGAACCGACACCGGAGCCGGTGAGCAACTTGATTATTGGTTGTGATGCCATTTGCGTGTCGTCAACGAAGGTCGGACAATCGGAGTCATCTGATGCACTAAAAGAGAACCCTTCTCGCAGACCATGCGGTGAAGTCCGGGTCTACAGTAAGAAGGCGCGTGATTCATCACCAGACGCCTTCGCTTTTACATCTCTTCAGCTTCGAGATTTATTACCATTGGACAAACATCGGGATGTTTGCCCTTTCACGCGTATGTAACAGGATAGATCATTCCGCGAGGTACGTATCACGAAGAGTGGCTAACAACGTTCTTCCATGTGCGACATGCCGGTCATTTCGCAAAACAGCGACCTCAAACCCTGGATAGCACTGCTTGAATCTCTGCTCTTTCCAATGATTAACGGACCAGCGGTTTCGAGCCATCTTAGCATAAGGATAAGATGTAATACCTTCGAGATTGTCGCGAACATTCCTGCCAGTTTGTCTGTCTGTGAACTGTACTCTAAACCCTTCACGTCGGAATATTTGTGTTTCGACTCTCTTTAAAGTTGGCATATAACCTCCTTCGAGCATTTGTATACTCAAGCACAGATTTGCTTATCAACTGGACAAACGTCGGCATGTCTGCCCTTCCACGCGTATATCGCGTCGAAGCGAATGTTACAAAGCATTGTTTAGGTCAATGTCCAAACCTGAGGCTTTCAATTCTTTGGCTAACGAGAGCCGCCAAGCTCCAGATGCATCAAGAGGTATGTATACGACTCCTTGAAAATCCGAGGGCAACTCGACACCCTCGGTATAAAGAGCGCATACTTTTTTTCTGCCGAGCAGTCCAATAAAAAAGCCTAACTCGAATACAACGTTCTGACGAGCTCGTGGCTTCAGTGTGGAAGTATCTGTGATTGGGGACGCTTTGTCATCAGGGGTAAGCAAGACGACCGAGAAAGCCACGGGTGACGTGCGTTCAAGCTTCTCGATTATCGTATCACCGAGGTTTGGTTGCTCATGTAAGATTATTGGGTTGAGGTTCAACTTCGTCAAGTAGCGTGCAACAGTCTCTTTGACACCATGGTCTGCCCCATGCACTAAAAAGACTTCTTTTATGGTCGGTGCGGCGTGCTCGGCTGGCGTAGGTGAGATAGCTCTTGGAAGTCCGGACGGTTCAGGGTAAAGAGGTAGACGTTCTTTTATTGACTCAAGCCTTGTTATGTGAGTAAGAATCTCCCCGGAAAGTGCTTCGATTTTCTCGCGTAAACTGGAGGCAGCGAAGGAAACGGCCCAAAAACTGTACTCTTGGGACAGCTCGTCAGAGTCAAACATTCTTCGCAGAAGCTCTATATTAAATTCGTGCCATAGCTTGTGGTTGTAGTCAACTCTTGCGTAATCTTGACTGGTGCTCATAGTCTTGGGAAGAAGGTCTTTTCCTGAGTCAATTCTGGATGCTAATTGCTCAGCAGCTTTTGACCTAGATATTGTTAAATTAGGTGGCTGTGATTGTGTTTGCTGATTTGATATGGTGCGTTTTGGTGTCATGGAATTATTCTATGTAGTCAATACAAGGAAGTCAAACAGATGGTAAGTTAATCGGAATTATTATCCAGCGATGCGTGTAAATATTCAATACCTTTTGCTTTTTCGATTTGATATAAGTCGCTGACCGTACCTTAATAATGTTTGACATGAAGTCATGAGATGATGTTATTTTGCTTTAGACCAGTTCTTGTTGATAAGCTTGTAGTCACTAACTGGTAAAAAGGAGACTTTGCCATTATTGTTGAAGAATCTTGAAAACGCACCAATAACGTGGTGCTCAATCCTTCTTAATGAATGATGGTAATCTGGGTGGATAATTTCATATCTGAAAATATCCCATCCAGGGATTTCCGGACGTCCGATTCTAACCCGATCGCCTAATGTCTCTGCACTTCCTATGTATATTTCCTTTTTTGTTTGATCAATCAGATAATATATTACATACCTTGCGTCCGCATGTTTCAATAGATCTGTAGACTTATACCATGGGGTTGACTTAGTAATAAGATAATCACGGTTCGTTTTACTCAGCCACCCAAAAACATTCTCTTCAACTAAGCGTTTGAAAATGCTGTCATAGGGAGTGTTTATTTGGATGAACGTCTCCAGGTCAATTTCGGTAGAATTAATGGGTTTGAATACTAGTACTTCTTGATTGCCTGCAAGTAAGTCAGTGATATAATATTTCCCTTCGATTTTGAATTGATAACTGCGGCTTTCGATTGCCAAATAACTCTGAATGAATTCCTTTTTAAGCTCAAGTAGAAGATCAGAGTTGCCATCCCATCGTAATTGGTAAGGTTGAGTAGCGTTCTTTATAGCAACATGGGTTAATTTGGCTTTGAAAGTCATATGTTTCTTAGGCCAATGGAGTTTTACATCACGAGATTCTCCTGATTTTAAAGGTTGCCCTTGAGTAAAATCGTTAACATATTCCTTTGGTATGGTTGTACCATAACGGAAAATGGATTTATCAATCTTTTTATAGAAGTTCATACGCATTAACCACTACTAAGTATTCGATATTCCTTTAATCTCGAACGAAGATCGGGATGTTTGCCTTTCATGGGTATATTTGGTTATTACCTTTCGATTTTACTGTTAGGTCGGTATAAACGTGTCTGATACCGGAAAATCAAGCGGGGAACCTGGCGACGAAGTCTCGTATTCCTAGTAGTGCTACCTTAACTTGTTCATCAGTGTACTCAGTATATTTACCGTGAGCCGCCTTGTTACGGAGGTCAAGCCAAGCAGTAATACTCTTTTGGTCTAGACGATTGTACACATTCGAATTGGTGAGGTCTGCATTCATCGCATCTGCCTTTTTGAAACGGTCATTTGTTTTGATGTTGATTGAGTTTTTCAGGCAAAGCTTCCTTAGATGTTCCTCTAAAACACCACCGCTAATAACAGCAGGGGGGTCTTTATAGCCTTCTTCCAATAGATACTCGCCCATGTCAAGGAAATCGGCGAATAGGTCAGCGCGTATCAATTCCTCAATCTGATGTAGGTATCCAGATTCATATGCAGTTCTTAATGCTTCAACGATACCGACTAAAGTCGGAATGGCATAACGGCTATTAAGACCCTGCGTTTTTATGACAGCCTGCAAACTTGTATAGTAGTATGTTCCAGTGGGGGCAAGACGTTCTATAGCTGCAACTAAAGATGTATATACCTCGGTTTGTTTAGCTGCTGAGCTACTAGGCAAAGTTTCAGAATCAGGGCCTCTGATTTCTTTGTATCTATCTAGTACTTGTTCAAGTTGCTGAATAGGTGATGGTTGGGTTACAGTCATCTTAGTTAACTCCCGCTAGTTTGGCATTATTAACAGCTGAACTTCACATAATTGATTATAACATAGCTTCAGGACAACAGCTTGCCTGGGTGCTAGAATAGCTCAAGGCATGGAGAAGAACGGGGAATTAACAGAAGCTCTGAAAGCCATCAAGAATGTAGCGGAAAACAATTCATGGTTTAGAGACACTCCTCATTATTGGGCAGAAGCGTCGTTGCCTTTGGCTTATGCGGTGGCGTGTGTTGAAGTGGTTTCCGAAATGTCAGACAAAGCCGGCTACTCACTTGGTTGATGCGGCTATCGCTATGGGCGCAAAAATTGTGTCGGTTGATATTGGGAAAACTCCGGTATCCCGTAAAAAGGGTATTGACAAAGAATGAAGATAGTAGTACTATATAGTAATACTATTAAGTATATACGAGTGTAGTAATATTATTCGCAATAAAAGGGGGTGAATTTTTATGGATAACACGCAATTAGCTAAGTGGAAGAGAGAGATGGAAATGCAATTGGCTGAAGTTGAGAAACAACTGACAGGGATAGAAAAGGAGCGAGCCGCACTTAAGGCGAAACTGGGAGCAGTTACAACACTACTTTCTCCAGCGGAAGAAATAACTGCAATTGAAAATTATGAGGCAAGAGACCTTATAGGTGCGTTCATAGCAGATTTGAAAGTGAATGGCTGGTCTGTTGGGAAGCATGGAGGGAAAATTAGGAGCTATGACGCGAACCGAGGCGGTCAAAGTGTTGAACTGTGGATAATATTCAGTAAACTTCACGAAGTAAGCGAACGATATTGGTTTGGTGTGAATCCAGACCATCTTGAAAATAGGAATGGCGGGGTTATCTTGCTACTCGGTACTCACAAGAAGTACATTTGCTTGCCGTTTACTAAACTACAGGAGATACTGGAAGGTTCAAAGAACACGAGAGCTGGCCACAAATTATTCCATGTAAGGCAGAAAAGCGGGCAAGTCGAGCTCCAGCCTGCAGGAATCGGCGGGAAATGGATAAATGTTACCGCGTACTTAAATGGGGAAGGGCTAAAGAGAATTGGTATTAACTAAGACCAAGAAGGAAGTAAATAGAAAATGATGAAAGTAGCTGTCTACTGCCGTGTGAGTACTGAAGGTCAAGAACGGGACGGAATAAGCCAAAATGGAAGGGGGTGAAGAGATGAAACACTTGAAATTAGCGATAGAGCTCGTTCCAAAGACATCCTGGTATAACAATCTCAGGAACAAGATGAGCAGTGATAATTGGAATTTCATCCGTGAACGTACATATGACTCATATGGAAATAAGTGTGGAATCTGTGATGCTAAGAATACTAGGCTTGAATGTCATGAAATATGGGAATATGACGATGAAAACCACATTCAGACTTTGAAAGGTTTCATTGCTCTCTGTCAGATGTGCCATCATGTTAAGCACATAGGATTAGCAGGTATATTAGCTGACGAAGGAAAATTAGATTATGACGCGGTAATAGAACATTTCATACGGGTAAACGGCTGTGATAAGAAGGATTTCCTAAACCATCGTGAGAAAGCCTATGAAATATGGGAGAAAAGGTCTAAGTATAATTGGACAATCGATTTAGGACAATTTCGAAATCTTATTTAAGGTGAGAAGTAACTATGAAAGCCGCTATCTATTGTCGTGTGTCAACTGAAGGTCAAGAACAAGACGGGACAAGCCTGCAAACTCAGCTTGAAGCCTGTCGGAAGTATTGCGAAACTCGACGGTATGAAGTCGGGTATGAGCTTAGCGAAGCTTGGTCGGGACTGTCACTCGAACGTCCTAAGCTGAATGAGCTTAGGGATATGGTGCGCTCGGATCAGATAGACACGGTAGTTGTATACAGCCTTGACCGCTTCTCCCGTGACCCTGTGCATGGAGTCATTCTCATGCAGGAACTTGAAAAGCACGGAGTTACTTTGGAAGCGGCTACTGAAACCGTAGATAATTCGGAAGTCGGCAAGCTAGTGTTCTACATCAAGGGCTATGCGGCTAAGTTGGATGCTGAACGGCGGCGGGATGCTACTGGACGTGGTAAGCAAGCTATGTTAAAGAGTGGCAAGCTGCCACAAGGGACTGGCATAGGTATCTATGGCTATCAGTGGATTAAGGAATACAAGAAGCGCATACCATTGGAGCGAGAAGCTAGGGTAGTCAAGAGAATGTTTGAAATGGTTGTTAATGGCAATGGCTGTTTTAAGATAGCTCGGACTCTGAATGAGGAGGGTGTACCAACAAAGTCCGGTAAGAAATGGGAAGCTCGTACGGTAAGCAGGATAGTTCGTAACCCTGCGTATATGGGCATAACATATTTCGGTCAAACTTCGGGCAAGAATCGCGAAAAGAAGCCTCAAGAATCCTGGTACGTTCTACCTGATGTAACTCCTGCCGTTATCAGCAAAGAACTGTTTGAACGGGCACAGGCTGCTCTGGCTAAGTCAAAGGAACTGCATCCAGGCAAGGCAAAACATGAATACCCGCTAACTGGTTTTGCGGTCTGCGGGTATTGTGGAAGCCCGTTAGTGGGAAGTTGCCTGAGGGGCGACTATCGATACTATCATTGTCGTGGTACACACCCGACTGCGTCGCGACAAAAGATATGCGATGCTCGGTACATCCGGGCGGAATGGCTTGAAGGTGTGGTATGGGAAAAGGTGAAAAGTGTCTTGTGTTACCCTGAACTGCTCATGGGTGAAATAAGCAAGCAAAATGAAGTTGAACAAGCCTGGGTTTCAGATGGCACGATTGACCAGGAAATAAAGGCTCTCAATCGGAAGCTCAAACAATATGCTGGTCAGGAACGGCGGCTTATGCAAGCGTTCAAGCTCGGTTTTACGCCTGATGTGGTCATGGACGAAATGAACCAAACCAAGAAGGAAAAAGAATCTGACCAGGTGCGGCTGGCTTCTTTGATTCAGACTAAAGAGAACATTGCCAAGATGGGCGATTATGAAGGGAAGCTGAAGGAGTTATGCGCTAGAATAGTTCCTGATTTGGACAACTGCACAAACCAGGATAAAAAGGATGCCTACACCTACATGGACTTGAGCGTTACGGCTACGCCGGAAGGGGTGGACATCAAAGGATACCTTAAACCAGACGTGATTCAGGCTGATTCGTACGTACTCACCACTGGACAAACATGGGCATGATTACGTGAACATAGTTGTCCACGCCTATGGGGCGGATGGTGCCGGGGCTCGAGGGGGTAGTGACTTCCAGGGCGACCTGAGACTGGTGAAGGACAGATAAGACCTCGGAAAGGTATTTTACATTGAAGGCGATCTTCGCCTCTTCTCCGTCGACAAGAGCGTCGATTTCACCGACATTGTCGCCGATTTCCTCGGCCTGGGCAGAAACGGTTACCTTGCCGGGGGTTAGTTCAGCACCCGGCGTGATGACCAGGCGCACTATGCCGCTGGCGTCGCGAGCAAATACGGAGGAGATCTTGGCAACGCGCATAAACTCACTGATGTCCACTACAGCCCGCGTAGTGTAGCTTTGAGGAATAACCTGAGAGTAGTTGGGGAAGGAACCTTGAAGAAGCTGCGAGACTATCTCGGCATCCTTGAGGCGGAACAGCACCTGGCTCTTCTGTTCGTTTACGGTGATTTCCACGGGTTCCTCCTGCTCGCCGAGAAGTCGATTCACCTCATTGAGGACCCTGGCCGGGATGATTACCGAAGTCTCTGCAATTACCGGCGAGCCCAGAGTCATCTTATGGACAGCCAGCCTGAAGCCATCGGCAGCCACCAGGTTGAGCTGGTCGCCAGCAAATTCAGTGTTAATGCCCGTCAGTACTGGGCGCGATTCCTCTGTGGCAGCAGCAAAGGCGACGTGTGCAATCCCTTCCCTGAGGCTGGCTGCTTCAATGGTAGTAGTCACACCGTCGCTTATCTGAGGGATAGGCGGGAAGTCCGCGGCATCGATGCCGTTGATATGCGCCTGAAAACGGCCGCACTTAAGCTCCAGGATGCGACCGGTAGCGGGAAGGTTGATCTCAACTAAGTCATTGGGCAAGGAGTTAACAAAGTCGATGAGCAAGCGAGCAGGCACGGTTATGCTGCCTTCCTTTTTGACTTTTGCACCAACCCAGTAAGTGGTAGCCATTTCCAGGTTGGTGGCTGCCAGTTTGAGACGCGACTGCTCAGCGGACAGAAGGATATTCTGAGTGATAGGCAAGGTGGACCTTGCGGCTACGGCTCTCCCTACAGCGTTCAGTCCTCTATTCAGGTTCTCTTGAAGACAAGACAATTTCATGAAACACCTCCCGCCATGTATGTAGTGAAAGTATACTATCAAGAACTGTAATAATCAATGACTCGGCTTGACATAATACTAGCTTGACCAAAGGCATGCTAACAGCGACTATCATGGCCAGGTCGGATTGACCCTCTGACTATGCGGCCCGGTCACGGCTCCGGACGGTGGTATTGCGCCTGATGGGCTCTGAGGGTTAGAATCGCGGCGTCTTTGGTCCAGCTTTGCCCTGTGGTACTTGCGACGGGCCTGCAAAGGCTGCCCTGTCAGGACGGCGCTCGCGCAGATGCCCGGCCAACTGGCTGAGTCTAGAAGTGCGGCTTGCAGAGGATTTCTTTGACCCTGAGGTCGAAGAAGTCACGGAGATTCACCGGGCGGAGGACTACTGCGGTGTCGGCGCCCCTGCCCGTTCCGGCAATACAGATGACGTCCTCGTCAGTGCGAGCCAGCCCGGCGTCGGCAGCCATCATGGCTATCTCGCACACCACCTTCATCCCCTCCCCGAAAAGGCGTAGAGTGTTGGTCACCATCTCTTCGAAAACGGAGGTATTCCACTTCTGCTTCACGGCCCGGCTCAGCCCGAAGAATGCATGACTGGTAGTGAGCCGGATGCCGCCCATGTCTTCGAACCTCTTTATGTTCTCCGCGCTCCACTCGAAGGCGTTGGGCTCCTTGAATCCCACGTGGTGGGTGATGGCAACCACCCTTTTGCCCCCGAAAACGGCGGCCGCTTTCAGCGCGGTCGTCCCCTCTGTGGAAGCGACCAGCACCGTGTCGATGCCGAGCTCGTCCGCCCTTGCTTTGCAGATGCGCAGCACATCGTCGGTGTTGACCGCGCCAGCCCTGGCGAAATAGACTATCTTGCCTTCTATCATTCCTGTACCTCCTGACGTCAATTGCCCTTGGTGATGCCGTTTCGTAGCACTTGAGCTTTTGCGAGACACTAGCCTATGTCATCGCGGTGGGCACTGTCAAGCGGTTCTGCGAGCTATGCGCGATGGCTCACAACTGAAGCCACTTTCTGCCGGGCGGGATGCCTGCTATAGTTGGACTGAGGAACCTCGCTTAGAGATTGCGGAGCCTGTTCCGAACCGCACGTGAGGAATCTCGCTCCTCGCAATGACAAAAAAGAATTGTCACCAATCACCTGAACGAGTACACGCCTTTGCTCCACCTCTGCCCGCCGGGAAAAGCGGATATGACTGGGTGGTGGCTCCCTATTACGAGTTCATGTTGGGCGAGGAAGGATTCGCCCTTTATCAGGCTGAGATTGATGCCGGCAGACCTCTGGTGGTGTGTTTCAAGTACTGGAACCCGATAGACCTCGACATAGCGGTCTATGCCCCGGGAAGTGAAGAGATAGTAGTACATGTGTTTGCCTAGGGCGAACCAGCGGAAGGTTCTGAGGACCCTGAAGCGGAGTGGAATTGGTGGCAAGGAGGGGAAGGATATGAATGTATCGGTCACGCGGTCACCGGCGTGGGATATATTCTGAACTGGGATGCCGACGATTCGGGCCCAGCCGACTACGTTATTGTACATGATAACTGGTCGAGCACTCCAAGCTACGTGGCCATACCATGGGCGCAATGGAATAGCATGCACACCGTTGACCCTGGCCCGGGAGTTTGACCCTCTCCGCTAGGCTGAGAGGTCGCTAACGACCTAGGAGCAGAGGCTTTTGCCTGGGTAGCGTCATGATGGCTAAACCGGAAGTACCGATAGGTGACGCCCCGCCCCCTACGTTGCCCTGCCCGAGACGCCGATATTACGGGCGATCACGATGCGCAGGATTTCTGACGTTCCCTCGCCGATCTCAAGAAGCCTCTGATCCCGGTATAATCTCTCTACCTCGTAATCCTTCATCAATCCGTACCCCCCGTGAAGTTGCACGGCATGGTGGACACAACGACGCATAACCTCGGAACAAAACAGTTTCGCCATGGCCGCCTCCTTGGTAATGGGACGTCCATTCTCTCGCAGCCAGCACGCCTTGTAGAGCAGATTTCTGGCCAGCTCGATCTCCAGAGCCATGTCAGCTAGCTTGAAAGCGTTGACCTGAAAGGAACCGATTGGCCGCCCGAACTGGATACGCGAATTGGCGTACTCCAGGGCCAACTCGAAAGCTGCCTGAGAGCCACCCAGCCCCATGGCGCCGATGCTGAGCCGTCCGCCGTCCAGCGTCGCAAGCATTTGATGGAAGCCCTCCCCTCTTTTGCCGACGAGGTTTTCCTTCGGCACGATGCAATCATCGAAAAAGAGTTCACCAGTGTTGGATGCGCGCCACATCATCTTGTTCTTCATCTCCTTAGCCGTCAAGCCAGGTGTTCTGCTCGGAACGATCAGGCAGCTAATCTCGGGCTTGCCGTCCTCACGTTTACCGCTGACAGCCTGAACAACAATCACGCTCGTCAACGAGCACGCCGAGTTAGTGATGAAGATCTTCTGACCGTTGATGGTCCAAGAGTCCCCTTTGAGCGTTGCGGTGGTTCGAGAGCTCCCGGCGTCGGAGCCGGCATCAGGCTCCGTCAAACCGAACGCAGCCAGACACTCTCCCGAACAGAGCTTGGGAAGCCATTCCTGCTTTTGTTTTTCATTACCGAAATAGTAGATGGGGCCTATTCCCAGGGAGTTACCGGCGGCAATGGTAGCGGCCTGGGAAGCATCCACTCTGGCCAATTCCTCAACAGCAATTGCATATGAGATATAACCCATGTTGGATCCGCCGTATTTCTCGGGAACAAAGCATCCCAGCAGCCCCAAGCCGGCCATCTTCCGCGTCAGCCCGACAGAGAATTCCTCCTTTTCGTCCAGCTCTCGGGCGACCGGGCGTATCTCGCTTTCAGCGAAGGCCCGAATCGCCCGGCGCGTCAGATTCTGTTCCTCACTCAAATCAAAATCCATTTGTCATCTCCTCCAGCGATACTCTCTCTTGTGTGGCCGCAAGATACGGCACTTAAGAACTCACCGCTTCAACGGAGAGTATCTCAGATCGGTAATATAAGCACCGGCTCTGGCTGCCCCTGGTTTCCTAGTTCCTCTCACTACGTGAGAGTGAACTGGGACTTGAGCACCCCTTTTCTAACGAGTTCCTCGTAGTAGTCCAGCGATTGGGGATTGACCAGGGCATCCCTGTTGAGCACTGGTCTTCCATGTACCAGATTGGTCACTGCGCTCTCTACCTTCTTCATGTTCATGGTGTAGGGAATGTCAGGCACCTCGATGATTCTCGCCGGGACGTGTCTCGGAGAAGCTTTCTCGCGGAGACTTCTCCTGACCTTATTTTGCAGTTCTTCCGTCAACTGAAAGCCTTCAGCCAGCTTGACAAACAGGAGAACGCGCTGGTCTCCTTCCCAGATTTGCCCTATCGCCAGACTATCAGCAACCTCCGGCAACCCTTCCACCACATTGTATATTTCGGCAGTACCTATGCGAACACCAGACGGTTTCAGTACGGAGTCAGACCGACCGTAGAAAGTAGCCCCGCCAGTATCACTGTGGATTACGATGTAGTCCCCGTGACGCCATACGCCCGGGTAAACGTCGAAATAGGCCTCTCTGTACTTCTTATCATCCGGGTCATTCCAGAAGTGAAGCGGCATAGACGGGGCAGCCGCTTCGCACACGAGTTCGCCCTGCCTGTCGAATACCGGCCGACCACTTTCGTCATATGCCTTCACTTTCATCGCCAAACCCGGGCCCTGCAATTCACCCGCGTATACCGGCTGAACCGGACTTCCGGTGAAGAAGCAACCGTTGATGTCCGTACCTCCTGCACTGGAGTTGAAATGCAGGTCTCTCTTGATCTCCCGATACACATACTCAAACCCTTCCGCCGAGAGAGGCGAACCCGTCTGCCAAATCTGTTTCAACGATGACAAGTCGTAGTCTTGGGCTGGCTTGAAACCTTCACTCCTGAGATAGTTGATATAGCTGGCGCTGCAGCCAAACACAGTCACTTTTTCATCTTGAATCAACTCCCAAACGGCCCCCGGCCCGGGATAGACGGGATTACCGTCATACAGGATTATGGTGTTACCTGTGGCCAAAGAAGTCAGCATCCAGTTCCACATCATCCAGCTACAGGTTGTGATAAAGAAGTGAACATCATCTCGCTTCAGATCCGCGTGGATTACAAGTTCCTTCAGTTGGTTGACCAGAATTCCGGCGGCTCCTTGAACCAGGCACTTCGGCTTGCCGGTCGTCCCCGAAGAAAACATGATAAACACGGGATGGTCTGCCGGCAGTTGTTCAAATCGAATCTCAGGCATCCCACCCGACAAGAAGTCGACATAATGCACAGAGTCGCGAATATGGCTGATGTCGGGCTCCTCCTCCTTGTAACCAGCCACTATGACCTTCTCAATAGAAGGTATCACCTCTGCGATTTCGGCAGCGTTGGCAAGGGAGTTGAAAGGCTTCCCTTTGTAGAAATAGCCGTCGACGGTGAACAGGACCCTTGGCTCGATTTGACCAAAGCGCTCGACAGCCGCTCCGGCACCAATATCCGTGGCACAGGAAGCCCAGACAGCACCAATGCTAGTACTGGCAAGCATAGCCACAGCCGTCTCTATCATGTTGGGCATGTAGGCGGCTACCCGGTCGCCGGGCTTGAGCCCCATATCCCGCAGAGATCTCGCAAGGCGCGCTACAGACCCGTACAGCTCAGCATGACTCATCCTGGTAGTTCTTTGGGTCTCGCCCCTGAATACGAAGGCGGTTTGCTCATCCCGGTATCGCAAAAGATTCTCGGCAAAATTCAGTTTTGCGCCGATGAACCATCTTGCTCCCGGCATCCTTGTCACATCGTCAACCACCACTTCATACCCTCGGGAAGCTTTCACCCCGACGAAATCCCACACTGCGGCCCAGAACTGCGGTATATTGGCTACGGACCAGTCATAGAGCCCACCATAAGAAGAGAATCTCGCCCCGTGTCGCTCATTGACCAGAGCCATGAACCTGGTCATAGCGGCGTTCTTCTTCCGCTCCTCTGATGGCTGCCAGAGAGGCACCTTCATGGTGTTCTTACGCCCGAATCGGCTTGAAGTAGTCTATGTCCAGTATTGAACCGGTTCGCTTCGCCTTTGGTTTGAGCATCATCTCAACCGCCATACCAATAGTTACCTTATCAGGTTCGACTTCACCCAAGCGGTGAACGAGGCCGCCATAAACACCGTCGAACTTGACCAGAGCTACAACTATCGGCTCCTCTAACCGGTTACCATCTAAGTCAGCATGAGCGACAGTGAAAGTATGCACTACGCCACGGTTAGGTATTTCCAGCCATTTCGCTAACTCGCCAAAACAGCGCTCACAGTAAATACGGGGCGGCACGTAGACCAGGTTACACTCCGCGCATTTCGCCCCCATGATGCGACCTTTGTCTTTGATATCCCGGAAAAACCTCTCCCCCGCAATGCCGAAAGTATACTGGCCGTACACCGGAATACTGCCGTGCCACGGCTTAGTCTGGGCAACTTGAGTAACTTTATCTAAGGGCATTTCAACCTCCTAAATTGGCTTCCAGTATGCGATATCAGTGATGGCTCCTTCACGCTCCTGCTCCGGTTTCCACACTGCTCTAACCCTCATTCCCATCTTCACTTTCCACGGGTCAACTTCGCTTATCAGGTGCATAATGGCCACACCACCCGAACCATCGATTTCAATCAGGGCGGGAATTAGCGGTTCCTTCAATCGTTCAGCTGCGGTGCCAGTGTAAGCAACAGAGAAAGTATTCACGGTTCCCGTATCCTGGAGATGGACCCACGCATCTACCGTTCGAAAGCACCACTCACAGAAAACGCGGGCAGGCAACAACACGCGACGACACTTGTCACACCTTGTGCCCACTATCCTGCCCTTCTTAAGTTCGGCGAAGTACCTGCCATAACCAATGCCGGCATCCCAGGCATATTTGAGGTTGGGTTGCCATTCAGTGACGAGGATTCTCTTCTCTTTTATGTCCTTTTCACTCAAAGGAGTCCCTGGCCAAACTTTGATGTTCTCAGTCATAGTTCCTCCTCATACTCCTAATACGATAACCGTGCCCACCTGCATTTCGTCCCCCCAAGCTTGAGCCACTCCTCTCCTCGGTTTTCCCGGCACCTGTCTCTTGCCGGCTTCGCCCCGCAACTGCCAGAAGAGCTCTGCCACCTTCATCATTCCAGTAGCGGCTATGGCATTGCCTACCCCTAGTGCGCCTCCCGACGGGCACCAGGGCTGGCGGCCCGTCCTTTGAGTCTCCCCATCAACCAGAAGTCTCGCCGCTTCCCCCTTGTCACAAAGAAGAAGTCCCTCCGCATTGTGAAGCTCCTTATAGCTGAATGGGTCATAAGGTTCAGCAATATCTATTTCCTTGCGGGGCTCTTTAATTCCAGCCATATCGTAAGCCATGCGAGCCGCATATTCCACGTACTTAGGATAGTAAAGGTCTCTCTGTCCAATATACATGGTATCCACACACCAGCCTACCCCCTGAACCCAGACCGGCCTGTCGGTAATCCTCTTAGCAACATCTTCAGCCGCAAAGACCAGAGCCACAGCCCCGTCACTGGTGGGGCTGACATCGAGTCGTTTCACCGGCCAGGCCATCATCTCCGAACCCATAACATCGTCAACAGTAATATCTGCCGATAGCTGAGCACAGGGATGGTCAAGAGCGTTCTTCTTGTTTTTGACAGATACCAGCGCTATCTCCCGCTCAGTGATACCATGGGCAGTCATATAGCGGTTCATTTCCCAGGCAAAGAACCAAAGAAGGCTTGTTCCCAGAGGGCTCTCGGTAAACTGGTCCCAGCAGGTAACAAAGGCTCCTTGAGGATGAGGCAGGCAAGAGGACATCTTTTCCTCCGTTATAGCTAGGCAGACATCAAAAAGCCCAGAGGCCACATGGTACCAAGCTTGATTGGCGGTGAAGACACCTGTACCGCCACCAAGAAAGCCTCTCATATAAGGCTTGCGCCAGGCACCAGCGCCGTCGCTAAGGTATTCAGATTTCATGTGTATCATATCAAAAGCATCAGGAGCTGTGCCCATAACCACACAATCAACGTCCTTTATGGTTAGTTCACAGGAGTCCAGAGCCATCTTGGCTGTTTCCCAGGCAAGCTCCTTCCCTGTTTCTTGTGCCCGGCGCATGAATTTGGTCATGCCAGCGCCAACAACAGCAACCTTGCGCATTTTTCCTCCTTTTACTCGTTACTTAAAATCGCCACTGCTCCGCTATTAGCCGGAAGACCTCGCCACGATTGAGCCAGGCCAACCTTGATATTGGGCAACTGTCTCTTTCCTGCTTCGCCGCGAAGCTGGAGCACCACTTCCAAAACCTTCTGCAGGCCGGTAGCTTCATCCAGCCGGCCGACACCAAGGCTGCCTCCGGAAACGTTCACCGGAAACTCCCCTTCCCTTTTAGTAGCCCCTTCTTCCACCATGAACCCAGCCTGCCCCGAGCGGCACAGTTTCAGAGCTTCCAGATGCTGAAGCTCTTTATAGGAAAAGCTATCATCCACCTCAGCGAAATCCACCTCTTTTCTCGGATGCTCTATTCCGGCCAATCTGTACGCCATCTCACCGGCTAACCGGGCGTAGACTGCTTCGCCCCACTCCCTTGTCTCAAGACTCGGTGCATCGGAACACCAGCCAACGCCTCTTACCCATATCGGCTTATCACACAAGATCCTAGCCTTCTCCTCGCAAGCCAGCACCAGAACAATGCCGCCATCAGCCGGAGAACTCATATCCAGACGACTCAAGGGCCAGAACATCATCTCCGAGTTAAGAACATCGTCTACGCTTATCCGATCACCGTAGGCAGCTTCGGGATTAAGCAAGGCATTTGCCTTGTTTTTAACTGAGACTAAAGCACACTGCTCCTTGGTCACGCCTCTCTCATGCATATAACGGTTCATCTCCATGCCGGCAATGAAATAAGGATTGTAACTAAGTGGCTTGTTATAAACCGGGTCCATAGCATGGGCAATCAGATAGTTGGGGGTTAGCATGTTTGAGGCTTTGCTGTGAGATTCCACCGCCATAACATCCACCAGACCTGTGTTTATCAGCATATACGCATCAGCCAAACCGTAAAGACTCTCGGCAGGAAGAGTATGAATGCGCTTAAGGACAGCGCCTATGTTGTCTGGAGTGTGGATATTGAAAATGCTCCTTCCATGGGTGAAGTCCTCTTCGCATGTCACAAAAGCGTCAATGTCATGGCGAGGACAGACACCAGCATCTTCATAAGCCTTTTGCGCTGCTTCAAACATCATCTCCTTGAAGGACAAATCTGGTGATATCGGCCGGAACGGGGTATACCCTATTCCAATGACGGCTACCCTGCGTTGCATACTCTTACGACCTCCTTTCTAACGATAGGCACTATAATTGTCATTTCCCGTTCAATTGTGGCATTCTGGAGGCCTTTCGCCTCCGAGCTGTTTGTCGTTCCCTATTCTGTCGGGCTTGTGCATGACCCCAGCCGGATGACCCGGTTGCCCAACAAATCGGGCAACTTACCGCTCACAAGTATGGCATAGTTCACTCCTCCCTGGCAAGGGGTTAACCAAGGCGAACAGTGCTCAATAGTTCTCACTTAGCAGTGGTAATGCTCAGCAGTTGCGATCTTATCGGAGTGAGACGGCTGCAAGCACTCCCATTCCATCCCAGCTATCACGGGGTTGGGAAATGGCGTATCATAGGAAGTGAGGGGCCAAGGACACGAGGCAAAGCCATGAAAAACAGCGAAGTGGCCAAGGTGTTTCAGGATATCGCTGACCTTCTGGAGCTTAAGGGCGAGAATGTCTTTAAGATACGCGCCTATCAGAGGGCAGCCAGGGCTATCGAGCACTACCCCAAAGAGCTGAAGATTATGATTGAAGAAGGGGAGGGATTACAGAGCATTCCCGGGGTGGGGGAAGCCATAGCCAAGAAGACCACCGAACTCGTGACCACCGGGAAGCTGGGATATTATGAGAACCTGAAGACCGAGTTTCCCCAAGGAATAGTCAGTCTTCTAGCCATACCTGGGATTGGGCCTAAGACGGCCAACAAGCTTTGCAGTGAATTGAGGGTAAGCTCGGTCGACGGACTGGAACGAGCAATCAACGAGGGGTGGGTGGCCGAACTCTTCCGTCTTGGCGACAAGGCCGCCCACAATATGCTTCATCAAATCCGAGCATTGCGTCGCAAAGATCAGCGCATCCCGATCGGCGAGGCCCTTCCAGTTGTCGAGGAGATCATGGTTGCCCTCAGTGCCATCCCCGGCCTGAGGAATCTCACTCCAGCCGGCAGCCTACGTCGTTTTCGGGAAACAGTAGGCGATATTGACCTTATGGGCAGTGCCGATAACCCCACGGAGGTCATAGATACTTTTGTTGCTCTGCCTCAGATGGGACAGGTGCTGGCTCATGGCTCAACCAGGGGCAGTGCTATTGTCAGCGGCGGCTTGCAGGTGGACTTGAGGATGGTTGAGCATCACTCTTTTGGTTCCTTGCTTCAATACTTCACCGGTAGTAAACAGCACAACATATCGCTGAGAGAAAGAGGGCGAAAACAGGGGTTGAAGCTCAGCGAGTATGGTATAACTGTTGTTACGGCAGACAAGTTGGAGAGGTTTTCTGTGGAGGAGGAGTTCTATCATCGGTTGGGGCTCCAGCATATTCCACCAGAACTCAGAGAAGCCCAGGGCGAGGTGGAGAAGGCTGAGCAGCGAGCTGTGCCGAAGCTCGTGGAGTTATCGGACATCAAGGGAGACCTTCACACACATACTCAATGGAGCGACGGTCACGATTCTATAGAGGAACTGGCTCTCGCGGCTAAGGATATGGGCTATCAATATATGGCGATTACGGAGCACTCTGCCGGAAGGGGCATTGCTCACGGGCTCAGTGGGGAGAGACTGAGAAACCAAGTTGCCGAGATCAAAGCACTCAATGAGCGTTTAACCGGCATTCATGTACTGAGTGGCATTGAGGTTGATATTCGCGCGAACGGCACCCTGGATTTGCCCCACGAAATCCTATCTGAACTGGATGTAGTGATTGCTGCCGTGCACTCCGCCATGTACCAAGGCGAAGAAACGATGACCAAGAGGGTAATAGGTGCCATAGAAAACCCCGATGTCGATATAATCGCCCACCCTACCTGCCGCCTCATTGGAGAGCGTGAGCCCGTGAACATAGACTTAGAGGCCGTCTTCCAGGCAGCAGCTAAGAACAACAAGATCATGGAGATTAACGCCATGCCTGATCGTCTCGATTTGAAGGATATTCATGCTTGCCGTGCTAGGGATCTGGGAGTTAAGCTCGCCATCGGGACCGATGCTCACAGTATCGCCCATCTCGGCTTCATGCGGTTCGGGGTCGGCGTTGCCCGGCGCGCCTGGTGTGAGCCGCACCATATACTAAACACCTTGCCCCTAGCAGAGCTGCTTGCCGTTCTAAATAGGAATAGATGATTGGGGCTGTGACCTTTCTGACCCAGATGGCACTTTGCCCCTCATCGCGGAACGCCGTCATTGTTTGATTTGTTGCATGGCTGACATCAAAGACAATCTAAGTTCACGCTGGTTCTGCGGCGGCACCAGTGCCCCTTTTCTTAACTCCAGTTTCAGTGCCCCCGTAGGGCAGACCGATATGCAGAGCCCACATCCGATGCAGCGCTCGGCCTTTCGAACCACCGAATCTCCGTTCAGTGAAAGAGCCTCCATCTGGCATCTATCGACGCATAAGCCGCATCCGCTGCACTCATCCTCGTCTACCATTACCATAAAGCTGGAAACTGCTCCCATGGGGATTATGCCACTCTTGATGCTCCGGATGATGCCGCAGTGACATTGACAGCAGTTACAGATAAAACTGACGTAGCCGCCGGTATTGCTGGAGCAATGTATGAGCCCTGCCTGCTCAGAGCGATCCAGAACCTGTTTTGCCTCTTCCTTCGATATCAGTCTGCCAAAGCCGCGCTCTGCCACATATTCGGCTTGCGGACCGAACGTCATACATACATCCTTGGGCTTGTCACATGGATCATTCAATAGCTCACCATGATGACGGCAATAGCAGACGCTGACAGCAATATGCTCAGCGTCATCAATATATGTCGAAACCTTGTCATATGGATGCACTTCGACGTCAGTCGGAATCTCTTGCTCTATAGTTATGACTCTGGCAAACGGAAATCCAGCACCGCCTCCAGGAGCAGGTTTCACCTGCCTCTTCATCATTTCACCGGCCACCGCAAAATATTCATCAAACAGGCGAGCCAGGTTCCTGGCACGTTCACTGACCTCCCCCTTCATAAACTGCATCTCAAACATACCGGGGATAATCTGCATCAGCGTGTAAACCCTTACGCCACTCCTCTCAATAGTGAAGACAATCCCTTTGTCTGCCATAGCTTCCAGGATATTCCTCACTTTCTCCGTATCACTGCCTACGACTTCTCCGGCAAGGGCCTCTGCAGTAACCGGGCCGATGGGCATCTTAGTTGCCAGTTCAGCCTCTTCTGGAGCAAAAAGCTCCTCCAGCAGAGCAAAGAACTCCTTGCATTTCAATACAGGCAGCGTCCCACCTCTCACACTCAAGGCATCAGCTAACCGATCATAGACAGATCCAATCATAGGTTCAATCTCCTTTCGCGGTGTTACTCGACCTCGATGTCTCTCACTCTAAGCTCTGTGCCACTAACCACCTCAACGTCTTGTCCCTGGCATCTCGGACAAATGTAGCTGTAGTCTTTCACAGCAAAATCCTCTTGGCACGTTTTGCATCTGGCCATTAGCGGCGTAGTCTCCAGGCTGAGATGGGATCCGCTAGCAATGGTATTCTCCGACATGAGACCAAAACAGAGAATGAGTTGCGCCGGTATTATTCCCCTTAGCTCACCTGCCAGCACATTGACCCTGATGATTCTTCTGGCGTTCTCCTTCTCGGCTGCTGCAACAGCAATATCGACGATACTGCGCGCGATTGCCATCTCATGCACGTGACTTAGCCCCGAACTTCTTCTGGTAGCACCGAGAAAGCCACGCCGTCCACTCAGAGATCCCCTCGCCGGTTATGCACGACATATCCATAATCTCAATATCCGGATGGACCTTCCTGGCGTTTGCTTTCGCCTCTTCCAGACTGAAATTGGTGTATCTCAGCAAATCAACCTTGTTAATCAAGAGCAGTGACGACTCCCTGAACATAAGCGGGTATTTAAGAGGCTTTTCGTCGCCTTCGGTCACGCTCAGAATCATGATCTTGAAATCCTCCCCCACCTTGAATTCGGCAGGGCACACGAGGTTACCTACGTTTTCGATAACGAGTACATCGATATTCGTCAGATCGACGTGGGGCAGCGCGGAGGCAATCATGTTGGCGTCAAGATGACAGGCGCTGCCTGTGTTCAACTGCACCACGGGAAGACCATACTTCTCCAGTCTCTCTTTGTCTCGCGCGGTCTCAATGTCGCCCACAATCACCCCAAGACGTAGCTTGCCCTTCAGTGCCTCAGCGGTCTTCTCCAGCAAGATGGTCTTGCCTGCTCCTGGCGAACTCATCAGATTGAGCACCAGATTCCTGTGTCTGTCAAAGACCTGCCTGTTCACGGCCGCGATACGGTCATTTGCCTCAAGTATGTCAGTCATTACGTTGATTTTCATCTCAAGAAAACCGCTGTATGGTTATCGTCTGTGATCTTGCGCCCCAGTATAACACTGGCCATCTCGTACATGCAAAAGAAAGGGAGTTCTCGCAGGTGTGATGACGATGTGCCTTTGCCTGCGATGGCATCCGCCATCAGGTCAGCATTCAGCCACAGGATCGATAACACTCTTCACTGTTTTCGTTCACGGGCGTCAGCCTTGACCTTCTTATCAGGCGTCCCGGCAGCCTGAATCGCGCCCACACCGGTTACGAGTAGGGCGCGCTGGTGCTGGGTAAGGCTTGAACACCTGTGTTTGCACAAACGTGCTCGATTGACCGCTTAAGTGCTATAATTCAGAGTAAACATCGAGGGGAGAAAACACAATGTTCAGGACACGCATAACGGAGTTTTTCGGCATCAAGTACCCTATCATCCAGGGCGGAATGATGTGGATTTCCCGGGCAGAACTGGTAGCCGCGGTATCCAACGCCGGAGGTCTCGGCATTCTCACGGCGTTTACATTTCCAGATCCCAAGGAGCTAGCCGCCGAAATCAAGAAGACCAGAGCGCTCACAGACAAGCCCTTCGGAGTGAACATAACCCTGTTGCCCACCTTTCGCCCTGTCGATATTGACGGCTACATAGACACGGTTATCGATTCGGGAGTTAAGATCGTGGAAACAGCGGGCAGAAGCCCGGAGCCATATATGAACAGGCTCAAGGCATCTGAAGTAAAGGTAATACACAAGTGCACCGCAGTTCGCTTCGCTCGCACCGCTCAGCGAATAGGTTGTGACGCCGTTAGCATTGACGGTTTTGAGTGCGCCGGACACCCCGGCGAGGAGGACGTTACGTCCCTCGTTTTGATACCGTTGAGCGCCGACGCTGTGGGAATTCCTGTTATTGCCTCTGGAGGCTTTGGCGACGGGCGCGGTCTTGTAGCCGCCCTGGCACTGGGAGCCGAAGCAGTCAATATGGGTACCCGTTTTATGGCAACAAAAGAGGCGCCGGGACATCCGAAGGTGAAGGAACTGTTAATCACGGCATCGGAGCGTGATACAGTATTGCTGTTGCGCTCGTTCCGCAACACGATGAGGGCACTGAGAAACCCCACGGCTGAAAACGTGCTCGAACTGGAAAAGCAAGGTGGCGACATAGATCAGCTGGAAACACTCATCAGTGGCAGAGCAGGGCTGGGACTACTCGAATCAGGCGATGTTAACAACGGCTTGCTTAGCGTTGGGCAGGTAGTAGGCCTCGTTCATGACATTCCGACTGTCAAGGAGTTGATAGACAGGATAGTCAAGGAGGCCGAGGAGGTTGCCTCCAACCTGGCAGGTGCAAGCATTTTCAGGCCGCGCAGGCTGACCGATGTCAGCGAATAAGCAGTGAATGGTACAGCCTGTAGAAAGACGGGGACCATTGGGCATCACGTCAGAGCGCCCAAGTAACGTATATGTTCACCTGATACGCCGAACAGACAGCCTAGGTATCTCTGGCGGGCACCTCAAAGGTGCCTCGCCTATAGGATCAGGTTCTGCAAGCTACCCACTATCAGTACCGCTCCTATCATAACCCCGATAGCTTTAAGCACGTCCCTTGCCCCCAGCTCTCGCGCCAGTATCACAAAGGTGGCGACGCAGGGAAAAAACATAGCCAGAACCGTGCTGCTGATAACCAGTTGCTTGGCGGTCAGTGCCAGAGGGGCTAGCATGCCCATGGCCACGTCTTTACGTAGAAAGCCAATGACCAGGGGTGCAATTGCTTCCTTAGGCAGCCCCCACAGCCCTGTCAATATCGGGGCGGTAATATCAGCAATGGCATTGAAAACTCCTAAAGTGTATAGGATGTTTACCACTAACACGGCGCCGAGGACTATGGGCAAGGCTTCTTTAATGAAGCCAGAGACCCGTAGCCAGAGCTTTTCACCGATGACCCGCCACGGCGGCAAGCGGTAGGGGGGAATCTCCACCAGAAGTTCCGGGGCGAATCCTTTGACAGCACGATTAAGGATTAGCCCTATGATAACCCAGGATATAAACAGGCTCCCGTAAACCATGGCTACGTATCCCACCCCCTGCTGCCCCACCACTCCGATTATCATAGCCTGCAAGGCAGCACAGGGAATGCCAATAGAAATCAAAGTCGCCGCAATAAACCTTTGTTTACGGCTCTCCAAAACACGGGTTGCCATAACCGCAGGCACATTACACCCAAAGCCCAGAATAGTGGGGATGATAGCGTAACCGTGCAGCCCGAGTCGGTGCATTATAGTATCCATCAATACCGCCAGGCGGGGCAGGTAACCGACGTCTTCCAGTATTCCTAAAGCCAGATAAAATGAAAGGATATACGGCAACACCGCAGCGAGGGGAATGTAAAATCCAGTGCTAAGCAAACCGAAGGACTGAAAATAGTCAATTTCCCCCCCAATGAGGTTACCTATCAAGACGTTATGCCAGAAACCCCCTGCCCCTAGAGCAAGGCTCAGTTTCATTAGCAGCGGGGTCCACAGCCCTTCAAAGAGGGGCTCAGCTACATAGCCAATTATTCCTTCGCCAACGAATCGGACGAACCAGAAGGTGGCGAAAAGAACCAGCAGGGCGATAACTATCCCGCCTACCCGATGACTACTGGCATCCTCCAAATTCTCATACCAGCGATGGTGGCGATGGCTCAACGATTGCACCTGGCTCACGATGTCACCCACTCTCACCCACCGCTCATCACTATTAGAATAAGTACGAGCGTTCTCGGGCACTTTTGCCTCGGGAAGACGTCTGACTAATTCCCTTATTCCCTGTCCGGTAACGCCTACCGTGGGTACAACTGACACTCCCAGAAGTTCCTCCAGCTTGGCAACATCAACATTTATACCTCGATGCCGAGTATCATCCCACATGTTGAGGGCAACTATTACTGGAGTCTGTTTTTCCAGCAACTGCAAGGTTAGATTGAGATTTCTTTCCAGATTTGTGGCGTCGACGACATTTATGACCAGGTCTCCACCTTTGAGCATCTCCACAGCCACTTCTTCCGCCTTAGAGGTTGGCTCAAGGGTATAGTTGCCGGGGACATCGATAAGCTCAGCCTGCTCCTCCCCCAGCTTCAGGTACCCTTTAGTGAACCCCACGGTGGTGCCGGGATAATTAGAGACGGTGACCCGTATGCCGGTCAAGCGAGAAAAAAGGGCGCTTTTGCCCACGTTGGGATTACCTACAAGTAAGATACGCTTCATCTTAAGAAGGGCGGGGTAGATATTTAGCTACTTGGACTCTGATTTTCCTGGCCATGCCATAACCAACAGCCACCTGGGCACTATCCACCCTGAGAATAACCGGGCCGCGAAATAGCGTAGCACTTAGCTTGGTTATCTTCTTACCCGGCCTGATACCCAAAGCATACAGACGCCGAATGAAGCCATGTCCTCCCAGAACCTCAACCACAGTACCTGTCTGTCCGGTCCTCATCTCTACCGCGGTCAATTGCTCATTTTGATACATAGTCGTAGCTTGTCCCCTATACTTAATAAGCCAGCCTCATCTAACCGACAAATTTCAAGAAACTTCGCCCTTCCTATTCCCCTTTCCCGATGCTTCTCCTCGGCAGTCTCGTGGGAGTTCTCCATGCTCTAGATAATACTCATACCTATTGGGCAAATTAGCTCCCGCCATTGGACAGGCCTCCATAAACTCCAGAAACTTTGCCAGCCTCTCCATACCCAAGGGGCTGATGACATGTTCAATCCTGCAGGCATCCTCCTCAGCTAGATCCTGATCAATGCCCAGGGCTTGAGAAAAAAAGCGGGTCAAAGCCTCATGGCGGCGGATCACATCACGGGCAACCTTATCACCTTCGGGGGTGAGCTTTATG
>JAUWQY010000021.1 GCA_030610855.1 Dehalococcoidia bacterium
CATATGACCTGAGCTTTAGCAATGCAGGTTGTATATCTGCACCCTCCTTCAGTTCATAACCTACGATAATCTTGACCAATGTTCTCCTTCTTCGTGGTGACGCCCGGCCGACCTCTATTCCCCAATCACTCGAGGCAGCTGGCTGAGGAATAGAATCCTCTCGCCTCCTCTTGCTTCAAAAAGATTGGAGCCTGCCTTGGATTCTACCACCACAACCACCCTGAGGGCAAGCTAACGTTTGAACCAGGGAGAACATCCAGGCAGGGCCATAACCCAGTGAATAGAAAATCAAGGGCAAGGACGCTCTCATCGCGGGTTTCAACTCGTTCGCTACAGTCCCTTCCTTGCTCCCATCTGTAGCCACCCGTATACGTTCCGGTCCTCTCCCCATCACCTACAAATCCGGCATGCACCCGGGGGCCTTGATCATCAGCACGGGAACACAACTGGCCCTGAGAACTCTCTCGGCAACACTGCCGTGGGTCCACCTGCTAACGCCGGAGCGACCATGGCTGGACATGACGATGATATCGACATCATTCTTCCCTGCATATGAGGCGATTGCTTCGGCAGGAGGCCAGCACAGCACGTCTGTCCGCACTTTTACCTCCTTGGCTTTCAATCTCTTGGCTATCCTGTCAAGATACCTCTGCGCCTGTCTTTCTTTCTTGCCAAAGGTCACAGTGGTCTCAATACCACCTCTCTGAATCCTGGGATCTTCTCTGGTATGATAAAGCTCACGCGCTTCAGGAGCTCGCACCTGAGCTCGTATCTGTTCTGTGACACTAATCAATATGATCTCCTCCGTGCCGCAGCCTCTAGCCAGCTCCTCTACATAAGGAAGTGCACACTCGGCTAACTTGGAGCCATCCAGTGGCACCAGGATCTTCTTGAACATCTCTCACCTCCTTCTAGCAGGATTCTAGCACCAAAACAGCCCGCTGGGAAAGTCAAGGTCCGGTTTGCAGCGAATCTCCTCTATCCCTTGCCGCGGTCCGGCAAGGTTTCGCCAGGCCCCTGCCCTAGCCCCGCAATTACCTGCACTGTCAGACGAGATGAACACCAATGTCAAGAGCCTGTACTCGTTCAGGTGATTAGTGACACTTCTTTTTTGTCATTGCGAGGAGCGAGATTCCTCGCCTGCGGTTCGGAACAGGCTCCGCAATCTCTAAGCGAGGTTCCTCCGTCCAACTATAGCAGGCTCCGGCTTCGCAATGAGATTGCCACGCCCCGACAAGTCGGGGCTCGCAATGACACGGAAGGTTATTACCCAATGTTACAGGCACATGAAGTGTCACCCATCTAACTGAACTAGATCGGAGCCAGTCAGTCTGGAGGTATAAGCGTCAGGATCTTCCCGGCAATCCCCGGATACTTGGCAATGAAGAGCAGTTCATCCTCCACCAGCGGTCTTTGCGTTGCCACATTAGCATACCTTGCCAGTTCCAGAATCCTTTCAGTCTGCCCGGGGTCTTTGAACCTGACCGCACTGCGGCCCATTACGTGTTTGAAGCCGGATATCCCGCCATATTCCCCCGCGCATATCTCGCTGCCTGTCTCCACGGTCTCCGGTTCCCCTCTGCCTACTTCATCGAAGCTGTACAGCTCGTAGTTCCCGGGGTCTTTCAGTACACCGTCGGCGTGAATGCCAGAGCTGTGGACAAAAGCATTGGCTCCAACACCGGGCTGGTTCATGGGAATGGGGACTCCGAAAGCATAGCTGGCAAATCTGCTTATTTTCCAGGCCTTTCTGAGGTCTATGGGCTTTTCCAGTTGATATCCTTCGGCAAATCCCTTGGATTTGCTGACAGCCAGAATCGTGGCTACAAGGTCAGCATTACCGGCTCTTTCCCCGATGCCATTGATGGTAGTGTTGATGTAAGCGTCCTGACCGCCATCTATCGCTCCTTTAGCTCCGGCAATGGAATTAGCCACAGCCATGCCCAGGTCGCCGTGACAGTGGATCTCAACAGGCATCCCGACATTCTCCGCCATCGCCCTGGTGCTCTCGTAAATGGTAAACGGGTTGTCATAGCCAAGGGTATCACAGTATCTGATTCGTTGCGCTCCATGTTCCCTGGCGGCCGAGCCGAATCTGACCAGAAAGCCTGTTTCTGTCCTGGAGGCATCCTCGGCATTTACCCCCAGGCTTTCGACTCCGTGCGCGCGGGCGGCTTCTACGGCGTCCGTCATCATACATATGATATCTTCTTGGCTCTTCGCACCCTGAAATTTGCCCTGTATCATCTGGTCGGATGTGGGAGTAGAGAGATTCAGGTGCTTGATACCGGGGACAAGCTCGAAAGCTCTCTCCACATCGGCGGCAGTTGCCCTTACCCATCCTCCTAAACGAATGGGTTTCAGCACTCCCATCTCAGCCAATTCCAGGTTCGCCCGCAGATAAAACGATTCATGCCTCGTAGTAGGGAAACCGAATTCAGACTGGAAGATACCCATTTCGTTGAGGTATAAATTTATCATGGTTTTCTCCAGCTTAGAGAGACCGAGACGTGCAGTTTGAACGCCGTCGCGATTGGTGGCATCTATGATATGAATCTTAGCCATCTTCACCTCCCGGGACAGGCAACCCCGGTAAGAGTAGCATCATTCCTTGGGGTTATCAAATGATCTGCCTATGCTGTACCTTGCCGTCTTAGCTACCAAACAGAAGCCGACGTGACTTCTTCTGTATGCGACATATTCTTATGCTCGTCCGCTGTCTAGCCTGCTTTGCAGCTTTCTTTATTTCGGTCCCTTGGATTATACTAGAAGCGATGACGGCTAGAGCAGTAGAATGGCTTAACGGCAAGCTAAGGATACTGGACCAGAGCAAGCTTCCCTGGGAGCAAACCTTCGCCGATCTGGATGATTACCGCGATGTGGTACTGGCGATCAAGGACATGAGGGTCCGTGGGGCACCGGCCATCGGGATTGCCGCCGCCTATGGCATAGCCCTGGGGGCATCAGCTATCAGAACAGCTAACAAGGACGAGTTTCTCGTCCTGTTGAATCAGATTACGCAAGCCTTTGCTGTCTCCAGGCCTACTGCGGTCAACCTCTTTCAATCTATCGACAGGATGGAGAAAGCTGCCAGTGGAGAAGGCGTTAGTGAAGTGAAGAGAGCGCTGGTCAATGAAGCTAAACGGATTCACCGGGAACAAATAGCAGCGACCAGGCAGCTCAGCCAGCTGGGAGCTGAACTTGTCAAGGATGGCTTCACTCTGCTTACTCATTGTAACGCCGGTTCTTTGGCCACAGCGGGCTATGGCACGGCCCTGGGTGTCATCAAAGCTGCCAAAGAGCAGGGAAAGAGAGTGAGCGTCCTGGCCACGGAAACCCGTCCCCTTCTGCAGGGAGCCAGACTTACTACATGGGAACTGAAGCAGGAGGGCATCCCTGTCACTTTGATTACAGATTCCATGGCTGGCCATTTCATGCAACAGCGAAGGATAGACTGTGTCGTTGTCGGCGCCGACAGGATTGCTGCCAACGGTGATGTCGCCAACAAGATCGGCACCTACACGCTGGCGGTACTGGCCAGCGAGAATGACATCCCCTTTTATGTTGCCGCTCCTACTAGCACTATCGACCGTTCGCTAAGCTCAGGACACGGAATCCCGATTGAAGAGAGGAACCCTGAGGAGGTGACCAGCATCCACGGGGTGTGCATTGTTCCAGAAGGCATCAAGGCGGCCAATCCCGCCTTCGATGTAACTCCCCATAGCTATGTAACCGCCATAATCACTGAGAACGGAATAGCGAGGGAACCTTACGCGGAAGCGCTAAAACTGATGGTCGCTTAGAATGGTCATCTCTCTTCTAACCCCGGCCGCTCGACGGCCACTAAGCACCAGCATTCCAAACCTGAAGTCACCGGGGACACCGCTTCATTGGGCGCAATCATTATTAGAGATATGTCGCTCCGCCTCGACGGTGCACGACAAGGGCAGGCTTCATGATTCTTCGTCAAGCGCTTTGCGGTTCCGGGCCCCGTGCGGTTAACGCCCCGAACATGCTGTAGTAGAGACCCCTCTTGGCCAGGAGTTCCCGATGAGAGCCTTCCTCAACGATTCTTCCTTGCTCAAGGACCACGATTCGGTTAGCCCTAGTCACGGTGGAGAGCCTATGGGCGATGATGAGGCAGGTACGCCCCTTCATCAGGCGGCGGAACGACTTCTGCATAAGACGTTCAGAATTGGTATCCACGCTGGAGGTGGCTTCGTCCAGTACCAGGATGGGCGGATTAGCCAGGATCGCCCGCGCCAGGCAGACAAACTGGCGTTGTCCTGCGCTGAGGTTCTCACCCCTCTCCCCCGCTTGCGTCTCGTAGCCGCGCTCCAGACGGGAGATGAAATCATGAGCCCGTGCCGTTTTGGCTGCCTCGACAATCTCCTGGCGACTCGCTTCGGGGCGTCCGTACCGGATATTCTCCTCTATGCTACCGGAGAAGAGAAAGGGATCCTGAGTTACAACACCTATTTGACGCCTCAATGACTGCTGGGTAACTGAGTTCACGTTGTGGCCATCCACCGTCACCTCTCCCTGATCTACTTCGTAGAAGCGAGTTATCAGGTTCGCTAAGCTGCTCTTGCCTGCCCCGGTTCGCCCCACTATAGCCACTGTCTCTCCAGGGTTGACGGTCAGGTCTATGTTGTGAAGGACCTCGACACCGGCTGCATAGCTGAAGCTAACTCCCTTAAACCTAATCTCCTTTGCCGGCGGTAAGTCAAATGCCTCAGGAACATCGATGATTTCTGGTTCGATGTCAAGCAGCTCGAAGATACGCGCTCCGGATGCCATAGCCCGCTGGATTTCAACATACTCCATAGCGAGTTCAAGTACGGGCTCAAAGAAGCGCCGAACATAGAGCACAAAGGCTAACAGAACACCGACACTCATCTCCCCGGCCAGCACTCGAGACCCACCGAGGAAAATGACCAGGGCCGTGCCGATGGCGGTCAGTATTTCAACTACAGGCCACATGGCCGCCTGTAGCCTGGCTGCCCTAACATTGGCACTGTAATGCTCCCTATTCACGTTATCGAATAGCTCAGAGTTGACTTCCTCCCGGGTCATGCTCTGGGTTACTCGTACCCCGGCTATACCTTCTTGAAGCTGAGCATTGACAGTCGCAATAGCCCGCCTCACCTGGATGAAGGCACGGCGAGCGTATTTCTGCCATATGAATGCCACTACTGCTAATGCCGGCACCACCGTAAGAGTGAGCAGTGCCAGTCGGGTGTTCATGACAATCATGATGCAGGCTATTGCCACCAGGGTTAGGGCGCTGGTGATGACGTTAAGCATCCCGCTGGCAAGAAGCTCCTGTATTTGTTGCACATCGCTTTGCACACGGGACATGATCCTGCCCACTTTGTTGCGGTCGAAGAAGCCCAGCGAGAGCTTCTGCAGGTGGTCAAACATCTCGGTGCGCACTCTAAAGAGTATCCCCTGCCCGACATAGCCCAGGTATAGTTGTTCCAGATATCGACCACCCCAGCCCAGCAATGCCACACCAACAACCATGATGACGATAGTATTCAGCCCACTGAGATCACCACCTTGTATAGCGATTTGTATGCGGTCGGCAGCCATACCGACCAAAGGGGGCACAGCTATGGTAGCGAAAGAACGCATCGCCATTCCGATGGCTCCCCGCCCTAAATGTGATTTGACCGGCGCCAGGTATTTGAGCAGCCGTCGTAGAACCCTGACGTCGTATATTTTGCCCAGCACCTTATCTGAGTCGAAGGTGCTATGAGGCTGAGCGCCCCCGTGGTGACCTCCCCCGTGATGCATGCTCATTTCTTCTTATACCTTCCTCACGAATCTTAGTTATCTTGAGGCTTGAGGATCTTCTCCGGAATCCTCGGCTACAGAGAGCTGCGACTCATATACCTGTCGATAAAGCCCATTCCTGGCCATGAGTTCGCTATGTTTACCTCGCTCCACTACCTGACCGTCCTCAAGCACCAGGATAAGGTCTGCGTTTTTGATGATGGGCAGGCGATGGGTAATAATGAAGGTAGTGCGTCCCTTGATTAGCTCATCCAGGGCACCGCGGATGAGATACTCGGTACCGGCGTCCACGCTGGACGTGGAATCATCCATAATAAGGATGCCGGGATCTATGAGCAGGGTACGGGCTATAGCCAGTCGTTGTTTCTCACCGCCCGAGAGGGTGACGCCTCGTTCGCCGACCCAGGTTTCATAGCCGTCAGCAAGGCTCTCGATAAAATCATGGAGCTGAGCTGCCTTGGCCGCAGCCACTATTTGCTCCATGTCGGCATTTACTGTGCCGTAGGCGATGTTGTCCCGAATCGTAGCTGAAAACAGGAAGGTGTTCTGCTGTACTATCCCTACGTTCCGGCGTAGTGAGGCCAGGGTGACGTCACGGACGTCAATACCTTCAATGGTGACACTCCCGCTGCTCGCATCGTAGAATCTGGGGATGAGGTGGGCAATAGTGCTCTTGCCACTGCCCAGGCCGCCGACCAGAGCCACCAATTCCCCCGGCTGTACGCTGAAGCTAACGTTCTTCAGTATAGGAACCGGCGAATCATAGCTGAAGCTTACATTCTCAAAGCGGACCCCCGCCCTCTTGCCGTCAAGCTCAATAGCATCAGGTTTCTCCTGAACCACTGATTCGGTATCCAGCACCTCCAGTATACGTTGCCCGCCTGATACAGCGCGGGAGAGGACATTCGTGATGAACCCCAGGCGGCGCACCGGCATTGCCATCATCATCACATACAAGATGAATTGGGTGAGGCCTCCTATAGTCAGGGCACCGGCTACCACCTGGCGTCCACCATACCACACAGTCAGAGCTACAGGTATGGTTACCAGGAACACCATGAGGGACGTGTTGAAAGCGGCCTGACGAGTAGCCTTAATGTGCTGATCGTAAAGCAGCGTTGCCTGCGTGGAGAACTTCTGGCTCTCTTTCTCCTCGTGTGCGAAAGCTCTTACCGTCCTCACCCCGGTGAGGTTCTCCTCCAGAGTAGTGCCCAGGCGCGCCAATAACTGCTGGACTTTCAACCAGATGGGACGGAGACGCCTGCTAACAGCAACTGCCCGCCAGCCGACGGCCACCAGGAAAGGTAGAGTCAAGAGCGCCAGCCGCCAGTTCAGCGAGAATAGAAGGTAAGAGATGCCTGCGAAGAGGATGGATATCTGGAGTAAACCCAGCAAGCCCCTCGCGAAGAACCTGCGGATTGCTTCGACGTCGGCAGTGGCCCGTGACATAAGCTCTCCTGTCTGAGCCTGGTCGTGAAAGGCAAAACTCAGTCGCTGCAGCTTGTCATAGAGAGCATTTCTGACATCGTAGGCCGCTCCCTGAGATACCACTTCGCTCAGGTAGCCATTCCCGAAGGCCGACATACCTCTCAGGACACCGGCTCCAACCACAGCCGCAGCCAGCCATAGCAGCTGACTGCGCTCACCCTGCCTCAACACTGTCTCGATCGCTTCACCAATCAACCAGGGTATGACCAGCATGAAGGCTGAGCTTGCCAGCATGCAGATAAACGCCAGAAGCAACCGCAGCCGGTATTTCTTGACGAAGCCCATTAACCTTAGCAGGGTTTTCATCTCGCCTTCATATAGCACGACCCCTTCCGGTCGTCAAAAAGCAAACAACTAGATTGTATCGCGACGGCCAGACATTGTCCAAAGGAATCTCTGCAAAGCTATGCGCTGCCGTCTCTCTATTCACCTGGCGCTGAAGAAACCTGGACTCTCAGCGGTCTCCTCAGTGCTTCCGTGGGGGGTTTTCTATTTCAACTCAGAACGAAGCTGATCCAATCTCACAGCTTCCGACATGGACCCCAGTACTTCCGGTTCTTGACACAATCTCCGCACTATGCTAGCATATACTTGCTGGGTAACAAGGGTCAGTGCCTGGCAAGGAGGTGGGGCATGACGCGAACAGAAGCCTGGTTGTGCCGATGGATGTTTCCTGATCGAGGCTCTCTGGCAGTGTAGCCAGGAGTGGCCCCTGATGGATAGGATGCATTGCCGGAGAGCACATGGAAGCCCCGAGCTCTTCGTCTATAAGGCAAGGCTCCCAATGAGTGGGGCGACGGTAGTTTAGCCGGAAGCTAAAGTGGAAGAGTAGGGGTGATTTACAGCTGAATAGCGATGTTCAGGAGCGAGCTTCAAAGTTTGGAGCTCGCTCTTCTTATTTCTTCTAGTGAAGGGCCGGCCTGCTTCCACTGACAGCAGTCGTCTCGTCAGCCTGCGAGGACGCCACCCGTTAGCTTAAGGTACACCTCCCGATACTTCTCCGCTGTCCCCTCGATTACCTCTTGCGGCAGCATGGGCGCCGGCGGTTTCTTATCCCATCCCGAAGCTGAAAGCCAGTCGCGAATGGGCTGTTTGTCAAAGCTGGGCTGCGAAGCTCCCGGCTCATATTGGCCCGCATCCCAGAAGCGACTTGAGTCCGGAGTCAGTAGTTCGTCAATAAGGGCTAACTGACCACTGATGAAGCCAAACTCAAACTTAGTATCAGCGATCACTATGCCCCTGCGTTTGGCGTAATCTCGAGCATAGCGGTAGATGAGCAGGCTCTTTCGTTGTAACTCCTCAAAAAGGTCTTCAATCCCGAGGTCCCTTGTGTCCTGACTGGTCAAAGGGCGGTCATGCTCTGTATCGCTCTTGGTGGTCGGGGTGAAGATGGGTTGGGACAATTCCTGGCTTTCCTTCATTCCCGGGGGCAGACTAATATCGCCAACTCTCCCCGTCTCCCTGTACTCCTCCCATGCCGAGCCGGCTAGATAGCCCCGAACGACGCATTCTACGGGGACGCGTTCAGCCTTAGCCACAAGCATGGAGCGGCCGATAAGAGAGTCCGGCAACTCTCCCCGTTGGCCGGAGAGGCTCTTCACTTCCTTCAGAATGACACTGCTAGCAACTGCCTTGAGCATATGATTAGGTAGAATATGAACTGTTTTCTGGAACCAGAAGGCAGAAAGCTGGTTAAGGACCTTTCCTTTATCAGGGATGCCGCATGGCAGCACAACATCGAAGGCAGAGATGCGATCCGTCGAGACGATGAGTAGTCTGTCACCCAAGTCATAAACATCTCTTACCTTCCCACGCCGAAACAAAGGCAGAGGTAAGTTTGCATTCACTAAGACTGCCGGGCTACTACTCATGATTTCCTCCGATCAGGCTCTCATACTCCAAGTGGCAATTCAGCAAGTTTGCTCTTGTGTCTCTCTAGATGAGCAAAGGAGTTGCTCGTCTTCAAACCGGCGGCTAGGGGTCAATGCCGCACAGCCTCTTCGCGCTGCCCTTCATTCTCTCCACATCGGTCTGTCTAGCGATCATAATCTTCTGCGCCATAGGCGATCCGGCACCATGCATCGATTCTGCCAGATAACACGCCGCTCCCAGACCCATCGTGAGGTTCTCAATCAGCCGTAGTAGACGAATACGATTCTCCACCGGGATACCCTCAACGCCCCTCAGATACTTGGCAACATACTTGCCTATCCTGGGGTGCTTAAGATCCTTCTCAGAAGGCATCGTCGCTATCGCCCCGCCGGCGATGTCCTGAGCCAGCCTGGCTATGTCATAGGGAAATCTCGTCACATTCAATTTGGATACATTGGCTCTCAGGGAGTCTACGAAGTAAGTCCCTGAGGCTTCTCGGTGCCCTTCGTAAGCACAGGCAAGACTGCAAGACATCATGGTTTCGTTTAGCTGAATCATGTCTATGATCTTGTCCCTGATATGGGAAGCTTTTGAAGTGCCCTGATATTCAGCAATCAACTGACTGGCGCCAATCAAGACATCGCCCATGCCCGATTTACAGGCATAACTCTGGCGGTGATAGGAAGCAAACTTCTCTACCAGCTCACCGGCGAAGTCATGCTCTCTGTACATGAAGACCCGCTCCCAGGGAACAAACACATTGTCAAAGACAACCATACACTCCTGCCCGCCGTAAAGAATATTGCCGACATCCATATTCGGGCTCTCTATTTTTCTCGTGTCGCATGGCTGTCTGCCATATATGTATATGATTCCCTCACTGCCGCTCGGCAAGGCAAAGGCAATAGCATAGTCCTTATCTTCTTCAAGCATAGCCCTGGTCGGCATGCAGATGATTTCATGCGAGTTGACAGCTCCCGTCTGGTGCATCTTGTTTCCGCGAACCACAATGCCGTCCGGCTTCTCCTCCACCACGTGAAGATACTGGTCGGGATCAGCCTGCTCTGATGGACGACGACCTCTGTCGCCCTTGGCATCGGTCATGGCACCACCACAGACCAGGTCTTCATCCTGTACATATCTCAAGTATTCCAGGAAGCGATTGTTGTATCCAGTGCCGTACTTCCGGTCAATGTCGTAAGTCACGATCGATAGAGCATTTAACGTGTCCATCCCGACGCAACGCTGAAAACAAGAGCCCGTGTGGGCACCCAGTACCCTGCCCATCTTTGACTTGTTGACCAGGTCTTCGACGCTCTGATGAATGTGACAAAAGCGGTTTACCTTCTTCCCCGTCAGGTGAGATGTGGCCGTCATGAGCTCCTGGTATTGCGGGAATTTTGATTCTTCGGCAAGTTCGTATGTAGCAGCCATGCAGTTCATCGCAGGTCTGATAATGGGGTTATCCACGTGATCGGTGACCTGCTCTCCAAACATGTAGAGTTCAAAACGCATTCTCTTCATGCTATCGATGTATTCTTGTGCGGTTTTCATCTTCCTATTCCGCTCGGTTGAGCGCTATGACAGGAGGACCGAAGTTAACGCCACTCAATACTATGGCGCCCCAGACGCCAACTCAGCGGACTCAGCCCTGCCCGATTTCTCTCCGCATTCGCCTTCAGTCAATCCCAATCGCTCGAAGACGGTGTCTACGTGTTTCAGATAGTAATCGTAATCGAAAAGAGATTTCAGCTCATCTCCGGTTAAGCTGTTTGCTATCCGTCTATCCTTCTGGAGCAGCGCCAGAAAGCTCTTCCTGCCCTGCCATGCTTCCATGGCATTATCCTGCACTATTCTGTAGGCTTCTTCCCGCGTCCGGCCTTTGCTTATTAGTGCGAGGAGCACTCTTTGGGAGAAGACCACCCCCTGGGTGAGCTCGATGTTGCAGCGCATGTTCTCGGGATAGACTTTGAGTTCTCTCATCACTGAAGTAAATATGGATAGCATGTAATCCATCGCCAGACACGAGTCAGGCAGGATAATTCGTTCTGCCGATGAGTGGCTGATATCACGTTCATGCCATAAGGCGATGTTCTCCAGAGAGACCAGGGCATGGCCTCTTACTAATCGCGCCAGTCCGCAGATGCGCTCGCAGAGCTCGGGATTTCTCTTGTGGGGCATCGCTGAGGAGCCCGTTTGTCCCGCTTCAAATGGCTCTTCAACTTCGCGAATTTCCGTTCGCTGGAGACTCCTGATCTCAGTAGCGAATTTCTCCAGGGAGCCGGCCATTATGGCCAGAGTAGTCAGGAACTGGGCATGACGATCGCGCTGGACTATCTGGTTTGATACGGGAGCCGGAGCAAGCCCTAACTTGGCGCAAGTTATCTCCTCAACCTGAGGAGATACAGTGGCATAAGTGCCGACCGCTCCTGATATTTTCCCCACCGAGATAGCCTTCTTAGCTTCCGCCAGCCTTTGAGCATTACGCTTCATCTCTTCAGTCCAGAGGGCCATCTTCAGGCCCAGGGTAGTCGGCTCAGCATGAACACCATGAGTTCGTCCCATCATAGTGGTGTACTTGTGCTCGATAGCTTTGTCCTTCAGGACCGATATGAGCCCGGCCACGTCTTCGGCCAGTATATCCGCCGCCTGGGTCAACTGCAGACCGAGGGCGGTATCCCAAACGTCTGAGGAAGTGAGCCCCAGATGTATGAAGCGCGACTCCTCACCCAGGCTTTCAGCCACGGAGTTAAGAAAGGCGGTCGTGTCATGGTGGGTCACCTTCAGAAACGCGGCAATACGGTCCAGGTTATAGCTGGCTTTCCTTATTCTGGGGATGGCTTCCCGGGGGATCTCACCCAGTTCGGCCCAAGCTTCACAGACGGCTATCTCCACCTTCAGCCAATTGTCAAACTTGTTTTCCTCAGACCAGATCTTCTTCATCTGAGGCCTGGAGTAGCGCTCGATCATATCATCCCTTTGCCAACTCTTGTTTGTATTTACGATAGGCTTCTCTTATCTCTCTATCCTCCAGACCTAGAATCTGGGCCGCAAGGAGGGCGGCGTTCCTCGCCCCACTTGCCCCGATACCCGTGCAGGCTACCGGAACTCCCCCCGGCATCTGGACTACTGAGAGCAAAGCATCCATGCCCTTAAGCTCACTGGTAGGCAGGGGGACGCCGATTACCGGCAAGGTTGTCCAACTGGCCAGGACACCGGGAAGGTGAGCGGCGTAACCCGCAGCCGCGATGATGACCTTGAGCCCTCTCTTTTCTGCCTCCAGGCCGTACTCTCTGGCTCTTTGCGGATTTCTATGGGCTGAGATAACGGAAAACTCGTGCTCGATGCCCAGTTCCTTGAGCACATCCAGCGCCGGCTGTATGAGCTCGGTATCTCTCTTACTCCCTATGACTATACCCACTAATGGCATTGTCGACTAACCTCCGAATTCCAACGTCTAGCTTCTGAACCGAGAATCCCATTACCCAAAGTCTGGGGCTCGGTGCTCAGGCGATAGAGTTTATACTATGTATCTCCCTTAAGGCAATGTCCTTGCGATAGTAGCAACCGTCAAAAGAGATGCGTCTAATGTTATCATAGACCTTTTCTCGAGCTTCAGCTATGTCTTTGCCCGCGCCTGCGACCGTGAGCACTCGCCCGCCATCGGTACAGATATTGCCATCATTCCCCAGCTTAGTTCCGGCATGGAAGACCAGCACGTCCTTATCCACACTGCCTATCCCCTGTATGGGAAAGCCGGTTTTATAGCTGCCGGGATAACCACCGGAAGCCATAACCACTCCCACGCAAGCCTCGGACCTCCACTCTATCCTCACCCGGTCAAGGCTGCCCTCGATCACGGCCATGATTATATCCACGAGGTCAGTTTTGAGAAGCGGCAAAACGACCTGGGTTTCAGGGTCGCCAAAGCGAGCGTTGAATTCCAACACCACAGGCTCTCCGTTAGTAACCATCAAGCCTGCGTAGAGCACCCCTTTATAGGGTGTACCTTCCTTAGCCATAGCTTTGACGGCGGATAGCAAAACATCCCTGGTTACCTTTTCCGTCATCGCAGCGGAGAAGAAGCCCGGAGGGCTGTAGCTTCCCATGCCCCCGGTGTTGGGGCCCTGATCATCGTCCCCGATTTTCTTGTAGTCGCAGGCCGGCACCATGACGGAGACTGTCTTACCGTCGGTAAAAGCTATGAGGCTCACCTCACGGCCATTGACATATTCATCGATTACTACCCTGTCCCCGGCGGCGCCAAGAATCCTCGCTTCCATGATGTCGGCGAGGGCTTTCTCAGCTTCCGCCAAAGAACCGGCGATGACGACACCTTTGCCGGCCGCCAGCCCGTCGGCCTTGATGACGACAGGCAGATGTTGTTCTTGAATGTATGCACGAGCCTCATGATAAGAAGAAAAAACAGCGCCTTTGGCGCAGGGAATGCCACATTTTTCCATCAGATTTCGGGCAAAACCCTTGCTTGCTTCTATCCGGGCGGCTGCTTCAGTGGGGCCGAAAACGGGGATATCCAGGCTGTTGAAGTAGTCCACTATGCCGGCAGCCAACGGAGCCTCGGGACCGACCACGGCAAGGTCGATGCCTTTCTTCTCAGCCGCCTTGCCCAGGCCTTCTATATCTGTAGGGTGCAAATTCAGGTTTTCCGCGATAGCCGCTGTGCCGGCATTTCCCGGAGCGACGAAAACTCTTTCCACCCTGGGACTCTGGACAATCTTCCACACCAAAGTGTGTTCCCTGCCTCCGCTACCGACAACCAGTGTCTTCACATGCCACTCCCGCGTGTCAATCTACACAGCATGGTCGTACTAAGTCCTCTATTCCGCGGGTTTGGCAACGCCAGTTTCTGGAAAACGTCACTGCGAACGATGGCGAACGCCGCCGGGAACAACCAACGCAGCTTCAGAGAACAGCTATCCCTTCTTCTTCTTCTTGTTCTTCCCTCTGTTCTTCTTGACACCCTTTAACTTAGTTCGGTTTGCCATGGCGTTATAGAATCCTCTTGAGTTTTTCGGCTTGAACAGGATCGAGAGTTTGAATCAGTCTCAGGAGCTCAGCGACATGCTCCTTTTCCTGTTCGATAATATGCTCCACCGCAGTGGCAGCCTCTTCATTCTGCAGATATAGTAGATGCTCCTCATACTGGCTAATGGCCTGCAACTCGTATGCCAGAGCATCGCGCAGCATCTCCAAATCGTCCTGTATATCGAGCTGTTCGTCGCTCGTCTCTTCACTAGAGTAACTCACCTTTCACCTCCTTCTTAATCTTTAGGTTGTTGAATTTTGCTTTAGCTTTGGAGTCAGATTTGTCTTGGCTATCCCGGGAATTCTTCATCTCCAGATTTTGTAGTGCGACCCTTTAGGGTCGTGCAGCACGAGGCTAAAGCCTCGCACTACATTCTTAATCACCCTCAATCTTAATTTTGCTCGCAGTTGCAAGTGTTTGGCTATCCCTTATCGCCCCGAGTGAAGTTGAAATCTTCTCTCAAAAACGACAGGAGGCTGAGCCGCTATTCCCATTCAATAGTTGCCGGGGGCTTGCTGGTGATGTCATAGACTATCCTGTTGACATTGGGCACTTCGTTGATTATGCGGTCGGATATTCTGGCGAGAAGGTCGTAGGGCAGACGTGCCCAATCAGCGGTCATGGCATCTTCGCTGGTTATTGCTCTGACCGCCACCAGGTAGCCATATGTTCTATAGTCGCCCATGACGCCAACGCTCTTGACATCAGTAAGTATGGCAAAGCTCTGCCATAGCTGGCGATAAAGCTTGGCATTCTTGATCTCATTCATCAGAATCGAGTCAGCACCCCGGAGTATCTCCAGTCTTTCCCGGGTCACTTCGCCGATGATGCGAATCGATAGTCCCGGTCCCGGGAAAGGTTGCCGCCAGATCATATCCTCAGGCAGCCCCAGAGCCAACCCAACCTGTCGAACCTCGTCCTTAAACAGGTGCCTCAGAGGCTCAATAAGGGTGAAATTCATCCTGGCCGGCAACCCGCCGACATTGTGGTGGCTCTTTATCTTGACAGCAGCTTTCGTCTCCGGAGACGCGCTTTCAATGACATCGGGATAGAGAGTGCCTTGAGCCAGAAAACCAATCTTGCCTAACTTGGCCGCTTCTTCCTCAAAAATCCGTATGAACTCGTTTCCTACTGAGTGCCGCTTCTGCTCCGGATCCGTAACTCCCTTGAGCCGTTCTAAGAACCGGTCGGCAGCGTCTACATAAACTATATCCATCTTCAGGTTGCGCTTGAATGTGTTAAGCACCCTTTCCGGTTCATCACGGCGCAACAATCCATTGTTAATGAATATGCAGGTCAGCTTGTTACCAATGGCACGGTCAATAAGGGTAGCAGCTACTGCCGAATCGACGCCTCCGGAAAGAGCACAGACCACTCTCCCGTCGCCCACCTGGTCCTTGATTTTGTCTACACTCTCAGATATGAAATTGGCCGGTGTCCAGTTGCCCTTACAGCCACATATTCGAAGTACGAAATTCTGGAATATGGTTTTCCCCTCAGCTGTGTGAACCACTTCGGGGTGGAACTGCAGCCCGTATATGGTGCTATCGTTACCTATGACAGCGAGCGGCGAGTTCTCACTGTAAGCGAGAGCCCTGAAACCCGGAGGCAACTCCATTACCTGATCGCCATGACTCATCCACACAGGGAGAGATGAAGGAAGGCCGGCAAAGAGAGGGCAATCCTCAGCACTCAGGTGTAAGATCGTGTGCCCGTATTCGTGCTTTGCTCCGCGGGCTACGTGGCCGCCCAGGTGGTGGGCAACGGCCAGCATCCCGTAGCAAATGCCCATTACAGGCAGGCGGCTTTCGTAGATGTAGGATGAAGGCAAAGGGGCACCGGGATCGCAAACGCTGGCCGGACCTCCCGAGAGGATAAATCCCCGCGGGTTAAGAGGAGCTATCTTTTCCCAGGGCGTATCATGCGCCACAAGCTCGCAGTAAACCTGGCATTCCCGTACCCGCCTGGCGATGAGCATGCTGTATTGAGAGCCAAAGTCGACAACTACTATGGTCTCACGCTCGCGTGGCGGTAACTTGGGCTCAACTACAGATTGCTCGCCGCGCAGCTCCTTGGCCAGCTCCAGATAAGCGGAGACTTCGATATCATCGCTGGCGGCAATTCTGTGGCTTTCGGGCTTCTCTTTCGTCTCAGGTTTCCGGCGGGGCATGCATTTAGCTTATCATCGTTCTGCGCTATTATCAACCTGTAGTCGTTCAGTCACCTCCAGTTTGATTGTGAGCAGTCACGATGAGTTCAGATGAGATTGTTTCGCTCCGCTCGCAATGACACGGGGTAGGCACCAATATCAACACATCGCATTCGCAGACAAGACCTTCCCCGTGAGTTCGCATTCAGAAGCAGTGATTTCTGAGCCTACGAACACCGTGCTATACTAGCGCCAGGAAAGATGGATGCTCTACAGCGGGAAATCGAGCAGGGAGTTGAAATCCTTAAGAAGGGGGGCGTGATCGCCTTCCCTACCGATACGGTCTATGGCCTAGGGGCTGACGCCTTCCAAGCCCTGGCCGTGGAACGGATTTATGAGATAAAAGGCCGGCCCAGGCACCGGCAGGTTCCTCTGCTTATCGCCGATGCGGAGCAACTGGCTATCCTGACCACCGATGAACTGCCGGAAATCGCGTTGTTCTTGGCAACGCGTTTTTGGCCCGGCGGGTTGACTCTGGTCCTGCCCAGAGCAGATTCACTACCGTCCTATCTAGGCCGGGGACCCGGCATAGCAGTACGCATTCCCAACCATCTGCTCTGCCTGGCTCTCATTCAACACCTGGGGAATCCCATAATCGGAACCAGCGCTAATATCAGCGGCAGACCGCCTGCCCTCACGGCCGATGACGTCCGACAACAACTGGCAGCGAAAATCGACTTCGTTATCGATGGAGGCCGATGTCCCGGCGGAAAGGAATCCACGGTAGTGGACGTTATCCATCAAACGCCCGTAATCTTGCGTGAGGGCATCATACCATCATATGAGATTGACAGAGCTTATAAGGAATACATGGAGTCAGATAGTGAAGCGCACAGCTATAGGTTGTGACCATCGCGGCTTTGCCTTGAAGCAGCTGATTATGCCTTTTCTGCAAACCCTGGGGCATAGCTATCAGGATTTCGGTTCCTATGACACCGTTCCCGTGGATTATCCTGATATTGCCCGGAAGGTGGGGGAGGCAGTGGCTTCAGGAAGTTGTGACTGCGGCATTCTAATTTGCAGCACCGGCATAGGCATGTGCATAGCTGCTAACAAGATGAAGGGTGTCAGAGCGGCTTCGTGCCATAACGCATTCGAAGCACAACGGGCCCGCGGTCACAATGATGCCAACGTCCTCTGCCTCAGTGGAGAGAATACCGACGCCGGGTCAGCCCTGGAAGTCGTCAAAACCTTCTTAGTCACGGATTTCGAAGGCGGCAGGCACGTGCAGAGGGTGGATAAAATAAGAGCTCTGGAAACTGAGAGTGACTAGAAACGTAGTTGCCCAATTCGTTGGGCGGTCTTGCCCCGATTTCATCGGGGCAACTACAAAGACCTGGGGTCACCCTACATATCGACTTCTTAAGTCATGGGACAACTTAGCCGTTAATTCCAGAGCCAGGATTGCCCCCCCGGGCGACAAACCTGCCAGGCCACAGGACGGAGTTATCAGCCCTTGAGCTATGATCTGTTTGAACCTGACGCCATCTCTGGTGAACAGAGCCATGGAATCCTCCAGGCGGTCACGAAGACTTGACAGAGACTCCCTGGCCAGCGCCTCTTCATCGCTGGGGACTATCCCCCAGGCGATGCCGCCACCCCGTTCAAGGAACGATTTTACCTTGTCGGAGTGGGCACTGAGAGAAGAGGCGTAGTTATAGGCATCGAAGCTGAGAATGTCGATTCCGGTGTCCAGAAGCACCGACCAGTCGCTGTTGCCGCAGCAGTGCAGTCCCCTGATTCCCTTGATTCCTCTGAACACCTCCCCGAGCAAAACGGGCACTTTCTCTTCGGGGATAGGAGTAAACACCGAGCCCAGGGAAACCAGGTGGGGCTCGTCGACAAATATGATGACGTCAGGCGCTATCCTCCTCAGCATATTCTCCTGCCATGAAGCTTTCAGCCGCAGGAACTTGGCCGCGGCCTCAGCCAGCGTGTCATCGTAGATGATGCCCAGGCCATCCTGGCCCGTAACTGTCAGTCCCCAGGTGATGGGGCCCGTTATTTGCCCCTTGACTATTCGACTGCCTGCTGCGCGGGAGAGGAAAGCGGCAAGCCCGGCCGCATATTCAGCCGAAATCCCGTATTTATGGAAACTACCTTCATCACAATCAATATAGATTTGTTCCAGCGCGCTCTCAAAACCCGCCGACGGATCGATGCGCATTTTGTCCCCTTCCATGACTAGCCCGGGGAAACCCTCGCTGCACTGAGCAACCATCCCTTCTTCAAGAGAGCGCCTCGGCAATTGAGGCCAGGCAGGAATGCCAGGAAGGTATTTCATGACGGCGGAGCAAGCTTCATCAGGATCGACGTGAGGCATGCTGCCGATAGCAGTGGGCAAACACCCGAACTCAGGGCCGACTGACATCTTCCTTCCTGTCCAGATACTTGCCGATCAGGAGTTCCAGCTCTTTCCTCTTCCTCTGCGGTATGTATGTCGTCCCGGTGGCTATGGCATGTTCAAGTGCGCTGGCACAGGCACAGTCCCGTTTCTGCGGTAAGGCAGGTAGTAATAGCTTCAGGATTCTCTGCACAGTATCAACAGCCGTCCGCAGGCTGGTCAATATCATCTCCGTCGTCACCGATTCGTGGGTCGGATGCCAGCAATCATAGTCGGTGACCAGAGCAAGCGTGACATAGCATATTTCGGCCTCTCTGGCCAGTTTAGCTTCGGGCGAAGCCGTCATCCCGATGATGTCGGCACCCCAGGAACGATACAGTTGCGACTCAGCCTTTGTCGAGAGCTGTGGCCCCTCCATCACCAGATAAGTACCGCCCTGGTGCACCCTGGCTCCGACCCTCGTGCTTGCCTCAAGCGAGATTTGCCTCAGAACAGGACAGAAAGGCTCGGCCAGGGAGACATGGGCTACTATCCCTCCTGTGAAGAAGGTGCCGCTTCTTCCTCTGGTGCGGTCTATGAGCTGGTCAGGGATGACAATATCCAGCGGCTCAATCCCTTCCCTAAGACTGCCCGCAGCGCCCACCGAGATGATCCTCTCCACTCCCAGAGATTTCAAGGCATAGATATTGGCCCTCGCCGGTAGCTCCCCGGGTCCTATTCGATGCCCCTCGCCATGCCTGGGCAGAAAAGCAACCCTTACTCCCTCAAGACTCCCGAGGATGATAGGATCGCTGGGCTCACCAAAGGGTGTGCTTACCTTCACTTTCTCCACCCCCGTCATCCCCTCCATCTTATAGAGACCACTTCCCCCGATGATGCCGACTTTTGCTTCTGGCATTGAGTTTCTCTGCCTCCAGTTTTGTCGGCAATTATAGCACAGGAGGGTGCTGCGACTTAGCCAGAACAAGCCATGATCTAGTTCAGATAGATGGGTGACACTTCATGTGCTTGTAACATCGGGTAATAACCTTCCGTGTCATTGCGAGCCCCGACTTGTCGGGGCGTGGCAATCTCATGCCCCTCCTAGAGATTGCGGAGCCTGTTCCGAACCGCAGGTGAGGAATCTCGCTCCTCGCAATGACAAGAAAGAAGCGTCACTAATCACCTGAACGAGTACAAGCCATTGAAAAACGTACTGTTTTCGGGTATTATGGCGATGTACATGCCCCGACCACGCAATCAAGCGATCTCATCACCAAGAAGGGAGGCTTACTGATGGCAAAGAAGGCAAATAAAGTGAATATTGCCTTAATCGACAAGGTAAAAGACGAGCTCTCAAATCTGATATCGGGAACCAAGGATAAGCTAAAGGACTGCTGCTATATCGATTTGAGGCTAGGAGTGGGAGAAGGACAGCGAGCGATGGCTCAGGATGGGATGAGGAAGTTCAGCCTTCGCGACTACAGGTTTTCTTACGGCCTGAGGGTCATTGCCGGCAGGGACATTACTGCTGCCGGTTATTTCGGTCAAACGCTTGGCTCGGCAGATGCGGATAATCTTGCCGGAGTCATCGAAGGCGGCCTGCGCCAGGCCTACGAACGAGCAATCGCCAACTCGAGGATGAAGAGCGAGAGGAAGAACCGCTGGGAAATCCTGGGACAGTCGCTGCGCAGTACTGAACTTGCGCCGATGGAAATCTGTCAGCATACTGTTCCGGGCGTCTACAGGATTAACCCGGTAGACGTCTCCCTGGAGGAAGTCAGCAAATTGACACAGGAGGTCTCTAAGGCGGTAGCATCTTATGACCCGAGAGTCAAGGTGAACCAGATCATGGTGGAGACTTCGCTCATCAGGGAGCTCGTTGTCAGTTCCGAAGGGGCGAGTCTCGACCGGACCTATGCCCTAACACAGGGGCTTTGTGTCGTCGTTGCCATTGGCAACAGCGGGGCTCAGCAAACCCACTATGACGTCATCGGGCACCAACGGGGATGGGAGATTCTGATCGACGGGATCGATGAAGAGTTGATCAAGTCAAAGCCGCTCATGCATTTCGCCCTGGACCTGGCTGCTGACAATGTCTCACTCTCGGAAACGAGACCCTGTCCGTCTTCAGATAAAGAGGTGGCAGTGGTAACGGATCCCCACTATAACACGCTTCTTGTCCATGAGATTATCGGTCACCCTACCGAGCTTGACAGAGCTCTCAAACTGGAAACAGCTTATGCCGGGAGAAGCTGGTTCTTAAGAAGTCTCAAGGAGACTATGCTCGGTAAACAGGTGGCTTCTCCCCTTGTCTCAGCCTATTCCGACCCCCTGCTTCCGGGCTACGGTCACTACGAATATGATGATGAAGGGACACCGGCAAAGAGGGTAACGCATATCGACAAAGGAGTGTTCCGCGGGTTTATGAACTCCCGGCAAACGGCAGCTACTCTCGGCGTGAGTCCGAACGGTCACTTCAAGGCCATCGATGCATCGCTTGTCCCCTTGATTAGAATGTCGACCACCGTGTTTGGGCAGGGGAAGCATGACCCGCAAAAGATGATAAAGGAAGTCGATCACGGATACTACCTGGTCGGTCACCGCATCCCGTCCATTTCAGAAAGCAGAGAGAATTTCCGTATTACGGCGAGAAAGGTATTCGAGATTAAGAACGGCCAACTCGGTGAGATGTTCAGGGACGGCGGTATAATGGCCAATACCAAAGACTATTTGATGTCGATTGATGCCGTAGGAAATGACCTGAGGATATACCCGGTTTTCAACTGCGGCAAGGGGCAGCCGATGCAGGCCAAGAAACTCGGTAATGGCGGCCCGACACTGAGAGGGTATGCCAGGCTTGTAGGAGGAACAAAGTGAAAGAACTCAGGGAATTAGAGAAATCGGTTGAAAGAGCAGTTGCCTTCTTAAAGTCCCAGCCTGAGATCAAGTCGGCTCAGGTCTTTGCATCGGCAAATAACCGCCTATGGACGAGGCTAAACTACACCTCCCACATCCCGTGCAATGGTGTTGAAGAAGTAAAATCAACCGTCGATTATGGAATTGGAATTCAGATTGTTCTCGACGGCCCCGATGGTAGCCGGATCGGTTTTGGTTCGGAGGAGAGGGACCTGTCCCTGGAGGGAGTGAAGCTTGCCCTGGAGAAAGCAAAACAGGGAGCGATTGTTGACCCCGAGTTCCGGTCTCTGCCGCAGGCAACTGGCGAGAAGAGGAGCCTTTTTGACTACCATGACCCGATGGTCATGGGCATCACGGACGAGGGGCTGGTTGGAGGAGGATGGAAGATCCTTGACGGGGCGCTATGGTCGTTTCTGGGCTCTGAAAAACTGAGAAACATGGCTCCCGGCGGAGCACTTCATGACCTCGGGCTTATAGTGGGTGGCGATCTCTCCATACTTCAAGAGAGAATGGCTATCAGCTCCTATGATATGCCCGCTGTTCAGAGTGATGAGTCTGCGGCTATCTTAGCCCATGTCACCAGTATGGTGGAGAAGGGGGACGCTAAGGGCAGTGGTTACTCGGTTCATCTTAAGCTCAGTGACCTGGACGATGCAGCGGGAAGCGAGGCCGCCGGCAACGCGATTAACTCGCTGGGCGGAATTCGAGTGCCGTCCGGCGATTACCCTGTGATTCTTGGCCCGCAGCCGATCGGAGAACTACTGAGCCACCTCGTCATCCCCTCCTGTACCACCGGCTCTTTCTACTCCCGGCAATCATGTTTTCTGGGAAAGCTGGGGAGCCAGGTGGCCTCAGATGGACTGACTATCGTTGACAAAGGCAATGCTCCGGGGCTAATCGGTTCCAAGGGCATTACCTGCGAAGGTTTGGCTACGGGAGAAACTACTTTGATAAAAGAAGGGGTGCTCAGCGGTCTGCTAAGTGACTGGTATGAATACCAGAGAATTCTGCATGATCCCAATGCAAAGGAGAAACTAGGAGTTAATCCCGGAGATGTTCAACAGGCGCTGGTGCCGAGAAACGGTTTTCGATTTGCTCGAGGAGGCGGGAGAAACTTCGGCACGCAACCGCACGCTGCGGCTACCAATGTCGTATTTGAGTCCGCTTCAAGCACCGCCTTCGAAGCCCTGCTAAAGCAGATTAAGAGAGGGATACTGGTAGGAAGGCTCTGGTACACCTATCCCATTCACGGCCTGAGGGCCGGCGATTTCACCAGTACGCTTACTGCCGATTCCTATTTTATTGAAGACGGTGAGATCAAGGCGCCGGTAAAGGTCAACACCCTGAGGATCAATGACAATATCGCCAATATCCTGATGGGTATCCGGGGAATGACGGGTGAGGCACGGCCGACAATACTCTGGGCCGGCGATCAGATAGTATACGCTCCCCTGGGACTCATGGTGGACAAGGTCCATTTCGAGGCGATAGCCGAGTTCATGGATGCAGCCTACTGATCCATTGCCGTAGTCTTACGCCTGATCAGGCGTAAGACCCTCTCTGGCCCGCTGCGGGAATGAGCTAGCGCAGGTAGATGCGTGGTGCTTTAGGTATCTGCGACGTTCAGTAATAGCCTTCCGTGTCATTGCGAGCCCCGATGCAATCGGGGCGTGGGCAATCTCATTCCGAGGCAGGAGAGCGTCCAGTTGGCCTGAGAATCTCACCTAGAGATTGCGGAGCCTGTTCCGAACCGCAGGTGAGGAATCTCGCTCCTCGCAAAGACAAAGAGACGGGCCACTTAGGCACTGAGCGGTCACAGGAAATTGACAAAACCGCGGACACAGGCTATCATCAGGTCTGAGGGTGATGCTTCATCAGGGAAAATCCCGAACGAATGTCGGCTTTCTCGCATGCCACCGAAGGGAACCAGAAACTGCTTGCGGGGTGAACCCTATCATATTAGTTACCGGGATGGAGGCAAACTTCATCCCGGTAGCCGCTAGACCGGCCAGGAGTCTCCGAAATACGGAGACTCCTGATTTTTGTTAAGCGCCAGGAGGTAGGAGCTGAACAACGTTGAGAAGAAACTAATAGAGTACCTGGAATCAGAACACAAGTTTGCGCAGATGGTCCTCTGGAATGACGAGAAGCTGGGCCTTGAGATCAGCATTATTATCGACGACACCACGCTGGGGCCGGGTCTGGGCGGCACAAGGTGGCGCGCCTATCCGACAAAAACGGAAGCCCTCGTTGATAATAGTCGACTGGCCAGAGATATGACCTACAAGCTGGCCCTAGCTGTGGGCGAAGATACCGAACTGGCGAAAGCCGGTGTCAGTTTCGGCGGCGGCAAGGCCGTGATCAGAGGAGAGGCGACGCAGGATAAGAACAAGAGAAAGGAACAGCTAAGAGCTTACGCCGAGTTGATAAACAGCATCGGCGGCAGGTTTGTTACGTCAGTAGATGTGGGCACCTCCGTCGACGATGTCATAGTAATGAGAGAGGTAACCGAGTGGGTCACCGGATTACCTCAAGAGATGGGAGGGAGCGGAGACCCTTCACCGGTAACGGCTATGGGGGTTGTCTGGGGATTGAAAGCCTGCCTGGGGGCAGTATATGACACGGAGTCCTTCAAGGGCAAGACCGTCGCCATCCAGGGCATTGCCGGTAAGGTGGGCGGCAGTTTGGCCAGAATGCTGGCCTCTGAGGGAGCGATACTTATCGGTGCGGACATAAACGAGGCAGGCGCTCAGAAGATAGCCAGGGAGGTAGGTGCCAGGCTGATTCCCTCGGATGAAATACATAAACAAGAATGCGACATATTCTCCGCCAATGCCTTCGGCGGGGTACTCAATGACGATACCATTCCTGAACTGAGATGCCGCATTGTGGGCGGCGCAGCGAATAATCAGCTGTGGGAGCCCCGGAAACACGCCGCAATGCTGCAGGACAGGGGAATCCTGCACGCCCCTGAGTTCTGGATCAACGGCGGAGGAGTGATAAACGTTGCTCATGAGTTTCACCCGCGAGGATATTCTCAGGAGAGAGCTTTCGCTGACATAAAGAGGATCTATGACCGGGGCAAAGAGATGATTGAGACCTCGCGGAAAGAGAAGATGCCCCTTTTCACAGCCGCAATAAGGCTGGCTGAAGATAGGATTCGAAAAGCCAAAACGGTAGGAAAGCCGGCCCAGAGACATGGTTGAAATCAGAATCTGAAGACAGGGGTTTTTCTGGAGGGCGGCGGCGGGAGGACCGGGCGTGATTGAGAGCAGGCGATAGGTATGCCAAGGGGAACAGTAGTAATAGATGGAGAGCGATGCAAGGGTTGCGGGCTGTGTCTGGCATTCTGCCCTGAGGATGTGCTCGCCTATTCGACGGAGACCAACCGGAGCGGGTACAATGTTGTTTGTATGAAACAACCTGAACGCTGCATCGGGTGCGCTTTCTGCGCCCAGACCTGTCCCGACATAGCGATTGAGGTCTATCGGGAGAAGAAACCGCGTGAAGGGAGGTAATACCGGAGATCGATAAAGTGCTGATGACAGGGAATGAGGCTATGGCGGAGGCGGCGATCTGTGCCGGCTGCCGTTCCTACTTTGGCTATCCCATCACCCCGCAGAATGAGCTGCTGGAATACATGTCCGCACACATGCCCAGGGCAGGCGGGGTCTTCATCCAGGCAGAGAGCGAAGTGGCGGCGATCAACATGTGCTACGGCGCTGCGGCGGCGGGCGCGCGCACCATGACCTCCTCCTCCAGCCCCGGGATCAGCCTTAAGATGGAGGGCATATCCTATGTCGCCGGCGCCGACCTGCCTTGCGTGGTCATCAACGTGGTGCGTGGTGGTCCGGGGCTGGGCAACATCGCCCCCGCGCAGGGGGACTATTTCCAGGCCACCAAGGGAGGGGGACATGGCGATTACCGCATGATTGTCCTCGCTCCGGCAACCATACCGGAGTCGATTGAACTGGTGATGCTGGCCTTCGAGCTGGCAGACATATACCGCGTTCCGGTGATGGTTTTAGCTGATGGAATGCTCGGTCAGATGATGGAGCCGGTCGTGCTTCCGGAGCACATCGACCCGGCCACATTGCCGGCCAAACCGTGGGCTATCACGGGTGCCAGAGGACGCAAGCCCAA